>NZ_JBSFCF010000004.1:0-222238 GCF_053593335.1 Streptomyces sp. NPDC002324
ATCCCCCTCTGAACCCCCACGGGAGCCGACATGACCATCAAGGTCGTCCGGGGAAACCCCACCCCCGAGGAACTCGCCGCCGCACTCGCCGTCGTACGCGCCCGCACCGCAGCAGCAGCGGCGGCGCAGCAGCCCGGCGTGCCCGCCCCCCGCGACTCCTGGGCCGACCCGTCCCGCATCGCCGCCCACCGCCTCCCGGCCCCGGGCCCCTCGACCTGGAGCCGGACCTACTGGCCGGGCTGAGCGGAACCTCCCCTACCGACTTGAGTACGCGTACTCAGGCGCCGGGCCCCCCGGGCGACGCACCATCGCAGCATGCTCTGGTCCGACCCTGAGAACGAGCCGCCGAAGGAACTGCGCGACACGCAGGCCATGCTTCGGCGGCTCGGCGTCCTCATGGCCTTCGCCATGCTCCTGGCGATGCTGGTCCTGGGCCTCCGCTGAGATCCACGTACGGCGATCAGGCGGGCGCGCCCCGCACGCAGGACCTGCCGCGTACGGCGCGAAGGGGGCGTGCCGGGAGGTGTCCGCCCGCAGCGGTTGACTCGTCAACGCCCCGCGCCTCGAAGCCGACCGATTCCGCGCCGTTCCGAGGACGGACACCCCCCGGCGCGCACCCGACCCACCCACCGCACGAAGCGCGCTCCCGCCCACCGAGCCGAACGCGCCCCACTCTCCACTCAGTGCACCAGGTACCGCGCGCCAGGCAACCGCACCACACCCAGCGCACCAGACAAGCGCGCACCACCCCACCGCATCAACGCGCCCCGGCCCACCCCCCGGACGCACCCCCGCCGATACCCTGGCGCCCATGACCGACCACCAGCCCCGCCGCCTCGTCCTCGCCTCCCAGTCCCCCGCCCGGCTCAACCTCCTCCGCCAGGCCGGCCTCACCCCCGAGGTGATCGTCAGCGGCGTCGACGAGGACGCCGTCAGCGCCCCCACCCCCGCCGACCTCGCGCTCGCGCTCGCCGAGGCCAAGGCCTCCGTGGTGGCCGCGAAGCCCGAGGTCAAGGGCGCCCTGGTGGTCGGCTGCGACTCGGTCCTCGACCTGGACGGCCAGGCCCTCGGCAAGCCTGCCGACGCCGAGGAGGCCACCGCCCGCTGGAAGTCGATGCGCGGCCGCGCCGGCACGCTCCAGACCGGCCACTGCGTCTACGACACCGCCACCGGCCGCCACGCCTCCGCGACCGCCTCCACGGTCGTCCACTTCGGCGACCCCACCGACGACGAGATCGCCGCGTACGTCGCCTCGGGCGAACCCCTCCACGTGGCGGGCGCGTTCACCCTCGACGGCCGCTCGGCCCCGTTCATCGAGGGCATCGACGGCGACCACGGCAACGTCATCGGGCTCAGCCTGCCCCTGCTCCGGCGTCTGCTGGCCCAACTGGGCGTAGGCATCACGGAGCTGTGGACCCCCCGCGAGAACTGAACACGCGGGGATCGCGCCGAACCGTCACAAGGTGGGAGCCGGTCCCGTCACAAGGTGAGCGCCGGTCCCGTCAAGAGGCGCCGGGCGCCGCAGGAGCGACCGGCTCCGACCCACCGGCACCACCCACTCCAGCCGACCCCTTCGCCCCACCGGACCCGTCCGCCCCACCGGCTCCACCCGACACGGCGTCAGCGCTCCCGTCCTGCCGGTCGTACGTCATCAGCGTGAGCAGCACGAGCCCCAGCACGACCATCATGAACGCGAACGCGCCCCACCCGACCAGCCCCACCGTGAGCGCGCCGAGCAGCCCGTGCACGACGGCCACGCTGATGAGCAGGATCCTGCCGAGCCCGGCGGCGGGCCGGTTGCGCACCCCGACGAGCAGGGCGACCACACCGCAGAGGACGAAGTAGAGGCCGAAGACGACACCCCCGGCCTTCGTGGAGAGGGACATCGCGTCCGGATCCAGCCCGGCGAGGGACATCTTCTGCCGGTCGACGACCGTGCCGAGGAACCACTGCAGCCCGGCGATTCCGAGCCCTTCCGCGAACAGCACGAACGCCGTGACCACCGCCACCGGTCTGCGGATCACCGCCCCCACCCACTTCCACTCTCGTCCTGCTGCTCTCAGCGCCTCGCGGACCCATGTCGTCACCCCATGCAGGCGTTCGAGACATCGCGAACGCTACTAACGGGTAAACCCCGGGACAAGGGTTCTCACGAGAGCAAAGAATCGTTGGGCCATTAGTAGGGACTCCACAAAGAAACCCAACCGGCCGCAGCGCGGCCGCACAGAGACCTTGACCACATCAGAGGGCTAGGGTTTCCGCATGGAGACCTGCGCAATGCTGTGCGACAAGGGATTTCGCAGGTTGAGTGAGCCTCGTTTCACGCTCCGTGTGGGCAAGCTCACCATTGTGGACGGGTCGAAACGCCGTGTCGGCAGTCCCTAAACTCGGCTTGTTTCAAGGAGAGGGAGCCATCGTGCGCAAGGTGTTGATCGCCAACCGAGGCGAAATCGCTGTCCGCGTCGCCCGGGCGTGCCGGGACGCCGGGATCGCGAGCGTGGCCGTGTACGCCGATCCGGACCGGGACGCGCTGCATGTGCGGGCCGCGGACGAGGCGTTCGCCCTGGGCGGTGACACGCCGGCGACCAGCTACCTGGACATGGGCAAGGTCCTCCAGGCGGCGAAGGACGCCGAAGCCGACGCGGTCCACCCCGGCTACGGCTTCCTCTCGGAGAACGCGGAGTTCGCCCAGGCGGTCCTGGACGCGGGCCTGATCTGGATCGGTCCGCCCCCGCAGGCGATCCGCGACCTGGGTGACAAGGTGGCGGCCCGGCACATCGCCCAGCGCGCCGGTGCGCCGCTGGTCGCGGGCACGCCCGATCCCGTCTCGGGGGCCGAGGAGGTCGTGGCGTTCGCCCGGGAGCACGGTCTGCCGATCGCGATCAAGGCGGCCTTCGGTGGCGGCGGGCGTGGCCTGAAGGTCGCCCGCACCCTGGAGGAGGTCCCGGAGCTGTACGACTCCGCCGTCCGCGAGGCCGTGGCCGCGTTCGGGCGGGGCGAGTGCTTCGTGGAGCGCTACCTCGACAAGCCCCGCCACGTGGAGACGCAGTGCCTGGCCGACTCCCACGGCAACGTGGTCGTGGTCTCCACCCGTGACTGCTCGCTGCAGCGCCGCCACCAGAAGCTCGTCGAGGAGGCCCCGGCCCCCTTCCTGTCCGAGGCGCAGAACGAGCAGCTGTACGCGGCGTCGAAGGCGATCCTGAAGGAGGCCGGCTACGTCGGCGCCGGCACGGTGGAGTTCCTGGTGGGCCTGGACGGCACGATCTCCTTCCTGGAGGTCAACACCCGCCTCCAGGTCGAGCACCCGGTCACCGAGGAGGTCACCGGTATCGACCTGGTCCGCGAGATGTTCCGCATCGCCGACGGCGAGGCCCTCGGCTACGACGACCCGCCGCTGCGTGGCCACTCCTTCGAGTTCCGCATCAACGGCGAGGACCCGGGCCGGGGCTTCCTGCCCGCCCCCGGCACCGTCACCACCTTCACCGCGCCCACCGGCCCCGGCGTCCGCCTGGACGCGGGCGTGGAGTCCGGCAGCGTGATCGGCCCGGCCTGGGACTCCCTGCTGGCCAAGCTGATCGTCACCGGCGCCACCCGTCAGCAGGCCCTGCAGCGCGCCGCCCGCGCCCTGGACGAGTTCACCGTCGAGGGCATGGCCACCGCGATCCCCTTCCACCGCGCGGTGGTCAGGGACCCGGCGTTCGGCCCCGAGCTGACCGGCTCCGCGGACCCGTTCACGGTCCACACCCGCTGGATCGAGACCGAGTTCGTCAACGACATCAAGCCCTTCGCGGCCCCGGCCGACACCGAGGCCGAGGACGACACCGACCGCGAGACGATCGTCGTCGAGGTCGGCGGCAAGCGCCTGGAGGTCTCCCTCCCGGCCGCCCTGGGCATGACCCTGGCCCGCACCGGTCTGGCGGCCGGTGCCAAGCCCAAGCGCCGCGCGGCGAAGAAGTCCGGCCCGGCGGCCTCCGGAGACACCCTCGCCTCCCCGATGCAGGGCACCATCGTCAAGGTCGCCGTCGAGGAGGGCCAGGAGGTCAAGGAAGGCGACCTGATCGTCGTCCTGGAGGCCATGAAGATGGAACAGCCTCTCAACGCCCACCGCTCCGGCACCGTCAAGGGCCTCTCCGCGGACGTCGGCGCCTCCATCACCTCCGGCGCCGCCATCTGCGAGATCAAGGACTGATCCGGCGCCACGCGAACAGCCGCGTCCCCGCGCCCCTCAGAGGGGCGCGGGGAACCGCGCGACCAGTCACGCAGAACCGGCACCCGCGCAACTCCCGCGCTCACCCGAGCTCTTAGGCTGAACATCCCCCAGCGCAGAGAGCAGGTGGAACCACCGTGAGCCCCACCCCGGCCCGAGCTTCGGCGGGGACTCCCGCAGGGACCCGCCCGATGCGGGCCGACGCCCGCCGCAACCGCGACCGCCTGCTCACGGAGGCCCGTCTCGCCTTCGCGGCCCACGGGACGTCCGCCTCGCTGGAGGACATCGCCCGCCGCGCGGACGTGGGCATCGGCACCCTGTACCGCCACTTCCCCAACCGCCAGGCCCTCCTCGGCGCGGTCTTCGAGGAAGCCGTCGGCGACCTGCTGGCCCGGGCGCGCGAGCAGCTCGACGCGGCCCAGCCCTGCACCGCACTCGTCTCCTGGCTGCGCGACATCATCACCCATGCGGGCGAATACCGAGGTCTGGCCCAGGCCCTGATGACGGTTTCGTACGCGGACTCCCGCGCCGCGGACGAGAACACCTCGGACCTGGCGCGGTGCTGCGCCCCCATCCGGGAGGCGGGCACCGCCCTGCTCCGGCGGGCGCAACGGGCCCGCACGGTGCGCGAGGACGTGTCGATCGGTGACCTGCTCCAGCTCACCCACGCGATCGCGCTGGCGGCCGAGGAGACCCCGGACGACCCGGACCTGGCCGACCGCCTGCTGACGCTGACCCTGCGCGGCCTGAAACCCTGACGGTCGTACGGCCCCTGCGACCCGCCGCCCGGCGCCGAAGCGGCGCAGGGAGAGCGGCGCGACGGGGCGTCGCCACCGGACCGTTCGAGAGGCCCGCCGGACGACGCGCGGCATCACCCGGAGGTAGGCGGGACCCGCCTCCGACGACCACGCGGTGCCATGCGCGCGTACGGCAGGCACGACGTACACGCGGTGCTACGGCAGTGCGCGTACGGCAGGCGCAACGTACACGCGGTGCGACGGCAGCGCGCGTACGGCGGGCCCTACCGGCGCCGCAGGTCCGCGACCCGGGCCGCCCTCTCCCGCTCCCGTTCACCGGCCGGCGGCTGGTCCCCCAGGACCGTGGCGGTGCGCAACTGCGGCGCGGTGCCGTGGACCTGGTTGCGGCGAGGACCCGGGAGGGGCACGTCCCGGCGCGAGGGGCGCGCCGGGACGGGGTCGCCGCCGGCACCGCCGCCCGCCGCTCCGGCCACGGAGATCTGCACACCCTGATCGGCCAGGGCCTGCAGCTCGGTGACCGCGCGGTCGTCATGGCCGGGCGGGTCGTCGGTGACCAGCCGGGTGACCACATCGGTCGGCACCGTCTGGAACATCGTGTCGGTGCCGAGCTTGGTGTGATCGGCGAGGACGACGACCTCGGCGGCGGCCTGGACCAGCGCGCGGTCGACCGAGGCCGACAGCATGTTGGACGTGGACAGGCCGCGCTCGGCGGTCAGTCCGCTCCCGGAGAGGAAGGCCTTGGAGACGCGCAGCCCTTGGAGGGACTGCTCGGCGCCGGAGCCGACCAGGGCGTAGTTGGAACCGCGCAGGGTGCCGCCGGTCATCACGACCTCCACACGGTTGGCATGGGCCAGCGCCTGGGCCACCAACAGGGAGTTGGTGACGACGGTCAGCCCGGGGACCCGCGCGAGCCGGCGTGCCAGCTCCTGCGTGGTGGTCCCCGCCCCGACCACGATGGCCTCGCCCTCTTCGACGAAGCTCGCGGCGAGGTCGGCGATGGCCGTCTTCTCGGCGGTCGCGAGATGAGATTTCTGCGGAAAGCCGGACTCTCGCGTGAACCCGCCCGGCAATACCGCACCGCCGTGTCGGCGGTCGAGGAGTCCTTCTGCCTCCAGAGCGCGCACGTCCCGCCGTACGGTCACTTCGGAGGTCTGGACGACGCGGGCGAGCTCACGGAGCGACACGGCTCCATTGGCCCGCACCATTTCGAGGATCAATTGACGACGTTCTGCAGCGAACACGAAACTGACAGTAACGCCAACGACCATCTGCTTTCAGCAGTTTGCGCCGAATAGCAGAAGTTGTTCGCAGGGTGGGGCGAGAAGTGATATAGGGGCCATCCGGGACGGAAAGTGTCAAGCAGGCCGCCCGGCGACCTGCCCGACGACTGCCGGACGACCTGTCAGACGCCGCCGGCCTTGCGCGTGTGGAGCTGGCGGGCCACCTCGGCGATCGAACCCGACAGGGACGGGTACACGGTGAAGGCGTTCGCGATCTGTTCGACGGTCAGGTTGTTGTCGACCGCGATCGAGATGGGGTGGATCAGCTCCGAGGCACGCGGGGCGACCACGACACCGCCAACGACGATACCGGTGCCCGGGCGGCAGAAGATCTTGACGAAGCCGTCCCGGATGCCCTGCATCTTGGCGCGCGGGTTGCGCAGCAGCGGCAGTTTCACCCCGACGGCCTCGATGACCCCGGTGTCCAGGTCGGCCTGGGTGTAGCCGACGGTGGCGATCTCGGGGTCGGTGAAGACGTTGGACGAGACGGTCTTCAGGTTCAGCGGGGCCACCGCGTCGCCGAGGAAGTGGTACATGGCGATACGGCCCTGCATGGCGGCCACGGAGGCGAGCGCGAAGACACCGGTCACGTCACCGGCGGCGTACACGCCGGGCGCACTCGTCCGGGAGACCTTGTCGGTCCAGATGTGCCCGGAGTCCTTGACCTTGACCCCGGCCTCCTCCAGGCCCATGCCCGCGCTGTTGGGGATGGCGCCGACGGCCATCAGACAGTGCGAGCCGCTGATGACCCGCCCGTCCGCGAGCGTCACCTCGACCCGGTCGCCCACCCGTTTGGCGGACTGGGCCCGGGAGCGCGCCATGACGTTCATACCGCGGCGCCGGAACACGTCCTCCAGGACGGCGGCGGCGTCCGGGTCCTCGCCCGGCAGGACGCGGTCGCGGCTGGAGACGAGCGTGACGCGGGACCCCAGCGCCTGGTACGCGCCGGCGAACTCGGCACCGGTGACACCGGACCCGACGACGATCAGTTCCTCGGGAAGTTCGTCGAGGTCGTAGACCTGCGTCCAGTTGAGGATGCGCTCGCCGTCGGGCTGCGCGTCGGGCACCTCGCGCGGATGGGCGCCGGTGGCGATGAGCACGGCGTCGGCGGTGAGCGTCTCCTCGGACCCGTCGGCGGCGCGCACCACGACCTTGCGCGACCCGTCGAGATCCTGCTGCCCCTGGAGCCGGCCGCGCCCTCGCATCACCCGCGCACCGGCGCGCGTCACGGACGCCGTGATGTCGTGCGACTGCGCCAGCGCGAGCCGCTTCACGCGCCGGTTGACCTTGCCGAGGTCGACCCCGACGACACGCGCGGGCGTGTCGATGTACGGAGTGTCGTCGGCGACGATGATCCCCAGCTCCTCGTAGGAGGAGTCGAAGGTGGTCATCACCTCGGCCGTCGCGATGAGGGTCTTCGACGGCACGCAGTCGGTCAGCACCGACGCCCCGCCCAGACCGTCGCAGTCCACGACGGTCACCTCCGCGCCGAGCTGCGCGGCCACCAGCGCCGCCTCATAGCCGCCGGGTCCGCCACCGATGATCACGATCCGAGTCACATGCCCTATTGTCCCGCACGAGCGCGGGTGGCACGCCCCCGGGGTGCAGGGCGCCCCGCAAGGGGCGCGAGGAACTGCGCGACCAGCCACAACTCACCCGCACCCGCAGAACAACAGGCACCCCCCACCCCATCAGTCGCCCGGCGCCCCGAGCGGAACGCTCCCGTACCCTCTCCCCATGTCGCTCTACGCCGCCTACGCCGGCAACCTGGACTCGCGTCTGATGTCCCGCCGCGCCCCCCACTCCCCGCTGCGCGCAACCGGCTGGCTGAACGACTGGCGGCTGACCTTCGGCGGCGAGCACATGGGCTGGGAGGGCGCGCTGGCCACGGTCGTGGAGGCGCCGCGCTCCCAGGTCTTCGTGGCGCTGTACGACATCGCCCCCATGGACGAGGACGCGATGGACCGCTGGGTCGGCGTCGGCCTGGACATATACCGCCGGATGCGGGTCCGCGTCCACACCCTGGACGGCGAGGAGCCGGCCTGGGTCTACGTCCTCAACGGCTACGAGGGCGGGCTTCCCTCGGCCCGCTACCTGGGCGAGGTGGCGGACGCGGCGGAGTCGGCGGGCGCACCCCACGACTACGTGATGGAACTGCGCAAACGCCCCTGCTGAGCGAGTGGCCGAGGGGCGCGGAGCCGGTCCCCGCGCCCGGTCTCGCCGTTGGAAACGACAAGGCAACGATCCCGATCCGGAGCGCCTCGTCATCTACGCGCGTAGGCCCAAACCGGATACCCTCGTCGCGTGAACGCATCTCTTCTTCCGGACGACATCCAGGGCGACCCGTACGCCGCCGCCGACGCCGCTGCCGCGCGCCTGCGCGAGCTGACGGGCGCCGAGACCCACGACGTCGCGCTTGTGATGGGCTCCGGCTGGGCCCCGGCCGTGGACGCGCTCGGCGCCCCCGAGGCCGAGTTCCAGGTCACCGAGCTGCCCGGCTTCCCGCCGCCGGCGGTCGAGGGCCACGGCGGCAAGGTCCGCTCGTACCGGATCGGCGGCAAGCGGGCGCTCGTCTTCCTGGGCCGCACCCACTACTACGAGGGCCGCGGTGTCGCCGCGGTGGCGCACGGCGTCCGTACCGCCGTCGCCGCCGGGGTGAAGACGATCGTCCTCACCAACGGCTGCGGCGGTCTGCGCGAGGGCATGCGTCCCGGCCAGCCGGTCCTGATCAGCGACCACCTCAACCTGACGGCGACGTCGCCGATCGTCGGCGCGAACTTCGTCGACCTCACGGACCTGTACTCCCCGCGCCTGCGCGCCCTGTGCAAGGAGATCGACCCCTCGCTGGAGGAGGGCGTCTACGCGCAGTTCACGGGCCCCCACTACGAGACCCCGGCGGAGATCCGGATGGCCCGTGTGATCGGCGCGGACCTGGTCGGCATGTCCACGGTCCTGGAGGCCATCGCCGCGCGCGAGGCCGGTGCCGAGATCCTGGGCATCTCGCTGGTGACCAACCTGGCGGCCGGCATGACGGGTGAGCCCCTGAACCACGAAGAGGTTCTCCAGGCGGGCCGCGACTCGGCGACCCGGATGGGCGCGCTGCTGACGCGGGTACTGAACCGGCTGTAGCCCGGGGCTCCGCGAGGCGACGCGCTCTCCGGCCGCGGGCCCGGTGGGCGTTCCTCCCTGGAAAGCACGGGGCGCGGCCCCTGCTTTTCGGGGGCGCGGCCCCTGGGGACGGGACGCGGTCAGGGGCCGCGGGGGCGAGCACAATCGAAGCGACACACGAACCAGGAACGAGAGGTTGACCCCCGTGCACGACGACCTGATCGCCCGCGCCAAGGCGTGGCTGGCCGAGGATCCCGACCCGGACACCCGGGACGAACTCGGCGGGCTGATCGACGCGGCGGACACGGCGGAGCTGACCGCCCGTTTCTCCGGCACCCTCCAGTTCGGCACCGCGGGCCTGCGCGGCGAACTCGGCGCCGGCCCCATGCGCATGAACCGCTCGGTCGTCATCCGCGCCGCCGCGGGCCTCGCCGCGTACCTGAACAAGCAGGGCGCGGGCGGCGGCCTCGTCGTCATCGGCTACGACGCCCGGCACAAGTCCGCCGACTTCGCGCGTGACACGGCCGCCGTGATGACCGGCGCGGGCCTGCGCGCGGCCGTCCTCCCCCGCCCCCTGCCCACGCCCGTCCTGGCCTTCGCCATAAGGCACCTGGGCGCGGTCGCCGGCGTGGAGGTCACGGCCAGTCACAACCCGCCCCGCGACAACGGCTACAAGGTCTACCTGGGCGACGGCTCCCAGATCGTGCCCCCGGCCGACGCCGGGATCGCGGCCGAGATCGACGCCGTACGGTCCCTGGACGACGTCCCTCGCCCCGACGCCGGCTGGGAGACCCTCGACGACGGCGTCCTGGACGCGTACCTGGCTCGTACGGACGCGGTCCTCTCGCCCGGTTCCCCCCGCACCGCCCGCACGGTCTACACGGCGATGCACGGTGTCGGAAAGGACACCCTGCTGGCGGCGTTCGCCCGCGCGGGCTTCCCGGAGCCCGTCCTGGTCGCCGAGCAGGCGGACCCGGACCCGGAGTTCCCGACGGTCGCCTTCCCCAACCCGGAGGAGCCCGGCGCGATGGACCTCGCCTTCGCGAAGGCCCGCGAGACGGACCCCGACCTGATCGTCGCGAACGACCCGGACGCCGACCGCTGCGCCGCGGCGGTCCCGGACGGCGCCGACTGGCGGATGCTGCGCGGCGACGAGGTGGGCGCGCTCCTCGCCGCCCACCTGGTCGCGCGCGGCGTCCAGGGCGCCTTCGCCGAGTCGATCGTCTCCTCCTCGCTCCTCGGCCGTATCGCCGAGAAGGCGGGCCTGCCCTACGAGGAGACCCTCACCGGCTTCAAGTGGATCGCCCGCGTCGAGGGTTTGCGCTACGGCTACGAGGAGGCCCTCGGCTACTGCGTCGACCCCGAGGGCGTCCGGGACAAGGACGGCATCACGGCGGCCCTCCTCATCACGGAACTCGCCTCGCGGCTGAAGGAGGAGGGCCGCACCCTCCTCGACCTGCTGGACGACCTCGCCGTCGAGCACGGCCTGCACGCCACCGACCAGCTCTCGGTCCGCGTCGAGGATCTGTCGGTCATCGCCCGCGCCATGGAGCGGCTCCGTGAGCGGCCCCCGACCGCCCTCGCGGGCCTCGCCGTCACCACGGCCGAGGACCTCACCCGGGGCACCGACAGCCTCCCGCCCACGGACGGCCTGCGGTACACCCTCGACGGCGCCCGCGTGATCGTCCGCCCGAGCGGGACCGAGCCCAAGCTGAAATGCTACCTGGAGGTCGTGGTGCCGGTGGCCGACCACGCCGGTCTCCCGGCGGCCCGCGCGAAGGCGACCGACCTGCTGGCCGGGATCAAGCGGGACCTGTCGGCGGCGGCGGGCATCTGACCGCCCGCGTGTGACGGGGCCCCGGCTGGATCACCGGCCGGGGCCCCGGGCCGCTCGGACCGGCGATCCGGCCGCGCCACCGCCCTACGGCACCAGCACCAGCACCGCCACCCACGCCGCGGCCAGCACCACGCCCAGCGGCCACAGGGGCATCCCCCGGCCCCGGTACTCCCCTTCGGGCCGCAGCTCGGGCTCCCGCCACATGGCGGTGATCTCGGCCGCGGTCCGCTCGTAAGGGTGGACCAGGCGCAGCTTCCGCTCCAGCCGGCGCAAGCGTTCCGACCGGACGGACCAGGGCGTGAACGACTCCTGGCGGCTGTCCACCGTCAGTACCGCGCCGGCGCACCGGACCGTCATGAGGTCGTCCCACTCGATGTGCCGGTCCCGGCGCCAGCCGCTCAGCCAGAGGCCCGCGCGGTCGGCGGTGATGCGCCAGGCCAGCTGCTGGGGCAGCGTCAGGACGCCGACGAGGCCGACCAGACCGCCGAGGACGGGCCACACCAGGCCGTGCGCGTACAGCCCGACGGCCGCGACCACGACGATCGTCAGGAGAGCGGCGGCCCCGTCGGCCCACCCCGCCCGCCAGCGCCGCACGGGTACCTGCTCCTCACCCAGCCGCTGCCTGCTCCGGGCGGCGGCGGTGGCCCGCAGCTCCTCGTGGACGGTGCTCCGCCTGGCCCTGGCCCGCTGTGCGGCTTCCCGGCGCCGCACGGCGCGGGCGGACAGGGGGCGCACCGGGCCGCTGGACGACTCGACGACCAGTTCCGTCGGCGCACCGCTCCCGGCCGTGTCCGCGCCGTCCTGCTCCTCCGGCCTCCGCTCCTCCGGCTTCCGCAGGTCCGGCGGCCCCTGGGACCCGTCCGGCTCCTCGGGCGCGTCCGGCTTCTCCACCGCGCTGACGATCACGATCTCGGCGCCCTCGTGGGGCGGCCCGTACAGCACGGCCTCGCGCAGGGGGCCGGGCTGCTCGTCGTCATCGTCGGCGTCCTCGATCGCGTCGAGGAGTTCGTCCCGCTCGTCCCGCTCCGCGGCTCCCTCGGACGCGTCGTCCTCCTCGGACTCCTCCTCGCCGTCGCCGTACCACTCCTCGGCCGCGACGGTGAACAGCGGCCGCCGTGCCTCCACGTCGTCGGCGGCGAAGACCTCGGCGTCCCCGTCGGCGCCGTCACGCACGAGCACCCGCAGCACCGGCACGGGAGCACGTCGCAGCGCGGCGGCCCGGCGGCGTCCCAGCCACCCGGAGAGCAGCGCGGTGAGCCCCCAGCCGACGACGAACCAGCCGACGAGCGTGACCCCGTCCCGGTCGGTGGCGACGTCCCGGCCGGAGGCGAGGGTGAGCAGTCCCGCGCCGAGCAGGGCCAGAAGGAGCCCGGCCCCCATGAGGAACCGGCCGCGCCGCACCGGCCCCGCCCCGTCCGGCACGGTGGCGGTCGCACCCTCGGCGGCCGCCACGGCCCACTGCCGCTGCAGCCCGCGCTTGCTCAGCCGGATCTCGGCGGCGGCCCAGGTGAAGGTCAGGGCGGTGAGGCCCAGCAGGGTCGGCACGTCGTGCGATCCCCCGCGCCAGGCCAGCACGAGCATGAGCAGGGGCGCCGAGAACCGTACGACCTCGGGCCTGACCAGGGTCCACACCAGTTGCAGGGGGACCAGGACGGCGAGGGCCGCGGGGATCTCCGCGAAGTTCGCCAGCCAGAAGCCGATGACGAGGCCGCCCGGGACCACGGCGAGCAGGTGCAGGGGGCGGGTCCGGGCCGGCACCCACACGGGCGGCCGGGTCCGGGCCCATGCCTCCAGCTTCTCCCCGCTCCAGGCGCCGCAGCCCTCGGGCACGGCGGTCGGGGGCAGCGGGCGCGGCACGGTGGGCCCGGCCTGCGGCCGGGGCTCAAGGTTCGTGGTCATCGGTTCGTGGACACTCCGGCCGCCGTCGTGGATACGCCGTTCGTCGCGCGCGATCCGACGCGATCCGGGTGGGACCAAGCTGTGAAGGCGGGACGCACGGGCACGTTCCGGACCAACCCACCCGGATCTGCCGGGCGTTGGACCGTCGCGCGCTTCCCGGACATCGCGTCCGGCGCGTTTCCAGCCACCATAGAACAGATGCCTGAAGCCGATCCGGGAAGCCTCCGGCCCCGGGTGCCCGCACGCCCTGCGGACACCTCCCGGGACGAGCGCGTCCCGGGCCGAGACCAGGGGGTGGAGTCGGCCGCGGCGGCACCGGCCGCCGCCTTCCACGGGCTGCCGGAAATCCGGCCCCGGCCGGACTTCCGGCCCCGCGGGCCGGTCACCCGATCGCGATCAGCACCAGCAGCAGCACGGCCCCCGCCACCGCGGGCGCCATGACCTCCCAGGCCCACCGCACGCTCGGCTCGCCCTGCGACCCGAGCGCCTTCGCCCGTGCCTCGCACAGCTCCCGCAGATCGGCCATGACCTGGTCGGTCTCCGCCCGGACGGGCCGCCCGGCCGGGGCTGCCCGGCCCGCGCTCCCGCCCTTGGCCGCCCGGTGCGCCTCCCGGGCCTGATGCCGGGCGGCCTTCTTCCGGCCGCGCAGCGAGACGGGGATCGCCCAGAGCTGGTACTTGGCGCCTCCCTGGTCGATCACCTCGTTGGTGTAACCGGAGCGCAGGGACACGACGCTCGCCCACGGCAGCTCGATCACCCGGAACGGATTGCGCACCCGCAGCCGGTCGTCGCCCGCGAACACGGCCGGGCGCACCGAGAAGGCGACCACCAGGGGGACGGCCACCAGCATGGACGCGAGTGCCAGCCAGGGCGTGCGCCCCTCCCCCGACACCACCGCGTCCCCGCCGAGCCACGCGAACAGCCCGAGCAGCAGCGCTCCGCCCATCAGCCCGGCGGGCGACCGGTAGACCCGGTCCTTGTACGCGGGCTTGGCGGGCTTCGACGCGGGTGCCGCCGCCGTCGCCGGAACCTGCTCGGCCTTCGGGGTCTCCGAAGCCGTGCCGGCCTCCGCGCGCCTGCGAGCCGCCGAGGTGTGCTCCGGCTCGGGCGACGATTGATCCGAGGTGCTCATACGTCCGATTCTGCCCGACGCCCCGGAGGAACTGTTCGCAGCCCACCCGGCCCGCCCCCGCGCTGGAGCGACCCGCCCCCGAGCGGAAACGGCGAACCGCGCCACCGGCCGACCGCCGCCCGCGCCTCGCCCCGCGGCCCGCCCCGACCGCCCAGCACACCGCGCGCGCGGTGCGAGCCGCGGACGCCCGCAAACAATCCGGGGGCTGTACACCTGCTACGCGCGTAGATATGCTCGTCTGGTGACCATGTCCACAGCTGCACCCCACGCTCTCGCCGACGTCACCGCGTCCGACAGCACGCTGCGCCGCTTCCTCCACGGGCTGCCCGGCGTCGACCCGGTCGGCCTGGAGGCGCGTGCCGCCTCGCTCGGCACCCGTTCCATCAAGACGACCGCCAAGGCGTACGCCATCGACCTGGCCATCTCCATGGTCGATCTGACGACCCTGGAAGGCGCCGACACCGCGGGCAAGGTCCGGTCCCTCGGCGCCAAGGCCGTCCTCCCCGACCCGGGCGACCGCACGGCCCCCGCCACGGCCGCGGTCTGTGTCTATCCGGACATGGTCCCCACCGCCAAGGCGGCCGTCGCCGGCTCCACCGTCAAGGTCGCCTCCGTCGCCACCGCCTTCCCGGCCGGGCGCGCCGCCCTCGCCGTGAAGCTTGCCGACGTCCACGAGGCCGTCGCCGCCGGAGCCGACGAGATCGACATGGTCATCGACCGCGGCGCGTTCCTCGCGGGGAACTACCTCAAGGTCCACGACGAGATCACCGCCGTGAAGGAGGCCTGCGGCTCCTCGGCCCGTCTGAAGGTCATCTTCGAGACCGGCGAACTCTCCACATACGACAACATCCGCCGTGCCAGCTGGCTCGGCATGCTCGCGGGCGCGGACTTCATCAAGACCTCGACCGGCAAGGTCGCGGTGAACGCCACCCCCGCCAACACCCTCCTCATGCTGGAGGCCGTCCGCGACTTCCGCGCCCAGACCGGCGTCCAGATCGGTGTGAAACCCGCCGGCGGCATCCGCACCACCAAGGACGCGATCAAGTTCCTCGTCCTGGTCAACGAGACCGCGGGCGAGGACTGGCTGGACAACCACTGGTTCCGCTTCGGCGCGTCCTCGCTCCTCAACGACCTGCTGATGCAGCGCCAGAAGCTGGCCACCGGCCGCTACTCCGGCCCCGACTACGTGACGGTGGACTGATCCCCATGGCTTCCGCATTCGACTACGCACCGGCCCCCGAGTCCCGGGCGGTCGTGGACATCGCCCCCTCCTACGGCCTGTTCATCGACGGCGAGTTCACCGAGGCCGCCGACGGCAAGGTCTTCAAGACGGTCAGCCCCTCCTCCGAGGAGGTCCTCTCCGAGATCGCCCGCGCGGGCGAGGCGGACGTGGACCGCGCGGTGGCGGCGGCCCGCAAGGCGTTCGAGAAGTGGTCCGCGCTGCCCGGCTCGGAGCGTGCGAAGTACCTCTTCCGCATCGCCCGCATCATCCAGGAGCGCAGCCGCGAACTGGCCGTCCTGGAGACCCTGGACAACGGCAAGCCCATCAAGGAGACGCGCGACGCCGACCTCCCCCTGGTCGCCGCGCACTTCTTCTACTACGCCGGCTGGGCCGACAAGCTCGACCACGCGGGCTTCGGCGCCAACCCGCGTCCCCTCGGCGTGGCGGGCCAGGTCATCCCCTGGAACTTCCCGCTCCTGATGCTGGCGTGGAAGATCGCCCCCGCGCTCGCGACGGGCAACACGGTCGTGCTGAAGCCGGCCGAGACCACTCCCCTGTCGGCGCTGTTCTTCGCGGACGTCTGCCGCCAGGCGGGCCTGCCGAAGGGTGTCGTCAACATCCTCCCCGGCTACGGCGACGCGGGCGCGGCCCTGGTCGCGCACCCGGACGTCAACAAGGTCGCCTTCACGGGCTCCACGGCGGTCGGCAAGCAGATCGCGCGGACGGTCGCGGGCAGCCGCAAGAAGCTGACGCTCGAACTGGGCGGCAAGGGCGCGAACATCGTCTTCGACGACGCCCCCATCGACCAGGCCGTCGAGGGCATCGTGACCGGCATCTTCTTCAACCAGGGCCAGGTCTGCTGCGCGGGCAGCCGCCTGCTGGTCCAGGAGTCGATCCAGGACGAGCTGCTCGACTCCCTGAAGCGCCGTCTGTCGACGCTGCGCCTCGGCGACCCGCTCGACAAGAACACGGACATCGGGGCGATCAACTCCGAGGAGCAGCTCACCCGGATCACCTCGCTCGTCGAGCGCGGCGAGGCCGAGGGCGCCGAACGCTGGTCCCCCGCCTGCGAACTCCCCTCCGCGGGCTACTGGTTCGCCCCGACGCTGTTCACCAACGTCAGCCAGGCGCACACCATCGCGCGGGACGAGATCTTCGGCCCGGTCCTGTCCGTCCTCACCTTCCGCACCCCGGACGAGGCCGTCGCCAAGGCCAACAACACCCAGTACGGCCTCTCGGCGGGCATCTGGACCGAGAAGGGCTCCCGGATCCTGGCCGTCGCGAACAAGCTGCGCGCGGGTGTCGTCTGGTCCAA
Organism: Streptomyces sp. NPDC002324; assembly: GCF_053593335.1. Lineage (NCBI taxonomy): Bacteria > Bacillati > Actinomycetota > Actinomycetes > Kitasatosporales > Streptomycetaceae > Streptomyces > Streptomyces sp. NPDC002324. Next base: position 16,759 of record NZ_JBSFCF010000004.1, read on the forward strand.
CACGTTCAACAAGTTCGACCCGACGTCGCCGTTCGGCGGCTACAAGGAGTCGGGCTTCGGCCGCGAGGGCGGCCGCCACGGCCTGGAGGCGTACCTCGATGTCTGACCGCCTGTCTGTTTTCAAGACCTACAAGCTGTACGTCGGCGGGAAGTTCCCGCGTTCCGAGAGCGGCCGGGTGTACGAGGTGACCGACGCAAAGGGCAAGTGGCTGGCGAACGCGCCGCTCTCCTCCCGCAAGGACGCCCGTGACGCGGTCGTCGCCGCCCGCAAGGCCTTCGGCGGCTGGTCCGGCGCGACGGCGTACAACCGGGGCCAGGTCCTCTACCGCGTCGCCGAGATGCTGGAGGGCCGCAAGGGTCAGTTCGTGCACGAGGTCGGCGACGCCGAGGGCCTGTCGAAGTCGAAGGCCGCCGCCCTGGTGGAGGCGACCATCGACCGCTGGGTCTGGTACGCGGGCTGGACCGACAAGATCGCCCAGGTGGTCGGTGGCGGAAACCCGGTGGCCGGCCCGTACTTCAACCTCTCCTCCCCCGAACCGACAGGCGTGGTGACGGTCCTGGCCCCGCAGGAGTCGAGCTTCCTGGGCCTGGTCTCCGTCCTGGCCCCGGTGATCGCGACCGGCAACACGGCGGTCGTGATCGCGAGCGAGCGGTCCCCTCTCCCGGCGCTGTCGCTCGGCGAGGTGCTGGCCACCTCCGACGTCCCCGGCGGTGTCGTCAACGTCCTCTCCGGCCGTACGGCGGAGATCGCGGCGCCCCTCGCCGCCCACCAGGACGTCAACGCGATCGATCTGGCGGGCGCGGACGACGTCCTGGCGAAGGAGCTGGAGATCGCCGCGGCCGACAACCTCAAGCGCGTCCTGCGTCCACAGCCTGTGGACGACTGGTCGGCCACGCCCGGCCTCGACCGCATGACCGCGTTCCTGGAGACCAAGACGGTCTGGCACCCCACGGGGTCGCTGGGCGCCTCGGGCTCCGCGTACTGACCCGGAGCGCGGGCAGCCGCGGGGCCCTCGGGACGGCACTGACCGTCCGGGGCCGGCCGCGCGGCTCCCCGCGCTCCTCACGGGCGGCTCAGCGCAACCCGCCCACCACCTGCCCCAGCACCGGAATGCTCCCGATCGACGGCGCCTGCGCCACCGGCCCGGTCAGGGCCGTCGACGTCAGCGGCTGGAAGTCGGCCAGCTGGGTGCCCACGCCGTTGTCGAGCGGGTCGACCCCGGTGCCCGCCAGCGGGTTGGGCTTGAGTCCCGCGACCGGCCCGGTGACGTACCCGAGCGTGCCGGTCAGGGCCTGCAGACCCGCCTGCGGGTCGACCTGGCCGAGTGAGGTGGGCCGGGTGCGCAGCACGTCGACGACCGGGGCGGCGCCGTCCGCCGCGGCGGCCGTACCGGCGCCCGCGCCGAGGGCGAGCCCCGCGGTGGTGACGGCCAGCAACGCGCGCCGCGCGGAGGCGTTCTGGGAAGCCGGGAGTGAGAGTCGAGCCATCGGTGGTGCCACCTTCTCCTGTGCCGCTTTGTCCATGCGGAAAGTAATCATAGAGACACATACGGTAGTTGAGGTGTGATGTGCGCTCCAAGGGCGACCCGCCGACTCGGCGGGAGCCGCGTGATGCCTCACACTGGACTCTCGTGAGTGCGCATCCCCCGATACCGACCCGGGTCGTCCTGCTGTCCGGCCCGTCCGGCTCAGGCAAGTCCCTCCTCGCCGCCCGCTCCGGCCTGCCCGTGCTGCGGCTGGACGACTTCTACAAGGAGGGTGACGACCCGACGCTGCCGCAGGTCGCGGGCAGTACGGACATCGACTGGGACCACCCGCTGTCGTGGGACGCGGACACCGCCGTCGCGGCGATCGAGGAGCTGTGCCGCACGGGCCGTACGACCGTCCCCGCCTACGACATCTCGCTCAGCGCGCGGACCGGCGCGGAGGCCCTGGACGTCGGGCGGACGCCGGTGTTCATCGCCGAGGGCATCTTCGCCGCCGAGATCGTCGGGCGCTGCCGCGAACTGGGCCTGCTGGCGGACGCGCTGTGCCTGACCCGTGGTGCGGTGACGACGTTCCGCCGCCGCTTCCTGCGCGATCTGCGCGAGGGCCGCAAGTCGGTGCCGTTCCTGCTGCGGCGCGGCTGGCGGCTGATGCGGCTGGAGCGCTCGATCGTGACCCGCCAGACGGAGTTGGGCGCCCATCCGTGCGACAGGGACGAGGCGCTGGGGCGTCTGGCGGCGGCCACCGCGGCCCACGGCGCGAGGGCGACAGCCTGAGGGCGGACCCGAAGCGGACATGAAAACGGGACTGGACGGACCCCCCGGCCCTCCAGTCCCGCTTCCCCCGTGCCCCCCGTGTTCCCCCGTTGCACCGTCGTGGTCCCCCCGGACCCCGCCGGTCACCCCCCGGCCGTCACGCCGGCGCTCCCCCGCGCCACCGTGACGTCCCTCGCCTCCCCCGTGCTCCCCCCGCTTCTCCCCCGTCCCCCGTTCCCCCCGCAGACCTTCAGGCGACAAGCTCCCCGAAGGACTCCTCCTCGTCACGGCCGAAGCTGAGGACCTCGTCCTCGCGCATCCGGCGGAGCGACCGCCAGATGCTCGACTTCACCGTGCCGACACTGATGTCGAGGATCTCCGCGATCTCCGGGTCGGTGCGGCCCTCGTAGTAACGAAGGACCAGCATCGTCCGCTGGAGTTCGGGGAGCCGGGCGAGCGCCTGCCACAGGACGGCGCGCAGTTCGGTGCCGCGCATCGCGTCCGTGTCGCCGGCCGTCTCCGGCAGCTCCTCGGTCGGGTACTCGTTCAGCTTGCGGCGGCGCCACGCGCTGATGTGCAGATTGGTCATGGTGCGGCGGAGGTAGCCCCCGACCGCGGCCTTGTCACTGATCCGGTCCCAGGCCCGGTAGGTCGAGAACAGCGCGCTCTGCAGCAGGTCCTCGGCCTCGAAGCGGTCACCGGTCAGGTGGTAGGCGGTCGCGTACAGGGAGGCACGACGCTCCTGGACGTAGGCGGTGAACTCCGCCTCCGACACAGACCGGCGCTCCCCCGTGTCCTCCCCGTACGCGGCCCCCGTCGCCCCCGTTCCCCCGTGGGCGACCCCCGTGGTGCTTCCCCCCACATGCGTGTCAACCACCGACATGTACGTGGTGTGCTGACGCCCGGTGCCGCGAGCGCACCCCCGCCCGCTCACGGCACCGGACTTCTCCGTGTTCCGGACGACGTCGTGGAGACGCGTGACAACTGCGCCAGTGCTGTTGCCGTGCAGCGTGTTCATCTCGCGCCCCCCGTCGTGGAGTTCCGGTTGTGGTGCTGTGCTGTGGTTCTTCGTGCTCCCCGGCTCCGCCCCTTGGTGCTGTCGGGCGGCGTTTCCTTGCCTGTGCCGAGAAGATTGCCCGTTCACCTTCATGGCCGTGTCCGCCGACTGTCACAGAGCTGTCACAGGGGTCCGGCCCAGCCGGGGCACAGGTTGATCACAGAGAAGAGTCGTACGGCTACGCGAACGGCACGATCGTGTGCGGGTGTGGGGTGGGAGCGCTCCAACGGTCGATTCGGCGCCATGCCATGGGCCAGAATGAGCCCGTGCCTTCCCTGTTGCTGATCGAGGACGACGACGCCATCCGCACGGCCCTGGAGCTCTCACTGACGCGCCAGGGGCACCGTGTCGCCACCGCCGCCACCGGCGAGGATGGCCTCAAGCTGCTGCGCGAACAGCGGCCTGATCTGATCGTTTTGGACGTGATGCTGCCTGGAATCGACGGCTTCGAGGTGTGCCGGCGGATCCGGCGCACCGACCAGCTGCCGATCATCCTGCTGACGGCGCGCAGCGACGACATCGACGTCGTGGTGGGCCTGGAGTCGGGCGCGGACGACTACGTGGTCAAGCCCGTGCAGGGGCGGGTGCTGGACGCCCGTATCCGCGCGGTGCTGCGACGCGGCGAGCGCGAGGCCAACGACGCGGCGACCTTCGGCTCCCTCGTGATCGACCGCGCGGCGATGACCGTGACGAAGAACGGCGAGGACCTCCAGCTGACGCCCACCGAGCTGCGGCTGCTGCTGGAGCTGAGCCGCCGCCCCGGACAGGCGCTGTCGCGGCAGCAGTTGTTGCGTCTGGTGTGGGAGCACGACTACCTGGGCGACTCCCGCCTGGTGGACGCGTGTGTGCAGCGGCTGCGCGCCAAGGTCGAGGACGTGCCGTCGTCGCCGACCCTGATCCGTACCGTGCGCGGCGTGGGCTACCGGTTGGACACGCCTCAGTGACGAAGGCTTCAGGGGGGATCCGCGGCTGGGCCGCGGCTCGCAGGAAAGTGCAGTCCCGGATCCGTTTCACCAGCCTGCGGCTGCGGCTGGTGGTCGTCTTCGGTCTGGTGGCGCTCACGGCCGCCGTGTCGGCGTCCGGCATCGCGTACTGGCTCAACCGCGAGGCCGTGCAGACCCGCGCGCAGGACGCGGCGCTCAACGACTTCGAGCGCGAGATGCAGAGCCATGTGAGCACGTTGCGCCCGAACCCGACGCAGGACCAACTGCGCCTCGCCGCACGGAAGATGGCGGACGGCGGCGAGCGTTCCAGCGTGCTGCTGGTCGCCGAGAACGCCGACGGCCGGACGGTCTCGGGGTCCTCGACCGACAACGCGCTCGACGGGTTCTCGCTGGACGACGTGCCGGCGTCCCTGCAGAAGGCCGTCGACAAGCGGCAGAAGCTCACGTCGGGCAACAAGCACGCGTACCACGTGTACTGGCAGCGGGTCATCGACGGCGACACCCCGTATCTGGTGGGCGGCGCCAAGATGATCGGCGGCGGGCCGACCGGGTACATGCGCAAGTCGCTCGCGGAGGAGGCGAAGGACCTCAACTCGCTGGCCTGGTCGCTCGGAATCGCCACCGGCCTGTCACTGATCGGCTCGGCGCTGCTCGCGCAGGCCGCCGCGACGACCGTGCTGAAGCCGGTGCAGCGCCTCGGTGTCGCCGCCCGGCGGCTCGGCGAGGGCAAGCTCGACACCCGGCTGCGCGTCTCGGGCACGGACGAACTGGCCGACCTCTCCCGGACGTTCAACCTCGCGGCGGAGTCGCTTGAGAAGAAGGTCGACGACATGAGCGCCCGCGAGGAGGCGTCCAGACGCTTCGTCGCCGACATGTCGCACGAACTCCGGACACCGCTGACGGCGATCACCGCCGTCACGGAGGTCCTGGAGGAGGAACTGGACGCCGACACCGGCAGCCTCGACCCCATGATCGAACCGGCGGTCCGGCTCGTCGTCAGCGAGACCCGGCGCCTGAACGACCTGGTCGAGAACCTGATGGAGGTCACCCGCTTCGACGCGGGCACGGCCCGTCTCGTCCTCGACGACGTGGACATCGCCGACCAGATCACCGCCTGCATCGACGCCCGCGCCTGGCTGGACGCGGTGGACCTGGACGCCGAGCGCGGCATCATCGTCAACCTCGACCCGCGCCGCCTCGACGTGATCCTGGCGAACCTGATCGGCAACGCGCTCAAGCACGGCGGTTCGCCGGTGCGTGTCTCGGTGCGCGCGGGCGACAAGAGCGACGCGGACCTGCTGATCGAGGTACGGGACCACGGCCCCGGCATCCCCGAGGACGTCCTCCCGCACGTCTTCGACCGCTTCTACAAGGCGAGCGCCTCCCGCCCCCGCTCCGAGGGCAGCGGCCTCGGCCTGTCCATCGCCCTGGAGAACGCCCACATCCACGGCGGCGGCATCACCGCCGCCAACTCCCCCGAGGGCGGCGCGGTCTTCACCCTCCGCCTGCCCCGCGACGCGGCCTCGCTGATCGAGGACGAGCGGGACGGCGAGCAGGCCGACGGCGGCCCGCAGGGCACCGAGGGGGCCGGCCAGTGACGATACGAGCCACCCGGCGACGGGAAGACGGGGGAACGCGGGGCGTGCGAGTGTCAGACGTACGGGTACGGGGCCCACGCGCGCGCGGCGTGCGGGTCCTGGCCGCCACCGGCGCGCTGGCCGGGCTGCTGGCCGGCTGCGGCATCCGGGCGACGCAGGTGCCCACGGACTTCGGCCCGGCGCCCTCGATGGTGCCGTGCGAGCTGTCGGTGACGGACATCACGCCCCACACGACGCCCTCCGGGATGCCGGTCGAGGTGTTCCTCCTGTGCTCCGGGGCGCTGGTGCGGGTCAACCGTACGGTGGACGTCGCCGAGGGCACCGAGGAGGCCCGCCGGCGCGTGGCCGTCGCCCAGGGCCTGCTGGACGCCCTGGCCGCCGAGCCCACCGGCACAGAGGACGAGGCCGGCTACGGCACCGCCGTCCCGCCCGGCCTCACGGTGACGGGCCCCGCGCCCGGCGACCCCGAGGACGCCCTGCGCCTTTCCACCGCCCCCGACGCCCTCCCCAGGTACGCCCTCGCCCAGATCGTCTGCACCTTCGCCGACTCCGCGGCCGCCGGCGACAACGGCTCGGTGGTCCTCGGCAGCACGAGCGCCGAGTCGCTGCGCCGCTACGAGTGCGCCTCGGAGACCCAGTCGGCCCCGGGGGCGGGCAACCCGCCGTCGACGGAGGTCAACGGCTCCTGAGCGGGAGCATCGAGGGGTTCTCCAGCCCCATGATCTGCCCGTGCGACGCCACGGCCCGGATCACTGCTGACGCCCACTGCCCGGATCACTGCAGAAGAGTTGGGCGAGTGGGCCAAAGGGGCGCGCCTGTGTCGGGACGGCGAACGCGCGCAGCGCCCGACGAAGGAGGGCCGAGCACGATCGCCGTCCCGACACAGACTTCCGCGCCCCGGCGGCGAACCGAGCCACAAAACAATGGGGAACCGATCGTGCCGGGGGCCGCGTCTTGGGGGGCGTGCAGCCTCAAGGTACGAACGGCCGTAGCGCCGGGATCCGTGTCCGTGCGGCGGGGGGTGTTCTCCTCGCCGTGCATCTCGCGGTCGTTGCCTGGATCACGCTGCGTCCGCTGGACGTCACCTGGATGAGTCCCACGAATCTGCGGCCGTTCGCGGGGATCAGAGCGGATCTGGCCCTGGGGTGGCCGGAGGCGGCCCACCGGATCGGTGAGGGGCTGGCACTGCTCGCTCCGCTGGGCGTCCTGCTGCCGATGGCGCACGGGAGGCTGGCCGGGTCGCCGCTGGCGTCGCTGGCCCGGTCGGTGGCGGCCGGGGCGCTGTTGTCGCTGGCCATCGAGTTGTTGCAGACGGGGGTGCCGGGGCAGGTCGTCGACATCGACTCGATCCTGCTGAACTCGCTCGGCGTCGGCCTCGCCCATCTCGTGGTGGTGCCGGTGGTCAGGTCCGCGCTGCGGCGCAGGGCGGAGACCCGGGTGCGGGCGGAGCGGTCGCGCCCCGAAGAGGTGCCTCAGGGTCGGACCCCGACGATTCACAGGGTCGGGATGGCTCCGTAGAGGGACGCTTCGTCCGCTTCGTCACCGTAGCGTCGAAGGTGTGGAAAAGAGTGCGATGGCCGACGAAGGCCCCGCCCCACCGCCGGCCCGCGGGTCGGCGTCCTACACCGACGAAGGAGCCCTCATGAGCCGCCTTGCCCGCCCCACCGAAGGCCGGATGATCGGCGGCGTGTGCGCCGCGCTGGCACGGCGCTTCGGCACCTCCGCGACCACGATGCGCGTGATCTTCCTGGTGTCGTGTCTGCTTCCCGGCCCGCAGTTCCTGCTCTACATAGCCTTGTGGATCCTCTTCCCCGCGGAGGGCAAGGCGCGCGCGGCCTGGTGACGCGCACACCGACGGGGCGCACCCTCCAGGGATGCGCCCCGCACGGATGGCGTGGTGCGGCTCAGGCGCCGCCACCGAGGGGCAGGCCGTTGACGCCGAGACCCTTGGTGGGGAGGGCCTGACCGACGGGGAGGCCGCCGAGCAGTCCGGCGACGGGGGAGGTGGGGCCCTCGGCGAGGACCTTGCCGGCGGCGGGCTGGGCCGCCTCCAGGCCGGCGCCGAGCGCGCTCTGCCCCTGGGCGAGGGCACCACTGGCGACCGGCAGTGCCTTGGTGACGTTCTCCACGGGCAGCGCCTGGGTGACGGTGCCGAGGGCCTGGGAGGCCTCGGGGACGCTCGGGGCGGCGTTCGCGGCGCCCGCGCCCGCAGCGGCGATGGCGGCACCGACGACGGCGACACCGAGGGTCTTGGCAGCAGACTGCTTCATGTTGAATGCGTCCTTGGAATGCGTGTGGCGGGTGGTGAGCGGTGCCGAAACGTAAACACCAAAGTCCCGCCGGAGGCAAACATCGAAAAGCGGCCGCGTCGCCATGGACACGGCCGCCTCCCGAAGTCGCCGTTCAGCTCGGTTCGTCGACAGAACCCCTGGTGGAGGCCGTTTGCCGGAACAGCCATTCGGATTTCAACTCGGCATATCCGGGCTTGATCACGTCATTGATCATGGCCAGTCGTTCATCGAAAGGAATGAATGCTGACTTCATAGCATTGACCGAGAACCACTGCATGTCGTCGAGCGTGTAACCGAAGGCGTCGACAAGATGCTCGAATTCACGGCTCATGCTCGTGTACGACATCAGCCGGTTGTCCGTGTTCACGGTGGCCCGGAAGTGCAGTCGCCGCAGCAGCCCGATGGGGTGCTCGGCGTACGAACGGGCGGCGCCGGTCTGGAGGTTGGAGCTGGGGCACATCTCCAGCGGGATGCGCTTGTCGCGGACGTAGGAGGCGAGGCGGCCGAGCTTCACGGAGCCGTCCTCGTGGACCTGGATGTCGTCGATGATGCGCACGCCGTGGCCGAGCCGGTCGGCGCCGCACCACTGCAACGCCTGCCAGATCGAGGGAAGCCCGAAGGCCTCACCGGCGTGGATCGTGAAGTGGTTGTTCTCGCGCTTGAGGTACTCGAAGGCGTCGAGGTGCCGGGTGGGCGGGTAGCCGGCCTCGGCGCCCGCGATGTCGAATCCGACGACACCGAGGTCGCGGTAGCGGTTGGCGAGTTCGGCGATCTCCAGGGCGCGGGCCGCGTGCCGCATGGCGGTGAGCAGGGCGCCGACCCGGATGCGCCGGCCGTCGGCCCTGGCCCGCCGCTCGCCCTCCCGGAAGCCCTCGTTGACGGCCTCGACGACCTCTTCGAGACCGAGCCCGCCTTCGAGGTGCTGTTCGGGGGCGTAGCGGACCTCGGCGTAGACGACGCCGTCGGCGGCGAGATCCTCGGCGCACTCGGCGGCGACCCGGACGAGCGCTTCGCGGGTCTGCATGACGCCGACGGTGTGGGAGAAGGTCTCCAGATACCGCTCCAGCGAGCCGGAGTCGGCGGCCTCCCGGAACCAGACACCGAGCCGGGCGGGGTCGGTCTCCGGAAGCTGGGTGTACCCGCTGTCGCGGGCGAGTTCGACGATGGTTCCGGGGCGCAGGCCGCCGTCGAGGTGGTCGTGCAGCAGAACCTTGGGCGCCCGGCGGATCTGGTCCGGATCCGGGGTGTTTCCGGTCGGGTCGGTCTGGTTCGTCATTTTCGTACCATACCTCCTACGCGCGTAGAGCGTCCGTCGGATGATCCCGTCGATATCCAACGGTGACCCACAGGACGGGTGGCGTACACCGTCTCTTCTGACACTGTTCTGTCATGGCGCAGCAAGCAATGCCGGTCCGTACGCCCCGACTTGGGCGGACGATCGGCCCGGAGCCGAGCACGGTCAACGGGGTGGTCCTCCTCCTCCCGGCCGGTGACGAGGCGTCCACCCGCAGACCCTCCCCCATGTGGGCCACGGCCTCCGTGCGCGCCCTCGGCCGTCGGCTCGCCCGCGTGGGCCGTACGGAGGGCCTGGCGGCCCATGTCGTGCACTACCGCTACCGGGGGTGGAACGGTTCGCAGGCGCGGCTCGCGCGGGACGCCGAGTGGGCCGTGGACGAGGTGGTGCGGCGGTACGGAGACGTGCCGGTGTGTCTCGCCGGGCTCCACATGGGCGCGCGGGCGGCACTGCACGCGGGTGGGCACGAGGCCGTCAACTCGGTGCTGGCCATCGCTCCCTGGCTGCCCGAGGAGGATGTGGCCGCGACCCCCGAACCGGTGAAGCAGTTGTCGGGGCGGCGGGTGCTGATCGTGCACGGCACGAACGACGAACGGGTGGATCCCGAGCTGTCGTTCCGGTTCGCGGCGCGGGCGAAGAAGACGAACCCCGACATCTGCCGGTTCGAGGTGCACGCGGACCGGCACGGGTTGACGCAGTACCGGGACGAGGTGCACGCCTTGGCCTCGGACTTCGTGATGGGGGTGCTGTTCGGGAGGGCGTTCGCGCGGCCGGTGGAGGACGCCCTGGCGGCGCCGCCGCCGTTGGGCCTGCGAATGCCGCTCGCCTCCGGCTTCGGGGGGCATCGCTCGCGTCACGGTGGTTGATGTCGTCTCGCGGCTGCGGTCCGTGGGTGGCTGATCGCGCCCCGCGGCTGAGCCGCAGATCGATACAGCCCCGCGCCCCTGACTCCGCTGCGGCTCAGCCGGGCAGCAGGTTGCCCCTTCTCGACAGCAGGAACTTCTTGAAGGCCGCCACCGGGGGTGTGTCGGGGTGGCCGTCGAGCCAGGCCACGCCGATCTCGCGGGCCGCTCTGGGGGCGGTGACCGTCAGCTCGACGACTCCCGGCCGGGGAACGGCCGGAGGGGGCAGGAGGGCGACACCCAGCCCCGCCGCGACCAGGCCCCGCAGGGTCTCCGCCTCCTCGCCCTCGAAGGCGATACGGGGTTTGAAGCCGGCCGCCTCGCAGAGGTCGTCGGTGATGCGGCGCATGCCGTAGCCGGGTTCGAGAGTGACGAAGGTTTCGTCGGCGGCCTCGGAGAGGCGGACGCGCTTGCGGGCGGCGAGACGGTGGTCGGCCGGGACGACGAGGCGGAGCTTCTGTTCGTCGAGGCGGCGGGCCACCAGATCGGGGGCGTCCGGGACCGGCGACGTGAGGCAGAGGTCGAGTTCGCCCGCGCGCAGGCGTTCGAGCATGGCCTCGCCGTAGTTCTGGACGAGGCTGAAGCGGACCCGGGGGTGCTCGGCGCGGAAGGCCTGCAGCAGGCCGGGGACGGTCTCGGCGCCCATGGTGTGCAGGAAGCCGAAGGCGACCTTGCCGGTGGAGGGGTCGGCGTCGGCGCGGACCTCGTCGGCGGCGCGCTCGATCTCGGCGAGGGCGCGCTCGACGGAGGCGTGGAAGGTGCGCCCGGCGTGGGTGAGGGAGACCGTGCGCCCCCGGCGGGCGAACAGGTCCACGCCCAGGTCCTGTTCGAGCCGGACCATGGCACGCGACAGCGTGGACTGCGGCACCCGCATCTCCCGCGCGGCCCGGGTGACGTGCTCGATACGGGCGACTCCCGCGAAGTGGGCGAGGCGGGGGGCGAGCCGCAGGACGATGTCCTCGATGCTCTCGATGTCTTCTGTGTCACCGGACGGTGACAGGCGCGTCTCTGACCTCTGCTGATGCATCACGGGAACGATTATGGGGGTTCCATGCATTGGACGGATGAGCGGCGGCGTACGTAGTTTCGAGGCATGCCTTCCGCAAGTACCGGGGCGTCCACCACCGTGGGCGCCGTCTCAGCCGTAGCCCCCGCCGCCTCCACCCCGTCCGCCGTCGATTCCCGGGTGGCCCCGGGTGGGCCCGGCTACCGCCGGATGAGCCTGGCGCTCTTCCTCGCGGGTGTCGCGACCTTCGCGCTGCTGTACTCCACGCAGGCTCTGCTGCCCCTGATCTCGGACGGCTTCGGTGGTACGGCGAGCGCGGCGAGCTGGACGGTGTCGGCGGCGACCGGGGCGCTGGCCCTGTTCGTGCTGCCGATGAGCGCGCTGTCCGAGCGGTTCGGGCGGCGCACGGTGATGACGGCTTCGCTGGTGGTCGCGGTGGCGGTCGGGCTGCTGATCCCCTTCGCGCCCTCGCTGGGCGCGCTGGTGGTGCTGCGGGCCGTGCAGGGCGCGGCGCTGGCCGGTGTGCCGGCCTCCGCGACCGCCTACCTCGCCGAGGAGGTCCGCCCCAAGGCCCTCGTCACCGCGATCGGTCTCTTCGTCGCCGGCAACAGCGTCGGCGGGATGAGCGGGCGGGTCGTCACCGGCTGGGTCGCCCAGGAGTGGGGCTGGCGGGTCGCGCTCGGGGTGCTCGGGGTGATCGCCGTGGGATGCGCGGTGGCCTTCCGGCTGCTGCTGCCGGCGCCGAAGCACTTCGTGGCCGGGTCGCTGCGGCCGGCGGTACTGGCCCGCACGGTCCGCGCCCACCTGGCGAACCCGCTACTGCGCCGGCTGTACGCCATCGGCGCCCTCTTCATGACGGTCTTCGGCGGCGTCTACACCGTCATCGGCTACCGCCTCGCCGGGGAGCCGTTCTCTCTGCCGCAGGGCGTCATCGGCTCGATCTTCCTCGTCTACCTGGTGGGCACGGTGTCGGCGTCGACCGCCGGGAAGCTGGTCGGCCGCCTGGGCCGGCGCGGCACGCTGTACCTGGCGGGCGCCACGACGGCCACCGGGCTGCTGGTCTCCCTGTCCGACGCCCTCCCCCTGGTCCTGCTGGGGCTGGTCCTCATCACCGCCGGCTTCTTCGCGGGCCACGCCGCCGCGTCGTCGGCGGTCAGCCACACGGCGAAGGAGGGCCGCGCCCAGGCGTCGGCGCTGTACCAGTCCGCGTACTACGTGGGCTCCAGCGCGGGCAGCACGCTGGGGGCGATCGCCTTCCACGCGGGGGGCTGGGGAGGGACCGTCTCCATGGGGCTGCTGGCCGTGCTCGGAGTCGTGGGGATCACCGTGGTGGGTTCCCACGCGGCCCGGCGCGGACCCGTGCCGGCGCACTGAGTCCGTCGCGGTCACCCACGCCCCCCTGACCTGCCCCTTCCTCCCTTCCCCAGGCCATTGTCAGTGGGCTGCGGTAGCTTCCGAGGTGTTGGTACGCACAGGTATGCCACAGGGGTGGGTTGGCCATGGGTGACGGTACGGCGACGGCGACGGCGGAGCTCGACGTCCGGTTGGAGAAGCACCGGGTCGAGCTGACCGGGTACTGCTATCGGATGCTGGGCTCGTCCTTCGAGGCGGAGGACGCCGTGCAGGACACGATGATCCGGGCCTGGCGCAGTTACGAGAAGTTCGAGGGGCGGTCGTCTCTGCGGTCGTGGCTGTACCGGATCGCCACGAACGTGTGCCTCGACATGCTGACCGCGGGGAACAAGAGGGCCAGGCCCATGGATCTCACCGACTCGACGCCCCTGGCCCAGGCCGCCCTCTCCCCCCGGCCGGACAACACCTGGCTGGAGCCGGTGCCGGACGCCCGGGTGCTGCCGACGACCGACGACCCGGCGGAGGCCGCCGTGGCGAAGGAGTCCGTGCGGCTGGCGTTCGTCGCCGCGCTGCAGAAGCTCCCGTCGAAGCAGCGGGCGGTGCTCATCCTGCGCGAGGTGCTGGCGTGGAAGGCGAGCGAGGTCGCCGAGCTGCTCGACACGTCCGTCGCCTCGGTGAACAGCGCCCTGCAGCGGGCTCGCGCGACCCTCGCCGAGGGCGGGCCGCTCGCGGCGGCCGATGTCTCCGACCCGCTGGACGAGGAGCAGCAGAAGCTGCTGGACCGCTATGTGGCCGCCTTCGAGGGGTACGACATGGCGGCGCTGACGGCCCTGCTGCACGAGGACGCGGTCATGACGATGCCGCCGTTCGACCTGTGGCTGACCGGCACGGGCGACATCACCGGGTTCATGACGACACTCGGCGCGGCCTGCGCCGGCTCGCACCTGGTGCCGGTCGCGGTGAACGGCCTGCCGGGCTTCGCGCAGTACAAGCCGGACCCGGAGACCGGCGGGTTCACCGCCTGGGCGGTGCAGGCGCTGGAGATCTCAGAGGGCCGGATCGCCGGATTCCACTGCTTCCTCGACACCGCCCGCTGGTTCCCCCTCTTCGGCCTGCCCCTCCACCTCGAAGGCGAGCCCGACCAGCCGCAGTAGCGCGCTCAGCGCGGGGTCGGGGTCCCGCAGCCGTACCCGGCCCCCGGCCCGCCGGGCGGCGAGCTGCATCCGGGCCAGGGCGTCGATGGTGCCGAGGCCCGGCGGTCCGATGCCCCCGACATCGCACACCACCACCCCGGTGCGGGTGGTGCCGAGCAGTGCCCGTACGTCGTCGCACAGCCTCGCCACCTCCTCCCGGGTGACGGGGCCGGCCGGCACGAGTACAGCGGGTTTCATGGCGTCCACGAGCGGTAGACCGGCCGGGCGGACGTAACTCATCGGTACGGGCCGGCGGCGCGCACGCCACGGGACCGGCGCACACACGCCGGTCCCGTGCACCCCGAAGAGGTCGTGCGGCCTGGTCAGGCGATACGTTCCAGCACCACCGGCGACGGTGTGAACTCCGTCCCGGCCGCCGCGATGTCGTACGAGCCGGTCACCGCCTCCAGGGCGTACGCGAAGCGCTCCGGGGTGTCGGTGTGGAGGGTGAGCAGGGGCTGGCCCTCGGTCACCGTGTCGCCGGGCTTGGCGTGCATCTCGACGCCCGCGCCGGCCTGCACCGGGTCCTCCTTGCGGGCGCGTCCGGCGCCGAGGCGCCAGGCGGCGATGCCGATGTCGTAGGCGTCGAGGCGGGTCAGGACGCCGGAGGCGGCCGCCTTCACCACGTGCTGTTCGCGGGCGGTGGGGAGCGGGGCGTCCGGGTCGCCGCCCTGGGCCGCGATCATGCGGCGCCAGGCGTCCATCGCCGAGCCGTCGGCCAGCGCCTTCGCCGGGTCGGCGTCCTTCACACCGGCCGCGTCGAGCATCTCGCGGGCCAGGGCGACGGTGAGTTCCACGACGTCCGCCGGGCCGCCGCCCGCCAGGACCTCCACCGACTCGCGGACCTCCAGGGCGTTGCCCGCCGTCAGGCCCAGGGGGGTCGACATGTCCGTGAGCAGGGCGACCGTCTTCACACCGTGGTCGTTGCCGAGGCCCACCATCGTGGAGGCCAGCTCGCGAGCGTCCTCCAGCGTCTTCATGAAGGCTCCCGTGCCCACCTTCACGTCCAGGACCAGCGAGCCGGTCCCCTCGGCGATCTTCTTGGACATGATGGAGGAGGCGATCAGGGGGATCGCCTCGACCGTGCCGGTGACGTCGCGGAGCGCGTAGAGCTTCTTGTCCGCCGGGGCCAGGCCGTCGCCCGCCGCGCAGATGACGGCGCCGACCTCGTCCAGGACGTTCAGCATCTCCTCGTTGGACAGCAGGGCGCGCCAGCCGGGGATGGACTCCAGCTTGTCGAGGGTGCCGCCGGTGTGGCCGAGGCCCCGGCCCGAGAGCTGGGGAACGGCCGCGCCGCAGGCCGCCACCAGGGGGGCGAGCGGGAGAGTGATCTTGTCGCCGACGCCGCCCGTGGAGTGCTTGTCGGCGGTGGGGCGGGACAGGGACGAGAAGTCCATGCGCTCGCCGGAGGCGATCATCGCGGCCGTCCAGCGGGCGATCTCCCGGCGGTCCATGCCGTTGAGGAGGATCGCCATGTTGAGGGCGGCCATCTGGTAGTCGGCGACCTCGCCGCGGGTGTACGCGTCGATGACCCAGTCGATCTGCTCGTCGCTGAGTTCACCGCGGTCCCGCTTGGTGCGGATGACGGAGATGGCATCCATGGACACAGACGTCATGGGGTTCCCTTCGAGGGTGTTCGACAGCGATCCGGTGACGTGCCGCGGATCGGGAAAGTGCGCGGCCCCTCCGACCGTTCGTCAGGAGGGGCCGCACGGGAGTCACTTGGTGAGATGGTCCGGGCCGAACGCCTGGGGCAGCATCTCCGAGAGGGGCAGGATGCCCGCCGGGGTCTCCAGCAGGAGGTCCGGGCCGCCGAACTCGTACAGCAGCTGCCGGCAGCGGCCGCACGGGACGAGGATGTCGCCCTTGCCGTCCACGCAGGTGAAGTGCGTCAGACGGCCTCCGCCGCTGTTCTGCAGCTCCGAGACCAGACCGCACTCCGCGCACAGGCCGAGGCCGTAGCTGGCGTTCTCGACGTTGCAGCCGGAGACGGTCCGGCCGTCGTCGACGAGGGCGGCCACACCGACCGGGTAGCCGGAGTAGGGGGCGTACGCCCGGGACATGGCGTCCCGGGCCACCGTGCGCAGCCCGGCCCAGTCGACGGCGGTCACTTGCCCTGCCCCTTCCGGTACGGCAGGCCGTCCGCCTTCGGCATCCGCAGCCGCTGGGCGGAGAGCGCGAGGACGATCAGCGTGATGACGTACGGCGTGGCGGCGACGACCTGGTTCGGGACCTCGTTGGTGGTCGCGTACCAGGTGAAGACCAGGGCGCCGATCACGAAGGTGATCGCGGCCGGGACGTACTTCTTGCGGACGGCCTGCCAGATCGCGCCGATGACCAGCAGCAGGGCGCCGAGCAGCAGCAGGGCGTGGACGTTCTCGGAGCCGCCGCGCAGGTTGAGGCTGTCGGTGTAGCCGAAGAGGCCGGCGCCGAGGGCGAGACCGCCCGGCATCCAGTTGCCGAAGATCATCGCGGCGAGACCGATGAAGCCGCGGCCGCTGGTCTGGCCCTCCAGGTAGAAGGGGTTGGCGACGATGGAGAGGAAGGCTCCGCCGAGGCCGGCCAGACCGCCGGAGATGATCACGGCGAGGTACTTGTACTTGTAGACGTTGACACCGAGGGACTCGGCGGCGATCGGGTTCTCGCCGCAGGAGCGCAGCCGCAGGCCGAAGGCACTGCGCCACAGGATCCACCAGGTGGCGGGGATCAGGGCGACGGCGACGAGGGTCAGCCACGAGACGTTGGTGACCAGACCGCCGAGCAGGCCGGCGAGGTCCGAGATGAAGAACCAGCCCTTGGAGTTGAGTTCCGTCAGCGCGTCCGACAGTCCGGGGACGGTGAAGTCGCCGATGGAATCGACCGGCGGGGACTGCTTGGCGGAGCCGCCCTGGTGGCCCTCGAAGGCGAGGGGCGCGAGGTAGCGGGTGGCGCCGAGGGCGAGGATGTTGATGGCCACACCGGAGACGATGTGGTTGACGTTGAAGGTGACCGTGACGAAGGCGTGCAGCAGACCGCCGAGGCAGCCGCCGATGATGCCGATCAGGACACCGGTCCACGGGCCCCACTGGAAGCCGGCCCAGGCACCGAACCAGGTGCCGAGGATCATCATGCCTTCGAGGCCGATGTTGACGACGCCCGCGCGCTCGGCCCACAGACCGCCGAGACCGGCGAGGCCGATCGGGACGGCCAGTTCCAGCGCGGTGGACATCTGGCTGACGTTGGTGATGCCGTCGGCGCCGGTGATGATGCGGACGATCGAGGTGAGTGCCAGGACGCCGGCGATGACCAGCAGCAGCACGGGCAGCGACATCTTGCGCCCGGTGGGGGCGGTCGGCTCCAGCGAGGGCTGGTTGAGGTCGGTCGCGGTGGTGCTCGTGGTCATCGGCCCGACACCTCCTTCTTGACGTTGTGGTTGTCGGAGGCGTCCGCGTCGAGACCGCCGAGGACATGGCCCGCGGCCAGCTCGGCGCCGACCCGGCGCTGCTGGCGGCGCAGGCCCCACTCGCGCACGGTCTCGTAGGAGACGACGACCGAGAGCACGATCAGGCCCTGCATGATGACCGCGATCTCCTTGTCGTAGCCGTGGAAGTCCAGCTCCGGGGAGGCCTTGTCGAGCCAGGCCCACAGCAGGGCGGCGAAGGCGATGCCGACGGGGCTGTTGCGGCCGAGGAGGGCGATGCCGATGCCCAGGAAGCCGATCCCGGTGGGGAAGTTGAGGCTGTACGTGTGGGTGTCGCCGAGCAGGATCGGCAGGCCCGCGAGGCCCGCGACGCCGCCGGAGATCAGCATGGCGGTGAGGACCATGCGCTTGGGGTCGACACCGCTGGCCGCGGCGGCGGACTCCGAGGCGCCGGAGGCGCGCAGGTCGAAGCCGAAGCGGGTGCGGTTGATGACGATCCAGTAGCCGATGCCGAGCAGCACGGCGAGGAGGACCAGGCCGTAGATCTCGCCGGCCGCGCCCATGTCGATGCCGGGGATCCAGCCGGACTCGGCCATCTCGCCGGTGGTGTTGTTGTTGCCGACCTTGACGCCGAAGACGGTCGGCAGCCAGAGGTAGCCGATGACGGAGGTCGCGATCGCGTTCAGCATGATCGACGCGACGACCTCGCTGACGCCCCGGGTCACCTTGAGGACGCCGACGATGCCGGCCCAGAAGGCGCCGGTGAGGATCGCGGTGACCATCAGCAGCGGGATCTGCAGGGCGGCGGGCAGGTCGACGTGGGCGCCGACGATCGCGGTCATCATGGCGCCGAGCAGGTACTGGCCGTCGACACCGATGTTGAACAGGTTCATCCGGAAGCCGATGGCCACCGCGAGGGCCGCGATGTAGTACAGCGAGGCCTGGTTGATGATCCGGACCTGGATGTCGGAGAACGTGGCCTGCTCGAACATGATCGAGAACGGCTCGACCGGGTTCTTGCCGGAGGCCAGCAGCACGATCGCGGTCAGCGCGAAGGCCACGGCGAGCGCGAGGACCGGTCCGGCCACCGCGAGGAGCACGCGCTCCTTGTCGAACTTCTTCATCAGCGGGCCTCGTCTTCCTCGGACCCGGACGCGTCCGCCGAGGTCTCGGGGGTCTCTTCGTGTGCGAGGTGGCCGGTGGCGGCACCGGTCATGGCCGAGCCCAGCTCCTCGGGGGTGATGGTGGCCGGGTCGGCGTCGGCGACCAGCTTGCCGTTGTAGATCACCCGGAGGGTGTCGGACAGGCCGATCAGCTCGTCCAGGTCGGCGGAGATCAGCAGCACGGCCAGGCCCTCGCGGCGGGCCTCGCGGATCTGGTCCCAGATCTGGGCCTGCGCGCCGACGTCCACACCGCGGGTGGGGTGGGCGGCGATCAGGAAGCGCGGCTTGTGGCTCATCTCGCGGCCGACGATCAGCTTCTGCTGGTTGCCGCCGGACAGGGAGGCGGCGGTGACGTCGATGCCGGGGGTGCGGACGTCGTACTCGGCGACGATCCGGCGGGTGTCCTCCTGCGCGGCCTTCGGGTCGAGCCAGACGCCCTTGGCGTTGGGCCGCTCGGTCACATGGCCGAGGATACGGTTCTCCCAGAGAGGGGCCTCCAGGAGCAGGCCGTGCCGGTGGCGGTCCTCGGGGATGTAGCCGACGCCCTGCTCACGGCGCTTGCGCGTGGCCCAGGTGGTCATGTCCTCCTCGGCCAGCGCGATCGTGCCCGAGTCGGCGGACTTCAGGCCGATGAGCGCGTCGACCAGCTCGGTCTGGCCGTTGCCCTCGACACCGGCGAGGCCCAGGACCTCGCCCGCGTGGATGGTGAAGGTGATGTCGTCTAGCAGTGCCTTGCCGCCGACGGCCTCCAGCCGGAGGTCCTTGACGGTCAGGACGGGGCGGTCGGTGACCGTGGACTCGGCCGTCTCGGGGGTGGGCAGCTCGCTGCCGACCATCAGCTCGGCGAGCTGACGCGGGGTGGTCTCGGCGGGGACGGCCGTGCCGACCGTCGTGCCGCGCCGGATGACGGTGATCTCGTCGGCGACCGACAGCACCTCGCCCAGCTTGTGCGAGATGAAGATGACCGCCAGGCCCTGCGCCTTGAGTTCGCGCAGGTTGGCGAAGAGGGAGTCGACCTCCTGCGGCACCAGGACGGCGGTGGGCTCGTCCAGGATCAGGGTGCGGGCACCGCGGTAGAGGACCTTGAGGATCTCCACGCGCTGGCGCTCGGCGACCCCCAGCTCCTCGACCAGGACGTCCGGGCGCACGCCGAAGCCGTAGCGCTCGGAGATCTCCTTGATCTTGCGGCGGGCCTTGGCGCCGATGCCGTACAGCTTCTCGCTGCCGAGGACCACGTTCTCCAGGACGGTGAGGTTGTCGGCGAGCATGAAGTGCTGGTGGACCATGCCGATGCCGCGGGTGATGGCGTCGGCCGGGGACGAGAACGAGACCTGCTCGCCGTCGATCGCGATGGTGCCCTCGTCCGGCTTCTGCATGCCGTAGAGGATCTTCATCAGGGTCGACTTGCCGGCCCCGTTCTCCCCGACGAGGGCGTGGACGGTGCCCTTGCGCACGGTGAGGTGGATGTCGTGGTTGGCCACGACGCCGGGGAACCGCTTGGTGATCCCGGCAAGTTCGACGGCGGTCACCTGACCGTTGACCGCCACGTCGGCCGGAGGGCTGCTGGACGCGTTGATGGCGCACTCTCCTGGGAAAGGGGGTCGTCTACGCGCGTAGCGCCCCTACGGCATCGGAAGCGGGCGACGCGCCCAGGCGGTACCGGGGAAAACGGGGCGAGATGCCTCGACGTCCCCGGGGCCGCTTAGACAACGGGGTACAGGGAGCGATACTCCCCGTACCCCGTTGAGCGCACGTAACCCCGCGGTTACTGGCGACTTCGGAGGTGCCTGAACACCACCGGGGTCGCGCGACTGCTCGTGGTACAGCTGATCAGCTGGTCTTGACCTTGATCTCGCCGCTGATGATCTTCTCCTTGGCCGTGGCGATGGCCTCCTGGAGCTCGGTGTCGCCCTTGAACTTCGGGTTGGAGTCGGCGAGGCCGACCTCGCCGGTCTTCAGATCGCCCCTGACGATACCGGTCGCGGGCTTGCCGTCCTCGACCGACTGCGCCAGGTTGTATACCGCCTTGGCGACGTCCTTCGTCGCCGAGGTCAGGATGGAGTCCTTGTACTTCGCGAGGGCTTCCTGCCGGTACTGGTCGGAGTCGACACCGATCGCCCAGATCCTGTTCGCGGCGGCGGCCTCGATCACGCCCTGGCCCGACAGACCGGCCGCCGCGTAGACGACGTCGGCCTTCTTCTCGATCTGGCCCTCGGCGGCCGTCTTGCCCTTGTCGGGGCTGGAGAAGCCACCTTCCTCGGCCGTCTGGGTCAGGTACTGGGTGAGCACCTTCACCTTGGGGTCGGTGTCCTTGACGCCCTGCTCGAAGCCCGCCTGGAACTTGTGGATCAGCGGGATGTCCACACCACCCACGAAGCCGACGGTGTTCGTCTTCGTGGACCTGGCCGCCGCGACACCGGCGAGGTACGAGGCCTGCTCTTCGGAGAAGACCAGGTCCGCGACGTTCTTCAGCTGGACCGTGGAGTCGTCCACGATGCCGAAGGTGGTGTCCGGGTACTGCTCGGCGGCGGCCTTCACGGCCGTCGCGTACGCGTAGCCGACGCCGACGACCGGGTTGTAGCCCTGCTTGGCCAGGGAGACCAGACGCTGCTCCTTGTCCGCGTCCGTCTCGCCCTCGGTGGGCTCGATGTCCTGGGTGTCGTAGCCGAACTCCTTCTTCGCCTTCTCCAGGCCCGCGTACGCCGCGTCGTTGAAGGACTGGTCGCCCTTGCCACCGACGTCGTAGGCGATCGCGAGGCCCTTGTCGCCCTTGGAGTCGGCGGACGTCGCGGCGTCCGTCGAGGTGCCGCCGCAGGCGGAGAGGGCGAGGGCGAGGGAGGCGGTCGCTGCGCCTGCGACCGCGAGGCGGGAAACCCGGCGCATGTGTGGTGCTCCTGTCGTACAGCGCCGGGGGGTACTGCTCAGTAGTGCTTCACAGCATCGGCGCCTTATATGGCTTTCGCCGCAGAGTAACGCGCGTAGACCCTCCGGGTGAAGCCTGGTGGACCACGTTGTTATGGGGCCGTGTTCCAAGGGTGTCCGGGGGTGGCGTGTGTGTTGGTGGGGGGCGTTGGGGGTGGAGTGTCGGGTGCGGGTGCATCGTGGCTGGTCGCGCAGTTCCCCGCGCCCCTTACGGGGCCTCCCCGGCTCGGACGCGGCCCCTCGCGGCCCTTACGGGGCTACCTCGCTCGGACGCGGCCCCTCGCGCCCCTTACGGGGCTGCCGCCCGGACCGGACGCGGATGACGCGGCCCCCCGCGTCCCTTTCGGGGCCGTCTCGGACCCGTGCGCCGGGAAACGCGACAGCGGGCGGGTGCAGAAGCACCCGCCCGCTGTCGGCGTTCGTCGCGGATCCGGACCTACTCGGTCTTCACCTTGATCGAGCCGTCGATGATGCCTTCCTTGGCCTTCGCGACGGCGTCGGTCAGGCCGGCGATCTCCGCCATCTTCGGGTTGGAGTCGGCGAGGCCGACGCCGTCCACCTTGAGGTCGAAGGTCTGGACACCGGTGAGGGGCTTGCCGTCCTCGACGGACTTGGCGAGGGCGTAGACCGCGCCGCCGACGTCCTTCAGGGCGGAGGTGAGGATGTAGTCCTTGTAGGGGGCCAGAGCCTCCTGGTTGTACTGGTCGGAGTCGACACCGATCGCCCAGACCTTGGCCTTGGCAGCGGCCTCGATGACACCCTGGCCGGAGAGGCCGGCGGCCGCGTAGAGCACGTCCGCCTTCTTCTCGATCTGGCCCTCGGCGGCGGCCTTGCCCTTGTCGGGGCTGGAGAAGCCGCCCTCTTCGGCCGTCTGGGTCAGGTACTGCGAGAGAACCTTGACCTTGCCGCCGCTGGTGTCCTCGACGCCCTGCTTGTAGCCGGCCTCGAACTTGTGGATGAGCGGGATGTCGACGCCACCCACGAAGCCCACGGTGTTCGTCTTGGTGGCCTTGGCGGCCGCGACACCGGCGAGGTACGAGGCCTCCTGCTCGGCGAAGACGAGGGACGCCACGTTGTCACCCTCGACGACCGAGTCGACGATGCCGAAGGTGGTCTTCGGGAACTGCTTGGACGCGGCCTCCATTGCGGGGCCGTAGGCGAAGCCGACGCCGATCACCGGGTTGTAGCCCTGCTTGGCGAGGGACTCCAGACGCTGCTGCTTGTCGGCGTCCGTCTCGCCCTCGGTGGGCTCGATGTCCTCGGTCTTGTACCCGAATTCCTTCTGAGCCTTCTCCAGGCCCGCGTACGCGGCGTCGTTGAAGGACTGGTCGCCCTTGCCGCCGATGTCGTACGCGATCGCGAGACCCTTTTCGCCCTTGCTGGTCTCGCCGCCGCTGCCGCTGCTCTCGCTGCTGGTACCACCACAGGCCGTGGCGGCGAGCGCCAGCGACGCGACCCCCACCGCGACGCGGGTCAGTTTGGAAATCCGACGCATCTTGAAGTTCCCCATCTTCTCCAAAGCCCCGCGACCGGGTGCTCAGTTCGGCGCACATTAACGCGCGTAGACCCTCCTGGGAACGGGGTTTCGACTGGCCGTTATCCATTCGTGCCGGTGGCCGTTACGTCCTCGTGAACCATGGGATCGAAAGGGATCTTCTGGACACAGCGCCTCTCCCGCCCCTCGCTGTGCGTGTACGAGGGGTGACGTCAGCGTGAAGGTGCGCGCTCCGTACGGTGATCGTACGGACACGCGCACCAGGCTGCCGCGAGGGCGGGCGGGGCGCAACCGGAGACGGCTACCGGCCTGCCGGGTCCAGGACGCGCATACGGGCGTCGAGGAGAGCGGCCGCGGTGAAGAGTTCCACGCCCACGGTGATGGCGTGCTCGTCGGCGTCGAAGTCGCCCTGGTGGAGGTCGCGGACGGTGAGATCGCCCGGACGGCGGACACCCAGACGCGCCATCGCGCCCGGGACGTGCTCCAGGTACCAGGAGAAGTCCTCGCCGCCGAGGCTCTGCTCGGTGTCCTCGACGGACTTGGCGCCGCGGCGGACGACCATCGAGTCGTGCAGCAGTTCGGTGACGACGGGGTCGTTGACGACCGGCGGGACGCCCCGGATGTAGTTGATCTCGGGCTTGGCGCGGTGCATGACCGCGACCTCCTGGACCGCCTCGTGGATCAGGTCGGGGGCCTGCCGCCAGGCGTTGATGTCCAGGCAGCGGACGGTGCCGGAGAGTTCGGCGTGCTGCGGGATGACGTTCGGGGCGTGGCCCGACTCGATGCGGCCCCAGGTCACGACGAGTCCGGCGCGGGCGTCGAAGCGGCGGGCGACCAGCGCGGGCACGTCGGTGACGACCCGGGCGGCGGCGGTGACGAGGTCGGTGGTGAGGTGGGGGCGCGCGGTGTGGCCGCCCGGCCCGTCCAGGGACAGCTCCAGCCGGTCGCAGGCGGAGGTGATGGGGCCGTGGCGCAGACCGATGAAGCCCGCGTCGACCCTCGGGTCGCAGTGCACGGCGATGATGCGGCCGACGCCGTCGAGCGCGCCGCTCCTGATCGCGTCGGCGGCACCGCCGGGCAGGACCTCCTCGGCGGGCTGGAAGATCAGCCGGACGGGGCGGAGCAACTGTCCCCTGCGGTGCAGGTCGGCGAGGACGAGGCCGGCGCCGAGGACGACGGTGGTGTGCACGTCGTGGCCGCAGGCGTGGGCGCGGTCGGGGACGGTGGAGCGGTAGTCGCAGTCGACCTTGGTGTCCGGGATGGGCAGGGCGTCGATGTCGGCGCGCAGGGCGAGCGCGGCGCTGTCGGTGCCGTTCCAGGCGCCGATGTCACAGATGAGTCCGGTGCCGCTGTCGAGCACGCGCGGGCTGAGGCCGGCCTTCTCCAGGCGGGCCTTGATCGCGGCGGTCGTGCGGAACTCCTGGTTGCCGAGCTCCGGGTGCATGTGCAAGTCGCGGCGAAAGGCGACGAGTTCGGCACGCAGGGCTTCCGGCAAGGTGCCGGGGAGCGATGTTTCGGCTTCCCCTGGCAGATCTGCCTCGGACTCTCGGGACATCAGTTGGTTCACCCTCTGAAGGGTAGGGCGATCGGGCGACCTTCTCACCCTCGATCAACAAAAAATCAGCCCGTAAGGGGAAGATTTCCGGTCGCGCGACGCATACGTATTGGCAGGGATGGGTATACCCGGCCGCCTCTTCGCGGGCGGGCTGACCTCGGAGAAGGGAGCGCCGGAGTTGCCCGCGATTCCCATCGTTCAAACGTCCGGGGGTGCCCGGCCGATTCCCACCCTCCACGGATACCACGTTCGGCCCACCGCACTGTCCCGGAACCATCACCGCCGCGTGCTGGTTCCGCTACGCCCTGTGTGCGACCGGGTGGGCGGGGAGGTGGCGCGAGGGGCCGGCACATGGGCGGTGGCCTGCGACTGCGGGGGTGAAGCGGGGGTCGGGGCCGTGGGGCGCCGGTGGCCGCTGTGGGCGTGGCGGGGGTGACAGGGATCACGGGGGTGATGGGGGGCGCGGGGGTCGACGGGCGCGCTTCATCAGTCTCCGGAAGCGCCGTCGCCCCGTGCTGCGCGGCCCTGGAGGAGCAGCACCGTGGTGATCGTCGCTGTCAGGGCTGTCAGGGCTGCCAGGGCCGGGACGACGGAGGTCAGGGGGCCTGCCGCCAGACAGAGGGCGGCGCCGGTGAGGAGGGCCGGGGCGTGGCGGCCCGTGGTGCGGAGCCGGATCGCGGCGGAGCCGAGCAGGAACAGGCCC
The DNA here is from genome assembly GCF_053593335.1 of Streptomyces sp. NPDC002324. Lineage (NCBI taxonomy): Bacteria > Bacillati > Actinomycetota > Actinomycetes > Kitasatosporales > Streptomycetaceae > Streptomyces > Streptomyces sp. NPDC002324. The sequence goes on from NZ_JBSFCF010000004.1 coordinate 41,875, forward strand.
GTGCCGCCCGCCAGGGCCCAGGCGGGCATGCCGTGGAGGGGCTCGGCCAGGCCGTAGTGGGCCGTGTCGGCGACCTGGTGCAAAGTCGTCTTCATGCCGAGGGCGGTGATGACGATGCCGGCCACCAGCGGCAGGTGCAGGAAGGTGTACGTGTCGCGGGCCAGGACCGTGCGGTCGTCGCCGGTCAGTTCGGCCAGGCGGTGTTCGGCCGGTTCGCTGACGCCGTGGAAGTACAGGCGCCAGAGCGCGGCGGAGACCAGGAGGCCCAGGGCCGCCGCGGCCACGACGGGGGCGGACACCGCGTAGCCGGTCACCCCGACGCCGATCGCGACGATGGACTCGCCCAGCGCGATGATGACGATCAGACCGTGGCGTTCGGAGAAGTGGGCCGGAGACGCCACGCGCCAGCCCGATCGGCCGGTGACGAAGATGCCCGCGTAGTCGATGACCACCGCCGCCAGCCAGATCAGGGTCCGGGTCACGCCGTCGAAGGCGGAGCCCACGAGCAGCAGGGTGAAGGGCGGGAGCACCGAGAGCAGGGCCGTACGGCGCAGGGTGGCGTGCAGAGCCGCGTCGTCGGGGTCGGAGAGCCAGTAGGTCACCAGGTGCAGGCCGCGGACCGCGCCGTAGCAGGCGACGAACAGCACGGGGGCGTGGAGTCCGCCCGGGATGTCGTCGTACACCTCGGGGACCGTCAGGGAGACGATCAGGACGACCGCCATCACCGCGACCAGCACCGCGGACATGCCGCCCGCGTCGGCGCGTACGACGTTGCCCAGCCAGGCGAAGCAGCACCAGCACCACCACAGGAGGGCGAGGACGACCATGCCGCCGAGCAGGCCGAGGGCGGTGGGGTGGGCGGCCATCAGGGCCGTGACCTGGGTGATGGCGTAGACGAAGACGAGGTCGAAGAAGAGTTCGGCGGGGGTGACCCGGTGTCCGTCCGCCGTGGGCGCGAGCCGCGCGCGTTCGCCGTGTGTCGTCACAACTCCCCCTTCGGGGAGGGCACTTCGCCTCCCCAGCCACGCGGCACGATAGGCGCGGTCCGGCCGGGGAAGCGACGGCTCCGGATCCCCCCGGAGCGAACACGGTTCAGGGCGGTCGGCCCGGGGCCGCCGAGGCGTGGCTCAGACCGGCACCACCGAGGACAGCCGGTGGACGTCCCGTGCCGTGCCCGTGACCCCGGACAGGAAGCCCTGGGCACGGGGGGAGGCGTTCTCCGTCAGCCAGCTCGGGTCGATGTCGCAGACCGCCACGCGTACGTCCGTGCCGGCGAGCGCGAGCGGCAGGGTGTGGACCACGGTCGAGGGGAAGCTGAGGATCGTCCGGCCGATGGGACCCCGGCGGGCGATGAGTTCGAGGGGGAGGTCGGGGCGGACGATCTCCAGGCCCGTCTCGGCGGCGAGGGTGTGGAGTTTCTCGGCACTCTCGCGGCGGTGGGCGAAGTAGCGGGTGGCGCCGTGGGCCTTGGCGAGGGAGTGGACGGCTTCGAGGTAGCGGTCGCCGTCCACCACGCCGGTCTCCACGAGGGACGTGCCCACGAGGTCGGCGCCCTTGGTGATGCGGGGCGGACCGAAGCGGGCCCGGGTCCAGGCGAAGTCGTTGGCGGTGACGAAGACGCCCTCGGGGGTCTCGTCGATCGGCATGGAGGAGAAGACCTCGACGCGTCTGCCGGCGGTCGGGGTGAGGCGTTTGCGGGCCTTGGAGGAGACCGGGGCGAAGATCAGGTCGCGAGGACCGGGCCGGCCGCCCTTGCGGTGCCAGCGCACGAGGCGCTCGCCGCGGGCCAGCTGCGAGACGAACTCCATGGTCGCGGTGCCGTCGTCGACGACGACGACGTCCCGGGCCCGGGTGATGGTCAGCAGGAGCTGGACGTAGCGGGAGAAGGGGTCGCCCAGGACGATGCGGCTCGCGGCGCGCAGCAGCGGCGCGAGGCCGCCGATGGTGCGGAAGGGGGCGGCGGTGCCGCCGCGCGCCTCCTCCCAGCGCACGTTGTGCCCCTCGTCCCGGGCCAGCTCCGCCATCCGGCGGAGCTGGCCGCGGGTCATCGGGTCGTTGGGCGACAGGACCACGAGGGTGAGTCCCGCGCCGCCCCGTCGGAAGGGCCCCGCGCCGGGGTCCTCGGGTGTGCCGAGGGCATGGGCGTGCGCCCACTCCAGCACGTTCAGCAGCTGTACCGGGCTCTCGACGAAGGCGAGAGTGTGGGGGCCGGCGGTTCCGGCGCGGGGGCTCATCGACGTACGACCGTCCCGTAGTGAGGGAGACCCGTGGTCAGGGATGGAGGGAGACTCAGACCGCGACCGGCTCGCCCGCCGCCGCCGCGATCTCCGCCTCGGCGACGACGCCGGAGACACGGCGCAGCTTCTTCATGGGGCCCAGCTCGGAGTCGTAGACCTTCTTGACGCCGTCGCCGAGGGAGGCCTCGATGGTGCGGATGTCGCGGACGAGGCGGGTCAGGCCCTGCGGCTCGACGGAGGCGGCCTGGTCGGAGCCCCACATCGCGCGGTCGAGGGTGATGTGGCGCTCGACGAAGGTGGCGCCGAGGGCGACGGCGGCGAGCGTGGTCTGCAGGCCCGTCTCGTGGCCGGAGTAGCCGATCGGGACGTTCGGGTACTCGGCCTGGAGGGTGTTGATGACGCGGAGGTTCAGCTCCTCGGCCTTCGCCGGGTACGTCGACGTGGCGTGGCAGAGCAGGATGTTGTCCGAGCCGAGGACCTCGACCGCGTGGCGGATCTGCTTCGGGGTCGACATGCCGGTGGAGAGGATGACCGTGCGGTTGGTGGCGCGCAGGGCGCGCAGCAGCTCGTCGTCGGTCAGGGAGGCGGAGGCCACCTTGTGGGCGGGGACGTCGAACTTCTCCAGGAAGGCGACGGCCTCGGTGTCCCACGGGGAGGCGAACCAGTCGATGTTCTTGCTCTTGGAGTACTCGTCGATCTGGCGGTACTCGTCCTCACCGAACTCCACACGGTGGCGGTAGTCGATGTAGGTCATGCGGCCCCAGGGGGTGTCGCGCTCGATGTCCCACTGGTCGCGGGGGGTGCAGATCTCGGGGGTGCGCTTCTGGAACTTGACCGCGTCGCAGCCGGCCTCGGCGGCGGCGTCGATCAGCTTGAACGCGTTCTCCAGCTCACCGTTGTGGTTGATGCCGATCTCGCCGACGACGTAGACGGGGTGGCCGGGGCCGGCGGTCTTCGAACCGAAGGTGCGCAGACGGGAGTTGGTGCTCATGACGGAGGATTTCCTTAACTGGTGAGGGAGTCGAGAGAGTCGAGGGAGGGGCCGAGGATCCAGCCGGCGATCTCCCGGATCGCGCCTTCACCGCCGGGGACGGTGGTGACCGCGCGTGCGGCGCCGCGTACGACGTCGTGGGCGCTGCCGACCGCCACGGGCCAGCCCACGAGGGCGAAGCACGGGAGGTCGTTGACGTCGTTGCCGACGTAGAGCACGCGCTCCGGCGCGATGCCCTGCTCCTCGCACCACTGCTTCAGTGCGAGGTCTTTGCGGTCGATGCCGTGCAGGACCGGGAGCTTGAGCTTCCGGGCCCTGGCGGCGACGACCGGGTTCTGTTCCGAGGAAAGGATCAGCATCTGCAGGCCGCTCCTGCGGAGGGCCGCGATGCCGAGTCCGTCGCCGCGGTGCACGGAGACGAACTCCCGTCCCTCGGAGTCGATCAGCACCCTGTCGTCCGTCTGGGTGCCGTCGAAGTCGAGGACCACGGCGTCGATGTCGTCGTGGGTGGGGAGGGCGCCGGGCCGGTTCGCGTCGAAGAGCGGCGCGAGGGCCTGGGCGCGGGCGAGGTCGTGCGGGTCGTCGATCTCCAGGACCCGCGCGGGGTCGGTGCGCACGAGTTCCGTGCGGCCGAAGAAGCGGTGCTGGTACTTGCGCAGCCCGGCCGCGTCCATGGCGTAGGCGGCGCCGGTCTCCAGCAGGTCCTGCGGGCGGTCCTGGCGGCGGGGGCGGAAGGACTTGTCGTGGTTGACGCCGTGGCCTCCGGCCGGGGCTCCGGCGAGGTCCTCGGTGCCGTGTGCCGCGTGGGCGTGGCCGCCGGCCGGGATGTCGGCGAGGGCCGCGGCCGTCGCGCCGTGCGGGGCGTCCGCGGACTCGTCGGTCGCGTCGCGCCAGATGAAGCCGTGGAACGGGGCGACGGTGAGGGCGGTGTCGGCGCCGTGTTCGACGAGGGCGCGGGTGACGCCGTCGATGTCCTCGCGGAGGATGAACGGGCTGGTGCACTGGACCAGGAGGACGACGTCCACCGAGGCGCCGTGCAGGGCCTCGTGGGCGTCCAGGGCGTGCAGGACGGCGGCCTCGGAGGTGGCGGTGTCGCCCGCGATGGCGGCGGGGCGGAGCACGACCTCGGCACCGGACTCGCGGGCCGCGGCGGCGATGGCGTGGTCGTCGGTGGAGACGACGACGTGGGTCACCAGTCGGGCGGCGAGGCACTCGCGGACCGCGCGGGTCACCAGCGGAACGCCGCCGACGGGGGCGAGGTTCTTCGCGGGGACGCCCTTGGAGCCGCCGCGCGCGGGGATCACTGCGAGGACGCGGCGGGCGGAGGCCGCTCGGTCCGCTTCCGGGTGGGGCATGGGCTGTACTCCTTGCGCAGTGGACAGGTGGCGGCTCACAGCTCCCCCATCCGGCGGATGACGGGTGCCACGCGCTGCACTCCGTGGCGGTAGGCGCCGCGCGCCGCCCGGCGCACGATCTGCCGTACGGGCCCGGCCTGTCGCTCGACGGCGGGCGCTCCGGGCAGCGGGGCGCCGTCGGGGCCGAGGTGGTGGCGGGCGAGGATGCCGGGCAGATAGCCGGGCGCGGTGACGGGGGTGTAGTACGGGGCCAGGGGCGGCAGTTCGGCGGCCCCGACCAGCTCGGCGATGCGGTCGCGGGCGGCGTCGAAGGCCGTGGTGTACGAGCCACCCCCCGAGTCCCCGGCGGCGACTCCCTGCCGGGCCACCCACCGCGGGTCCGGCGCCGGCTCGTACCCGGCGTCCAGCTGGTCCCAGGAGGCGAGGCAGCCGGAGCCCACGAAGTGGTGGTTGCCGAGGGTCTCGCGGATGCCGAGGTCGGTGAGGACGACGGTGGGGATCCGGCGGTGCAGCGACTCCAGGGCGGCCGTGGAGCTGACGGTGACCAGCAGGTCGGTGCTGTCCAGGATCTCGCCCATGTTCCCGTAGGCGAGGCGGAAGTTGGCCGGCAGACCACCGGGCTGCTTCTCCGCCAGCTTCTGGTACGGGAGTTCCTCGATGTGCGTGGTGTGCTCGCCCGGCTTGGAGCGCAGCTTCAGCAGCACCTCACGGTCCGGGTGCAGCCTGGCGTGCCCGATCAGCCGGTTCAGCAGGTACGTGCGGTCCCTGCGGTTGTCCGGGACGGACGGCTGTACGGCGAAGACGACCGTGTAGGGCCCGCGCCCTTGCTCCGTGGACGGGTCCTCGGCGCCCGCGTAGGTCCTGCCGCCCAGGAAGGGCAGCGCGACCTCGGTGACCGAGGAGGCGTCGGCGCCCACACCCTCGTAGACCGCCCTGAACCGGTCCGCGTCCTGGCGGGAGTTGGCGAGGACGAGGTCCGCGCCGTGCCGCAGCAGCAACCCGTCGGCGAGCTTCTCGTAGACGACACCGACGTACCCGGTGACGACCACGGGCCGCTTCGTACGCCCGTCCCAGGCCCGGCGCAGGCCGTGCAGCATCGCCTGGACGCCCCCGCCGACGAGGGAGAGCAGGACGACGTCGTACGCGGCCTCCTTCATGGCGCGCAGGAATTCGAGGCCGGTCACCTCGCGCAGGGACTCGGGGCGGACGCCGACCTCCTCCAGCTGGCGGGCCGTGGGTGTGGCCCGGCCGCGCAGGAGGAAGCCGTCCAAGCGGATGTCCGACTTCTCCGGAGCGAGACGGTGCGCGGTGAGCGCGCCCCATTTCCACCGGGTGTCGGAATCCGCGAGTACGGCGACTCGCAGGGTGTTCGTAGCACTTGCTGGCACATCGAAGACGCTAGGAAGCGATTCCGTTGAACGGCCCAACCTGAATGCAACAAAGGGTTAACAGCACATCGCCGGACGGCGAATCAGGGCGCGAAAGCCAGCGGAATGCACCTGGTTCACGGTTCCGCCACGCGTCGTTCACCTGACATCAAGCGGGTGGTCAAGACGAATGCCGGAGGGCCACCTAACGTCACGGGGGTGGTCAAGCTCTCCGTCATCGTGCCGTTCTACAACGTGCAGCAATACGCGCCCGACACCCTGAAGAGCCTCGGAGCAAACGCTCGTGAGGATTTCGAATTCATTCTCGTCGACGACTGCTCGCGCGACGAGACACCGGACATTCTCGCGCGCGCGGAGCGCGAGTTGCCGGGGGCGGTGTATGTCAGACACGAACAGAACGGAGGACTGGCGACCGCGCGCAACACGGGCATCGACAACGCCCGCGGTGAATACCTGACGTTCCTCGACGGGGACGACTGGCTCGCCCCCGGCTACTTCCCCCGACTGCTGGGCGCCATCGAGGACCTGGGCTGCGACTTCGTGCGCACGGACCATGTCCAGTGCACCGGGCGGGCCCGCTCCGTCCACCGGGTGCCCAACGGGCGCCGGGGCGTGGTGATGAACCCGCGGGACGCGATCCTGCCCGCCGACCGCTCCACCTCCGTCGACTACGCGTTCGCCTGGGCGGGCATCTACCACCGCCGGCTGGTCGACAGGGGCGTCCTGCACTTCACCCACGGGCTGCGCACCGCCGAGGACCGGCCCTGGATCTGGAAGCTCCACCGGGAGGCCGAATCCTTCGCCACGGTGGGGCTGCTGGGCGTCTTCTACCGGCGGGGCGTGGCGTCCTCGCTGACCCAGATCGGCGACGTACGGCAGCTCGATTTCATTCGCGCGTTCGACCAGGTCATCGAGGAGACGGCGAAGGACCGGGACGCGGACAGGCTTCTCCCCAAGGCCGTGCGCACCTATTGCGCGATCATCTCCCACCATCTGGGATCCATCGAAAGGTTCGAGCCGGCGGTGGCACGGAAACTGAAGTCGATGAGCGCGACCGCGCTGCGCCGCATGCCGCAGGACGTGCTCGACGAGGCCCTCGACTCCATGGACGTCCAGCGCGCCACCCGGCTGCGCCGGCTGCGCCGCCGTCCCGCCGCCACGGGGGTCGCCGCGTGACCACGCAGATCTTCATGGCGTCCACGCTGTACGGCACGGCCACGCTGGCCGCCGCCCTGGACACCGAGTGCTTCCGCCCCGCCGCCCGGCGCATCCTGCTGATCTCCAACAACGCGGCGACGCCGGAGACGGCACCCGGCCTGGACGAGATGCCCGGCTTCGATCGGCTGAGCGCCCGCTTCGACGAGGTGATCTCCTGGAACGAGACCATCTCCCCCTTCCACCCCGGCGGCTGGTCCCCGCGCCAGGACGACGTACCGCTGTGGGAGCGGCATCTGCGGCTGCTGTGGAACCTCGGCGACGACGACGTCGAGCTGGCCGTGGAGTCCATCCAGGTCCACCCGGCGCTCGGCTTCACCCAGATCTTCACCGGCGCCCCCGTGACCGTGTACGCGGACGGCCTGATGAGCTACGGGCCCACCCGCAACAAGATCGACCCGCTGGTCGGCACCCGCATCGACCGCCTCCTCCACCTGGACCTGGTGCCGGACCTGAAGCCCCTGCTGCTCACCGAGTTCGGGGTCGGGCCGGAGATCGTGCCGACGGACGCCTTCGTGAAGGTGCTGGCGGAACTCCTCGACACCGGTGACGAGTTGCCCGATATCGAGGAGCCCGCGCTGCTGCTGGGCCAGTACCTCTCCGCGCTCGGCATCCTCACCGCCGAGGAGGAGGAGGACCTCCATGTGACGATGCTGAAGGGCGCGGTCGCGCTCGGTCACACGCGTGTGGTGTTCAAGCCGCACCCGAGCGCCCCGGCCCGCTGGTCGCGCGGTCTGGAGAAGGAGGCGGAGCGGCTCGGCGCCGATCTGACCGTGCTGGACACGCCGGTCCTCGCCGAGGTGCTCTACCAGCGGATGCGTCCTGCCCTCGTCGTCGGCTGCTTCTCCACGGCCCTGCTCACCGCCACCGCGCTGTACGGCCTGCCGGTCGCCCGCGTCGGCACCGGCACCCTGCTGGACCGCCTCGCCCCGTACGAGAACAGCAACCGGGTGCCCGTCACGATCGTGGACGCGCTGCTGCCGGAGCTGGGCGACCGGGAGGCGGTCACCTCACAGAAGCCGGGCACGGCGGTCACGGACCTCGACGGTCTGGTCCGGGCGGTCGGCTTCGCGATGCAGCCGAAGATCTACCCGTCGCTGCGGGCCGAGGCCGAGGCGTATCTGACACGGCATCTGAGCGCGCACACCCTGCGGTACTTCAAGCGGCGCCGGCTGACCTCGCTGGGGTTGCCCGGCGGTATCCCCGTCCAGCTCGCGTTCATCCCGCGCAACGCCACCGTGCGAAGAGTCGCGCGGCGGGCCCGGTCCCTCAAGCGAGCCACGCTGGGGTGAGCCCCGGGTGACTTCCTCGACAGAGACGACCGGCCGGGTCGAGCCCCGGACCGACGCGGCCCCGCGCCCCCGCCCCGGCGGGGCCGTGGCCCGGCCCCGGCTGTACGCCCTGGACGGGCTGCGGCTGCTCGCCGCGCTCTGCGTCGCGGCCTATCACTACGGTGGGCGCGACGGGGAGATCGGGAAGGCGTGGGGTGCCTCGCCCGCCGTGCAGTTCCCCACCGCCCACGGCTTGTTCGCGTACGGCTGGGCCGGGGTCCAGGCCTTCTTCGTGATCAGCGGGTTCGTGATCTGTGCGAGCGGCTGGGGGCGTTCCGTCCAGGCCTTCCTCGCCTCCCGCGCGGCCCGCCTGCTGCCGGCGTACTGGGCGGCGGTGATCCTGGTCGCGGCCGTCTTCGCCCTCCCGGGCATCGGCTTCGCGCGGGTGTCCGTCAGCGAGTTCCTGGTCAACCTCACGATGCTGCAGATGCCGCTCGGCGCGGACCGGGTCCTGGGCGTGTGCTGGACCCTGTGGGCGGAGGTCCGCTTCTACGTCCTGTTCGCGCTGTGCGTGGTCCTGCCCGGGGTGACCCGCAGACGCGTGATCTGGTTCTGCGGCGGCTGGACGCTGGCCTCGGTCCTGGCGCCGGCCGCGAAGGAGCCGCTGCTGGACATGGTCCTGATGCCGCAGTACGCCTCGCTGTTCATCGGCGGCATGGGCCTCTACCTGGTGCACCGCGACCGCCGGGACGCCACGGCCTGGCTGATCGTCGTGTTCAGCCTGCTGCTGAGCCAGTACCGCACGGTCGAGGACATGTGGCACGCCCCGGACGCGGAGTTCTTCTCCTACCGCCCCCAGCTCGGCATCGTCCTCGCCGTCGGCATCGGCTTCGCGGCCGTGGCGGCGGTCGCCCTGGGGCTCCTGCGGCGCCTCGACCGGCCCTGGATGGCCACCGCGGGCGCGCTGACGTACCCGTTCTACCTCGTGCACGAGCACCTGGGCTGGCCGGTGGTCCGGGCGCTGCACCAGGGTCTGGGCGTTCCGTCGTCCGTGACCGTCGCGCTCACGGTGGCGCTGATGCTGACGCTCGCGTGGCTGCTGCACCGGTGGGTCGAACGTCCGTTGCAGCCCTGGCTGCGCGCGTCACTCGCGGGACGCCGGGGCTGAACCGTCCCTGAACCTGGAATTGGCCCATTGTTCATCCGGCCCGAGGATTCGACATCACCTCGGCGGTAAGACTCCGCAGCATCCTTGACCAGGCCATAGCCGTCTCGTAGGTTCCTGGCCCGTTCACCAGTTCATGAGTTCAACAGTTCCCCCCGTCCGACCCCTGCGCTCATAACCCGCTCGGCCGTCTCCTGCCGCTCGGGCGCATATCGCCTGTTCGTCTCGTCGACACAAGAGAGTCTTCTGTCCTCATGGCCTCTGAAACGACCTCTGAAATGACCTCTGAACACGGCACGATCCGACTCCCCCGTGAACTCGACGACGTTCCCGGCTGGTTTCCGGTGCTCGACCAGCTGCTTTTCGACTGGCTCCTGAACCGGCAGGAGGTCGCGGGCGGGAAAGGCGATCTCCTGGAGGTCGGCGTCTACATGGGCAAGAGCGCCATCTTCCTGGGCCGCCATCTCCAGGAGGGCGAGGCCTACACGGTCTGCGACCTCTTCGAGAGCGACGCACCGGACGACGCCAACGCGGCGGAGGCCACCAAGTCCTACCGCCGTACGCTCACCCGGCGGGCCTTCGAGGCGAACTACCTCTCCTTCCACGACGAGCTGCCCCGCGTCCTGCAAGGCCCCAGCTCGATCGTGCCCGGTGAGGTCGAGCCGCGCTCCTGCCGCTTCGTGCACATCGACGCCTCGCACCTGTACGAACATGTCGCGGGCGACATCACCGCCGCGCGGGACCTGCTGCTCCCCGGCGGCCTGGTCGTCCTCGACGACTTCCGCTCGGAGCACACCCCCGGGGTCTCCATCGCCGCGTGGGAGGCCGTCCTCAACCGGGGCCTCAACCCGATCTGCCTCAGCACGCAGAAGCTCTACGGCACGTGGGACGACCCGGAGCCCGTCCAGGAGGCCCTCCTGGAGATGGTCGGGCGCCGGGACGACTGCCACATCAGCAACCAGCAGGCGGCCGGCCACCGCATCATCCGCCTCAAGTCCAAGGGCATGCGGGCCCCGGCCTTCCCGAAGTCCCGCCACTGGACCCCGCCGGAATCCCCGAGCCCGGCAGCCCCGGCTCCGAAGCCCGCCACCCGCCCGCGTCCGCCGCAGAGCCCCGCCCGCAAACTCGCCGTGGACCTGCTGCCCCCGCTGGTGACGAGGACGATCAGAAGGGCGCGGGCGGGCAAGAAACGGTGAGGGGGTGGGGGGCGGAGGCTGGTGTCCTGTCGAGGCTGGGCCGGTCATCACGGGCGCAGGACCGGTCACGGGGTGCGGGATTGGTCACGAGGCGCAGGACCGGTCACGGGTGCGGGACTTGTCACGAGGCGCAGGACCGGTCACGGGTGCGGGACTTGTCACGAGGTGCGGGACTTGTCACGAGGTGCGGGATTGGTGGCTGGGTACGGGACCACTGCCGGGGCCGCGCCCTGTGAGGGGCGCGGGGAACTGCGCGGCCGGCCACACACCACCGTCAGCCGCCCCCCAACGGGCCCCACCGGCCCCACCGCCCCCTCCGCGCCCCACCACGCATCGATCCCGATCCCCTCAGCTCCCCCCACTCCCCCGCAGCACCACCGCGACCCCCGCCACGACCGCCTCCAGCCCCACCTCGAACCCCCGCTCGTGGTCCCGGAACATCTCCCACCCCGCCTCCACGGCCAACGGATACCCCGCCAACCGCTCGGCCCGCGCGGCGAGGTCGTACCCCTCTCCGCCCCGCACCGGGTCCGCCCCCATCGACTGCTCCTCGATGACGTGGCCGATCGTGTAGCTGTACGCCGTGAACCAGGCCCGCGCGGCCCCCGCCGGCGAGAACCCCGCGGCCGTGAGCATGCGCAGGCTCGCCTCCATCGGCGCCGCGTACGACAGGTCGGTGAAGTGCGTCCCGCTGTACACCTTCGCGCCGTCGCGGTACCGCAGAAGGTGCTCGCGCAGCCCTCGCATCCGTGCCCGCAGGGCCGCCTGCCAGTCGGCGCCGTCCTCACCCCCTGACGGCCGGCCGGCCCAGTCCGCCGCCATGCGCCGCACCATCTCGGTGGCCATCTCGTCGAGCAGGTCCTGCTTGTTCTTGAAGTGCCAGTAGAGCGCGGGCGCCTGGACGTCCAGCTCCTTGGCGATCAGCCGGAGGCTCAGCCCCTCCAGACCGACCTCGTTCAGCAACCGCAGGGCCGCCTCGGCGACCTGTGCCTTGTCCAGCTTCGGGGATTTCCTGGGAACCACGTTGACAGCTTAACGGTGTTAAGCGCATGCTGCTGCACGCAGCCCTACTTAACGACGTTAAGGAGACCGGTCCCATGAGCACACCCACCCGCGTGACCACCCCCACCCCGCTGACGACGGACGTCCTGATCGTCGGAGCCGGCCCCACCGGCCTCGCCCTCGCCGTCGACCTGGCCCGGCGGGGCATCGGCGCCCTGCTCGTGGAGCGGGCCGCCGCGCTGTTCCCCGGCTCCCGGGGCAAGGGGATGCAGCCCCGCACCCTGGAGATCCTCGACGACCTGGGCGTGCTCGACGCGGTCCGCTCCGCCGGCGCCCCCGCCCCGGTCGGCATGGTCTGGAGCGAGGGAAGCCGGCAGGGCGAGCACCGGATGTTCGACGTGTCGGCACCGACGGAGGCCGAGCCGTACCAGGGCCCCTGGCTGATCCCCCAGTGGCGGACGCAGCGGATCCTGCTGTCCCGCCTGCGCGAACTGGGCGGCGACGTCGCCTTCGGCCGGGAGCTGGCGGAACTGACCGAGGACGCGGACGGCGTGACGGCGTCCTTCACCACCGGCCCCGAGGTCCGCGCCCGCTACGCCGTGGCCGCCGACGGGGGCCGCTCCACCGTGCGGCGCCTGCTCGGCATCGGCATGACCGGCGAGACGGTCGACCCGAGCCCGACCCTGGTGGCCGACATCCGCGTCCCGGCGCTCGACCGCGACAACTGGCACCTGTTCCCGCCGGCCGGTGAACACGGCTTCATGGCGCTCTGCCCGCTCCCCGGCACCGAGGACTTCCAGCTGGCCGCGAACTTCCCGGACCCCGGCACGGTGGTCGACCTCTCCGCGGACGGCGTCCGCAAGGTCGTCGCCGCCCGCTCCCACCTCGCCGCCGAGGACGTGACCGAGGTGGGCTGGGCCTCGGACTTCCGGCCGCGGGCAGCGCTCGCGGACCGCTTCCGCGCCGGGCGCGTGTTCCTCGCCGGGGACGCCGCGCACGTCCACTCGCCCGCCGGGGGCCAGGGCCTCAACACCAGCGTCCAGGACGCGTACAACCTGGGCTGGAAGCTGGGCGCGGTGGTGCGTGGCGACGCGGACGAGACGCTGCTGGACACGTACGAGGAGGAGCGGCGCCCGGTGGCCGCCGCCATGCTCGGCCTCTCCACCCGGGTGCACCGGGGCGAGCAGCGTCGGGGCCGGGACACCCAGCAGCTGGGCCTCGGCTATCGGGGCAGCTCCCTGTGCGTCGACACCCGCGAGGACCTGCCCCCGGACGCCCTCCGCGCCGGCGACCGCGCCCCCGACGGCCGGCGCGGCGGCGTACACCTCTTCGACGTCTTCCGCGGCCCGCACTGGACCCTGCTCACGGTCGGCACGGTCGGCGCGGACGGCGCGCACGCCACAGACGGCACGGACCGCACGGACGCGTCGGCGGGCCGGCCGCACCCGTCGGAGCCGGCATGGCGGGAGAACGTGCGCCGGGCCCACATCCCGCCGTACGAGGCCTACGGCACCGGTGTCTTCCTCGTCCGCCCCGACGGCTATGTCGGCTGGGCCGGCGAGACCCCGGCCGGTCTCCCGGCATACGCAGCCGCGAGGGGTCTCGTCTAGGCGCTGCTCGCCAGCGACAGCTTGACCGCGAACCCGAGAAACATCGCCCCCGCCGCCGAGGTGGCCCCCGCCGACAGCGCCTTTCGCCGGCGGAAGGTGGCGGCCAGCCTGGTGCCGCTGAATATCAGCGCGCTCAGGTAGAGGAAGCTGGCGATCTGGGCGAGGGTGCCGAGCACGACGAAGGAGAGGGCCGGGTAGGCGTACCCGGGGTCCACGAACTGCACGAAGAAGGCGACGAAGAACAGGATCGCCTTGGGGTTGAGCAGACTGGTGACCAGGGCCCGCCGGAACGGCCGTTCCCCCTCGACGGCCTCGCCCCCCGTCCCCTCGGCCGACCGCTCATGGCGGCTGCGCCACATCCCCCACGCGGCCCGCAGCATCCCCACCGCCAGCCAGGACAGATACCCGGCACCCGCGTACTTCACGATCCCGAACAGCACGGCGTTGGCCTGCAGCAGCGAGGCCACCCCCGCCGCCGACAGGGTCATCAGCACGGCGTCCCCGACCCACACCCCGGCGGCGGCCCGGTACCCGGTCCGTATCCCGCGCCGGGCGGCCACGGACAGCACGTAGAGGGAGTTGGGGCCGGGCAGGAGGACGATCAGGACGAGTCCCGCCAGATAGGTGGGCAGGTCAGTGACACCGAACATGGAAAGGAGTGTCGCACGGGGGTACGACACCGGGGTCCGGCGTTCGCGTCAGAACGCGTCGCCGGGCACGTAGGTCCCCCAGACCTCCCGCAGCGCGTCGCACACCTCGCCCACGGTGGCGCGGGCCCTGAGGGCTTCCCGCATCGGATGGAGGACGTTGTCCTCGCCCTCGGCGGCCTTCCGCAGAGCGGCGAGAGCCGCGCCCACCGCCGACCGGTCGCGTGCGGCGCGGAGCTTCGCGAGCCGTGCGGCCTGCTGGGCCTCGATGGCCGGGTCCACCCGCAGCGGCTCGTACGGCTCCTCCGCGTCGAGCCGGAAACGGTTGACGCCGACCACGACCCGTTCGCCGGAGTCGGTCTGCTGGGCGATCCGGTAGGCGGAGCGTTCGATCTCGCCCTTCTGGAAGCCGTGCTCGATGGCGGCGACCGCGCCGCCGAGGTCCTCGACCTTCCGCATCAGTTCGACCGCCGCCGCCTCCACGTCGTCGGTCATCCTCTCGACGGCGTACGAACCCGCGAACGGGTCCACCGTGGCCGTCACGTCGGTCTCGTAGGCCAGCACCTGCTGTGTCCGCAGGGCCAGGCGGGCGCTCTTGTCGGTCGGGAGGGCGATCGCCTCGTCGAAGGAGTTGGTGTGCAGGGACTGGGTGCCGCCCAGCACGGCCGCGAGGCCCTGGACGGCCACGCGGACGAGGTTGACCTCCGGCTGCTGGGCCGTCAGCTGCACCCCGGCCGTCTGGGTGTGGAAGCGGAGCATCAGGGACTTGGGGTTCCGCGCGCCGAACTCCTCCCGCATCACCCGGGCCCAGATCCTGCGCGCCGCGCGGAACTTGGCGACCTCCTCCAGGATCGTCGTGCGGGCGACGAAGAAGAAGGAGAGGCGGGGGGCGAAGTCGTCGACGTCCATCCCCGCCGCGACCGCCGTGCGCACGTACTCGATGGCGTCGGCGAGGGTGAACGCGATCTCCTGCGCGGGCGAGGCACCCGCCTCGGCCATGTGGTAACCGGAGATCGAGATGGTGTTCCACCTGGGGATCTCGGCCCCGCAGTACCGGAAGATGTCGGCGGTCAGGCGCAGGGAGGGCCTGGGCGGGAAGATGTACGTCCCGCGCGCGATGTACTCCTTCAGCACGTCGTTCTGGATCGTGCCCGTGAGCCGGTCGGCCGGTACCCCCTGCTCCTCGCCGACCAGCTGGTACATCAGCAGCAGCAGGGCGGCGGGCGCGTTGATCGTCATCGACGTCGACACCTTGTCCAGGGGGATCCCGTCGAACAGCACCCGCATGTCGTCGACGGAGTCGATCGCCACGCCCACCCTGCCCACCTCGCCGTGCGCGATCGGGGCGTCGGAGTCGTGCCCCATCTGGGTGGGCAGATCGAACGCGACGGACAGCCCCGTCGTGCCGTCGGCGATCAGCTGCCTGTAGCGCGCGTTGGACTCCGCCGCCGTACCGAAACCCGCGTACTGACGCATCGTCCAGGGCCGGCCGGTGTACATCGACGGATGGACACCGCGCGTGTAGGGGTACGCGCCGGGGTCGCCGAGCCGCTCCGCCGGATCCCAGTCCCGCAGCGCCTCCGGCCCGTACACCGGCTCGATGGGCAGTCCGGACTCCGACTCGCGCGCCATGGTGCGCCTCCGTCCTGTCGCCGGTGCGGACACTCGTTCACTACTCGCCGGTACTGATCCTCGCGACGGACCGTGGCGGCGAGTCAGCACCCGGTGGAGCGGTCCTGGCTGGGACCTTGCTCACAACCATGCCCGTTTGTTCGCGACGGGTCACGTCCGGGAAACCTGTCCGGGAGAGTGACCGGCCGCGGCGGATCATGAGAAGACGGGGGCCCCGATGCGTACCAAGGACATGCGGAGACCGATGGCCGCGCTCGCGGCACTCGCCCTGGCCGGCGCCTGCACGGCCCAGGGCATCGAGGTGCACGGCGACCAGCGCGGGCCCGTGCGCGTCGACGTGACCGGCACGCCGAGCGGCGCCCCGAAGCAGGACACCGGCGACCGGGACGGTGACGGCGGCGAGGCCGGCGCGCGCACCGGCGGTGACGATGACGCCGGAGGTGACGACAAGGGACGACGCGAGCAGACCCCGCCGCCCAGGGCCACCCCCTCCCCCACTCCCACCGTCGCCCCCACGGTCCTGTGGGCCAGGGGGGACGAGGGACTGGACGTGCGGGAACTGCAGGCCCGGCTGCGGCAGATCGCGTGGCTCTTCACCGGGCCCACGGGGACGTACGACGACTCGACCGTCCAGGCGGTCAGGGGCTTCCAGGGCAAACGCGGGCTGCCGCAGACCGGGAAGACGGACAGCATCACCTGGGCGCGGCTGCTGAACATGACGCGGGAGCCCGGCAAATGGGACCTGTACGCATACGGGGGACAGCCGGCCGCGTCGCCCGACCCGCGGTGCCTGACCGGGCGGGTGCTGTGCATCAGCAAGACGAGCCGCACGCTGCGCTGGATGGTGGACGGCCGGACCCTGACGACGGTCGAGGTGCGCTTCGGCTCGGAGTACACACCCACGCGCGAGGGCCTCTTCAACGTCTACTTCAAATCCCGCGACCACGTGTCGACCCTGTACGACACCCCCATGCCGTACGCGATGTTCTTCAGTGGCGGCCAGGCGGTCCACTACTCCGCCGACTTCGCGGCCCGCGGCTACTACGGGGCCTCGCACGGCTGCGTCAACGTCCGGGACAAGGCGGCGATCGCCCAGTTGTTCGAGCAGGTCAGGAACGGCGACAAGGTCGTCGTGTACTGGTGACGACGGACAGCGGGCACACAGCGGGTGAACACCGGGCGGAGTGACGTGCGTCACATGACGCATAGCGGGAGGGTGTCCGGCGCGTCAGGGGAAGTACGGGGTCACGGGGGACCACGGGGGAATCACGGGGGTAATGGGGCGCGGGCGGGACCGGGGGAACGTGTCCCGCCCGCGCCGAGGTGCACGAGCCGTAGGTACGGGGGGAACCCCGGCTCTGTGCGACGGCCGATGACCAGTCGGCTCACTCATTACTGCGCCGGGGCGGCCAAAAGTGTTACCCGTTCCGCGAAAGAATTCGGAGCGGATACGAAAACGCAGGTCAGGATGGGTGGGTGAGCGTCTGCCCGGTGGGGGCGGGGCCGACGTCGAAGCCGACCGGGGTCACCGCCGCGAGCTGGCCGCGGTGACCGCTGCCACCGCTGCCCTTCCCGCCCTTGTTCCCCTTGCCGCCCTGTCCGCCCTGCTGGCCCTTGTTCTTGCCGCCCTTGTTCTTGCCGTTCCCGTGGCCGAGGCCCTTGCCGTCGCCGAGGCCCTTGCCGTCGCCCCGGCCGTTCCCGTGGCCGCCTCGGCCCTTGCCGTGGTGCGCGTCGTCGTCATCGTCGGAGTCGTTGCCGGACCGCGTGCCCTTGTCGCCGCCGACCGACGGGCCGCCGCTGTCCGAGGCGCCCGTCCCGGTGCCCTTGCCCGAGCCGGTTCCGGCACCCCACCGCTTCGCCTTGCCGGAGCCACCGGGGTTGACGGAGCCGCCGGACAGGACACCTTCGCAGTACCGCTTCAGCTGCCCCCGGCCCCTGCCGCCCGCCGCGTCCTCCAGGCCGCGGCGGCGGTCGGCGTCCAGTTCCTTGCCGTCGCGGATGTCACGGCAGGCGGAGGTCACCTTCCGCCACCACTCCGGGGTGGGCTGCCCGTCCTGCCCGTTCTCCCCGGACCGCTCGTCCTCGTCGGCACCGCCGGTGCCCTCGCCGGAGGGGGCGTCGCCCTTCGAGGAGGCGTCCGGAGACTCGTCCGGCACTCCCTGACCCCACGCCCCGCGCCTGTCGTCGCCCTTCTCGGTGTCGGGCGACGGTGACCTCAGGGGCCGGTCCGGCGACCGGCCGGCGGAGACGGTGGCGGAGGGTTCCGGTTCGTCGCCGCGGAACGCGCTCAGCGCGCCACCGCCGGCCACCACCGTGACCCCGCCGAGCATCCCGGCGGCCACCGCCGCGACCAGCCCGAACCGCACCGGGCGGCCCCAGCGGGTCCGGCGGCCCGCCAACGAGGCGGGCGTCCGCGCGGGTCGGCCCAAGTGGACGACACCCGCGTCGGCCGTGGGCGAGGCGGTGGGGTGCGTACCGCTGTCACGGCCGGGCTCTGCGGCCCGGCCGCTCTCACGGGAGTCGAGCGCAGGGGTCCAGGCAGTCGTGCGGGCGGTGCGAAAGGCGGCCAACGCGGCCTCTTCGCCCGGGAGTTCGGGATCCGGCGAAGGCTCCGGCGCGGCTTCCGCCGCCAGGGCGCCGAGCGCCTCGGCGAGCCGGTCCGCACGGGCACGGGTGTCGGGGTCGACGGTTTCGAGCGGCTTCCCGCTCAGCAGCCGCTCCGCGGCGTCGCGGTTCAGCCACCTGTACTGCTCGTCGGCCATCACACATCCTTCTGCGTCCGCGAACGCGTATGCGTCACACCGGCGGACGTGGCCGCGCGTACGCGCGCGGCTCTCGGTCGGGGTACGGCGTCCAGCGGACCCCTGGATTCCGGGTCGGTCTCCGATGCCGTCTCCGGATTGTCCCCGATCAGTTCGGCGAGCCGTTTCAGCCCCCGGTGCGCGGCGGTCCGTACGGCACCCGCGCGCTTGCCCAGTGTCTCCGCGGCGGTCTTCGCGTCGAGGCCGACGACGACACGCAGGACCACCGCCTCCGCCTGGTCCTGCGGCAGCTGGGCGATGAGCGAGAGCGTGCGGCCGGTCGCCAGGGACTCCATCGCCTCACCGGCCGTGTCGGACTCGGCCGGCTTGGCGGTCAGCTCGGTCTCGTCGCCGCCTATCGCGGGCCGGCGGCCCCGCATGCGTATGTGGTCCAGGGCCCGGTTGCGGGCGATCCGCGCGGCCCAGCCGCGGAAACGGTCGGCGTCTCCGCTGAACCGCTCCAGGTCACGGGCTATCTGCAGCCAGGACTCGGAGGTGACGTCCTCCGCGTCCGGATCGCCGACCAGCGTCCGCACGTACCCGAGCAGCCGTGGGTGCACCGAGCGGTACACAGTCCGGAACGCGGTCTCGTCCCCGTCCTGTGCCGCAAGCACCGCGGCGGTCAGCTCCGCGTCGTCCCCCAGCACCCACGCGCCCCTTCCTCGATCGATGGTCGCGGTCTCGGGACCGCTGTGGTTGCGGTGGTCTTCCGCCATCCACGATCCGGCGCGAAAGGCACGTTACGGCCTGAAACCGCTGACCGTCCATGTCCGTAGAACATGCAACTAACTCGTGATGCGGCGAGGTGTGACAGAAAACGTGGGCGTGGCGCTGTAGGGAGTACGGGTCGCCGCGCGGCCCGTGCCGCGCGACGGTCGGGGCCTCTCCTGTGGGGGGTGGCGGCCCCGGCCGTTGCCATCGGCGGAGTCGGCCGGGTGTCTTGCGAGTACGGGGGTCTTGCGAGCACGCCGGCCTCACTTCGTTTCCGGGCCCCGCGCTTCGCCGCCCGGCTTCCGTCCCGCGCCCGCCGCGTCGCGTTCCGCGACCGCCGGACGCCGTCCCTCGCCTCCCGGCCGCCCGGGCTCGTTCGGTGCCCTCGATGCGTCGGGGCTGCCGACGGGACGCACCGAGGGCCTCAGCTTGTCGCCATTGCCGTTGCCATGGCCGTTGCCGTTGCCGTCGGACTTGCCGCCGCCGTCGCGCGGTCGGTCGGTGCTGCCCGGCTGCCGGGTCGCGATGGGTTTCCGGTCCAGGTCCGGGCGGTCCGCGGTGGAGGGCCCGGGACGGGCGGGAGCGCTGTCGGCCGTACGGGGACGCCCCTCCCGGCCTCCGTCGCGCGCGTGCTCACGGCCGGCGCCCTCGTCGTCGCGTGCGGCCGGTCCGACCGCCGCGAAGGCGACTCCGCCGAGGGTGAGGCCCGCCAGCAGTACGGCCAGGGTGGTGCGGATCGACAGCTGCACGCGGCGCCGCGCGTTCGGCCGCCAGTCGTCACGCCGCCGGGTACGGGCCGTACGCGCCCCCGTCTCCCGGGCAGCCAGGAAGGCCGCCACCGCCCGCGCCTCCCCCACGCTGTCGGCCTCCCCGCCACCGCGCACGGCGGCGGCGAGAAGGGGGGAGACGCGTTCGACGGAGGGCGTGGTCACGCCGTCGGGCAGGGAGGCAGGACCCTGGTCGTCACGCGTGTGCCCGTCCCTGTCGGCGGACGCGCCGTGGTGGTGGGTGTCTGCGCCGTGGAGGCCGTGGTCGCTGTCGGTCATCTCGACTCCCCCAGCGTCCGGGGAGCGTCATCCGTCACACCCTCGCTCCGCAGGAGCTGGGCGAGCCGCTTCAGCCCCCGGTGCGTGGCGGTACGGACCGCGCCGGGGCGTTTGCCGAGGACGCGGGCGGCGGCGGGGCCGTCGAGGCCGACGACGACGCGCAGCAGGACGGCCTCGGCCTGATCGCGGGGCAGCCGGGCGACGAGTGCGAGTGCCTGCTCGGTGGAGAGGGTCTCCAGCGCCTGGTCCGGGGTGCTGTGCGTGCCCGGCAGTTCCAGCAGGTCGTTCTCCAGCGCGGTCGCCCGGGGCCGGACCCTCTGGCGCCGCAGATGGTCCAGGGCCCGGTGCCGGGCGATGGTCGCGCTCCAGCCCCGGAACCCCGCCCCGTCGCCCTTGAACCGCCCGAGGTCCCGCGCGATCTCCAGCCAGGCGTCCGAGGCGACGTCCTCCGCGTCGTCCCCGACGATGCCGCGCAGGTACCCCAGCAGTCCGGGCTGCACGAGCCGGTACGCCACCGCGAAGGCGGCCTCGTCCCCGGCCTGGGCCCGCGCGACGGCCGCGCCCAGTTCACCGTCGTACGCCTGCACGCGCCGAGGTTCCCCTCCCTGGCCGCGGGCTGTCCGAGCCAGTGCCGAGTCGGTGCCGGGATGGCGTTGCGGGGACCGTCCCGGCCGCCGCCAAGCCCCCATGGTCATCTGCGCCGGGCTCCACGGAAGTGTCACACCGTCGACCTCCGCCACGTCGGCCCCGCTCCCCCGCGGCGACGCGCCTGGGCCACGTCAGCCGGACGGCATCGCGTCACGGCAGAGCAGCCGCAGCGACCCCTCACCGGCGAAACAGCGCCGCGCCTCGTCCAGCGGATCCCAGAAGCGGCCGTCCCAGGTCCGCACCCAGAGCCCCCCGCCCGACGCGACCCACTCGCCCCCGGCCCACCGCACGACGACCTCACCGCCGTACGCCCCGAACCCCCGCAACGCCCCCTCCACGGCGGCGTAGGGCGCGCCCTCCCGTCGTATCTCCTCGATCATCCGGTCCACCCGCCACAGACTCTGCGTCGAGTAGTCGAGGCGCACCCGCGCCCCTTCCCGCATCATCGCCACCGCGTCGGCCGCCCACCGAAGGGGCTTCGCCGCGCTCGTGGGCCGGCTCCCGAGGCTCCCCGGCGTGCTGGGGGCATCGCCCGAACTGAATGTCTGCTGTGCGCTCACACTCGGGAAAGCGCCCGTCCCGCGTGAGACGTTTCGCGATTTCAGCGTGTGCGCGACACCGGCGCAGGACCGCCACACCCGGCCTCAGGACACCCACAGGACCCGCCAGGAACCGAGGTTTACCGCCCCGCCCCGCGCGCCCGCCGCGACACGACCGCCCGCAGCACACGCCGCCCCTCCGTGGCCACACCCAGTGCCTGGCGCACGCCCGCCGCCCCGTGCTGCGCGAGCAGTTCGAGCACGACGACCTGCCGGCGCAGTTCGGCGGCGACGAGATGGGAGGCCCCCTCGGTGCGGCCGGCCCGGCAGTCCGCCACCGAGTCCTCTCCCCCGGCGTCCAGCGGGTCGAGCAACTGATGGATCCTCAGCGCGGAGACGGAGCAGACCTCCGCCCACGCGCGCAGCGCGTCACCGGACCGCTCATCGGGAACCGTGTCGAGCATCCGACGGGCCAGCAGGACCACTTCCGCACCGGAGGCGGAAGCCGCACCAGCACCAGCACCGGCCCCGACAGCGGCGCCGGCATCGGACGAGGCCAGTTCGCCCCGCGCCTTCGCGACCTTCTCCCCCCACCCCTCGCCGTCGTCCACCAGTCCCGCCCACAGCGGACGCAGGACCTCGTCGTCCCCACCGAGAAGCGGTACGCAACGGTCCAAACAAGCCAACCCGCCTGCCGCCAGACCGCGTTCGTCGGCCTGGGCCAACAGCTCCACCAGGCTCATCACGCCTCCCCTGTATCCCGCTCGACCACACCCCGGTTATACGGAGCCCGCACTTCCCCTTACTGCGTGCGACGGCGCGGGAGTGTCACAGAGGGACGACCCCGAGCCGGTCGAGCAACCGGAACAGAATGTTTTCAGCCAAGGGGTCCGCCGGTCCAGGCTCTGAGGTCAACACATCGACCAGCGCCTGCGCGTCGACGGCCCGCCCGGCCTCCGCTGCCCAGGCGACGGCACGTTCGGCGGCGTCGCGCGGTTCGAGGAAGTAGTCCTCGACGGTGAGCCCCTCGCCGTCGCCCAGATACGCGGCCATGGCCCGCCGCGCGAGACACGTGGTCCACGCCCCGCTCTCCGGCCCGGCCGCCTCGACGACCACGCAGTCGCTGTCCATGACATAGCCGAACAGCGCGGGCGCCCCCGTCTCCCGGGCCAGCGTGTTCATGTTCCCGACGTCGCCGGCCGCCGTCGCGGTCTCGGCACCGGGCGCGCCCGTCGGATACGCCCACACCTGCCAGTCACCGGCCGCCGTCGCGCACAACGTCAACCCCTTGGCCCCGCCCAGCGCGTCCAGCCCCGAGAGATGCTGCCCGCTTCTGCCCACGACGTAGTACCCCCAGTACCCCATAACGGGAATACACCACACACGTACGGCAGTTCGCGCCCGGAATCGGGCAATCCGCACTGTTCCGCGCAGACGGCCCGCAGAAAACCGGGCTCACACGGTGCCGGGCTCCGGCTCGCGCGGACCGCTGCGCGCCCTGTCGTCCTGCATCCGCGTGAGCGCGAGGACGAAGAGGGCGGCGAACACGGCGGACACGATTTCGAGAGAGTCCGCGAACAGCATCTGCCGAGCGGCCACCCGGTACTCCTCGATCTCCTCCGCCCTGAGGTACGCCCGGTCCCCGGCCTCCCCCGCGAACAGGCTGAGCAGCCACAGCGTCCACCAGGTGTTGACGAGCGCGTGCGACCGCGGCTTCTCCCACGGGCTGCTCGCGTCCCAGCAGTCGATCGCGATCCGGCGCGGGAACCACAGGTTCACCACCGGCACGAACCAGCCGCCGATCGCCCAGCCCCGCTTCTTGCGATGTCCGAAGGGGTCGAACACCTCGGCGTTGACCCGCACCCGGTGGAACCACACCAGGAAGACGACGATCGTGGCGACGAAGGTGAGCGTCTGGAGGATGCCCGCCAGCGCGACGAGCCCGTCCGCCCGGTCGGAGTCGCGTTCCAGGGCCACGCTCCAGTCCTCGCCGGCCAGCCGGTCCGACACGTCGAGGAGCGAGAGGTCCGCCCACACAGCGACCACGTCCGCGGCGGCGACCGCGCCGAGCAGGATCGCCACCGCCCGCCCGAGCACCACCGGCGACCGCAGCCAGGCGGGGCCGTGCGGCGACTGGATGGGCAGCTCCGTGTGGGTCGCGAGCGGCGGAGCGGCCGGGTACGTCAGCGGATGAGCGGCCGGTGGCGCATCCGCCGGGCGCGCATCCGCCGGGCGCGGAGCCGCCGCCTCGCAGCCGCGGCACAGCTGTCCGCCGGGTGTCGCGGTGTGGTTCCCGCAACGCGCACAGTCCATCGTTCGAAGCCCCCGTGTGATCGAAACCCGCGCCGCACGCGGTCCTCCCCCGGACCCTCACGCTCGGCGATCAGAACACGCGGAACATACGGTTCACCCGCCCCGCCCGTCCATTCGATTCACACGGCGACGCACACGGCGACGCGACCCACCACCGCCTCAGCTCACCTTCCCCGCCAGCTCCCGGAACTGCGCCCAGCTCAGCGCCGGCTTCCCCGGGTCCCACAGCTTCTGCGACAGCGCCCGCAGCGGCATCCGCACGCCCGCGGCGACCTGCGCCTCGGTCTGCCGGTTCGCGAGGTCGCACCAGACGGCGAACGAGCCGCCGAGGATCTGGTCGTCGTACCGGGCCGGGACGGCGGTCGTGCCGCGCAGCACCCGTGGCGTCCAGGACTCGTAGATGCGCTGCCCGGTCGGGTAGAAGAACTGGTTGGGCTCGCCGAGGACGTAGTACAGGTACTCGTCGTTGTAGTTGATCACCTGCCGTCCGGCGCTCAGATACTCGACGGGCTGCCGGGCCCCGATCTCCTTGCCCGTCCAGTAGGCGACCTGGATCGACTTGTCCGCCTGGACCGAGCCGCCCCGGAAGAACCCGTCGTTCCAGGCCCGCACGGTCCGGTCGTGGCCGCGCATCACCTTGGCGCGGTCGTTGAGCCAGCCGGTCGCGAGGTCGGCGACGGTCGCGCCGGCGCCGTACTTCTGCCGCGCGGCGGCGGCCAGCCGCGGGTAGGACGCCTCGGGGTTCGACGCCATCAGCGCCCGGTACTCGTCCCCGCCGAGATGCCAGTACGCGCCGTCGAAGAGACCGGCGTACTCGTCGAGCAGCTCGTCCACGACCACGGCCGACCTCGGGTTGGAGATGTCGACGGCCCCGCTCGCGGCCACGCCCTGGGCGTTCCGCAGCTGCAGCCCCGGATTGCCCGCGATCACGGCCCCCAGATGCCCGGGGGAGTCGATCTCCGGTACGACCTGGATGTGCCGGCTCTTCGCGAGGTCCAGGATCTTCCGCACCTGGGCCTTGGTGAGGTGCTGGTCCGAGACCACCTCGGGGTGGCTCGTGGAGGCGATGCGGAAGCCCTGGTCGTCGGAGAAGTGCAGCCCGAGCTGGTTGTACTTCAGGTCGCCCAGCTCACGGACGCGGTCCTCGATCCAGCCCGCCGTGAAGTGCTTGCGCGCGATGTCGAGCATGAACCCGCGCTGCGGCTTGGCCGGCTCGTCGCGGACGACGCCCTCCGGTGCCGTACCGCCGCCGCGCACCTCCTGCTTCAGGGTGCGCGTCCCGTAGAAGACCCCGGCCTCGGCGGGCGCGGCGATCCGTACCCGCCGGTCCTTCACCGTCAGCGTGTACGCCTCCGACCTCGGCTGGTCGGCCCCGCTCAGCGCCAGCTCCACGTCCCCGGCGCGGGGGCGCGCGTCCCCCGCGTAGGCCAGCCCCAGCTCCCCGGCGGTCAGCCGCCCCTCGTCGGCGAGCACCGCGTTCCGTACGACGACCCGGGCGCCGTCGGCGGGCTTCCAGCCGGGGCCGCGGGCGGCCTCGTGCTGCCGTACGGCGGGGATGGTCCGCGGTTTCTGGGACAGCGGGTACGAGCGCGAGGGGGACGGGGACGCGGACGGGGCCTTCTCGGCGGCGTTCACGGACGAGCCCGCCCGCGACGGCTCCGAGCCGCCGGGCGTGCGTGTCCCGTCGCCGGGCCACACGGTCACGGCCACCGCGACCGCGCCGCCCGCCAGGACGGCTCCCGTACCCAGGAGCAACCCTTTCGACGTGATCGCCGTCTTCCTGCGGGGTGCCCTGCGCCGGCCTCGGTTCACGACGCGCCCCCGGTCCCGATCCTGGTCCCGGTCAGCATCCACGACATCTCACGCACCTCTCGCCCGCACCTTCCCCCGGCCTTCTCCCGGTCCTGTCCCGACTCGCTCGGCTCTCTCGGCTCTCTCGACTCGCCCGGCTCACTTCCGAGCCCCTTCTCGAACCTACGACGTTCCACCGTCCCATCAGTCCACCACAGGTTCCGAAACTCTCCCGTTCGGGTGAATTTCGGGCATCGAACG
Source organism: Streptomyces sp. NPDC002324 (assembly GCF_053593335.1). Taxonomy (NCBI): domain Bacteria; kingdom Bacillati; phylum Actinomycetota; class Actinomycetes; order Kitasatosporales; family Streptomycetaceae; genus Streptomyces; species Streptomyces sp. NPDC002324. The sequence goes on from NZ_JBSFCF010000004.1 coordinate 67,694, forward strand.
GACAGCCCATGACCCGCCTCGATAACGTGGTGGCACCTTTCGCACAGCCTGCCCAGCCGACCCCTACGCACCGCCGAGGAACCACGCTGCCTCCGCACCGTCTCCCCCGCCTCCCCGGCCAGGTCGCCATACCGGAGCAGGTCCGTACCCCCGGCCCGTCGGCCCTGGAGCGGTTCAACCACGCCCCCGCCGACGCCGCCCGCCAGATCCTCCTTCCCTGCCTGCGCAGCCTCCGCTGGGCCCACCGCCTCACCGACCACCGCCCCTACCCCGACCTCGGCGCCCTGCTCGCCGCGTCGGACGAGGCGGCGTACGACCTCACGGCCGCCGACCTGGCGGAGGCCCTGGCCGGCGAGACCCTCCCACCCCTCCCCGACGACACCTACGGCGTGGCCCACACCGCCCTGAACGCCGCCCACGCCGCCTACGAGGCCCGCTTCGGCCACGTCTTCGTGATCTCCGGGACCACCACCCGCCCCGACGAACTCCTCGACCGCACCCTGGAGGGCATCCGCTCCCGCCTCTCGAACGACCCGGAGGAGGAGCGCGTAGTGGTGGCCGAGGAACTACGCCGCCTGGCAAGAGAACGCCTGACCAGCCACCTGACCAGGGGCGCGGGGAACCGCACGATCTTCTAGGGCACGGGGAACAGAGCACCTTTTGGAGGAGCGGGGAACTGCGCACTCCCCAGGGGCGGGGGGGGACCGCGCGGCCTTCTAGTGCGCGGGGAACCGCGTGCCCCTTCGGAGGGGGAGCGGGGACTGCGCAGTCCCCAGGGGCGCAAGGAACCCCGCAGCCTCTCGGGGACGCGGGAGCGCCGCATTACCTGGGCGCGCGGAACGGCGTGCCGTCTTCGGGCCGCGAGGAGCGGCACGGCGTCCTGGGAGCGCGGGGAACGCGCGGCGCCTCAGGGCGGCAGGGAGCGGCGCAACCTCTCGGGGGCGCGGGGAACCGCGCAATCTTTTCGAGGACGCGAGGAACTCCGCGGCGCCTCGGGGCCGCGGGTGACGGCGGGATCGTTTCAGGGGCTCGGGGAACCGCGCGACCAGCCCCCACCGAACCCGCACCCGGCACCCCACCAGCACCCCCACCCCGGATGCCGCCCACTACTCACCCTTACGTGCACCTTTGTATGCCAGTTTGATCACACCAACCCTCCCGGCTCAATCCAAGTGCAACGACGTCGCTACCATGGCCGGGGCCGGTGGACCGTACCCGGCCGGGTCAGACCGACAAGCAAGCCGGCCGGCCCCAATCCCCGCTCCCGGAGGGTTCTTCCGTGCCGGCTGGAACGCTGTACCGCGGCCGGGAAGGAATGTGGTCCTGGGTGGCTCATCGAGTCACCGGCGTCCTCATCTTCTTCTTCCTGTTCGTACACGTGCTGGACACCGCTCTCGTCCGCGTCTCCCCCGACGCCTACGACAAGGTCGTCGCCACGTACAAGACGCCGATCGTCGCGCTGCTGGAGTACGGCCTCGTCGCCGCCATCCTCTTCCACGCGCTCAACGGTCTTCGGGTCATCGCCGTCGACTTCTGGTCGAACGGCCCCCGTCACCAGAAGACGATGCTCTGGACCGTCGTCGGCATCTGGCTCGTGCTGATGATCGGGGCCCTGTACCCCGTCCTCGGCCACGCCGTCCGTGAAGTCTTCGGGAGCTGAGGCAGATGTCCGCCACTGAAACCACCGCATCCGGCATCGGCCCCGTCGAGGGCGCCGGAGAGCTGTCGGGCTACAGCCCCGACAACCCGGCCCCCTTCATCGAGCCGCCCCGCCAGCGCACCAAGAAGACCCCGAGGTCGACCCGCGGCAACTTCGAGATGGCCGCATGGCTGTTCATGCGCCTGTCCGGCATCGTCCTGGTCGTCCTGGTCATCGGCCACCTGATCATCCAGCTCGTCCTTGACGGCGGCGTCTCCAAGATCGGCTTCGCGTTCGTCGCGGGCCGCTGGGCGTCCCCGTTCTGGCAGACCTGGGACCTGCTGATGCTGTGGCTCGCGATGCTGCACGGCGCGAACGGCCTGCGTACGGTCATCAACGACTACGCGGAGCGTCCGAACACCCGCCTGTGGCTGAAGGGCCTGCTCTACACCGCCACGGTGTTCACCATCCTGCTGGGCACGCTGGTGATCTTCACCTTCGACCCGAACATCCGCTAGGCACGGGGCTGAGGCAACCGATCATGAAGATCCACAAGTACGACACCGTCATCGTCGGCGCCGGCGGCGCCGGTATGCGCGCGGCCATCGAGTCGACGCAGCGCAGCCGCACCGCCGTGCTGACCAAGCTCTACCCCACCCGCTCCCACACGGGCGCCGCGCAGGGCGGCATGGCCGCCGCGCTCGCCAACGTGGAGGAGGACAACTGGGAGTGGCACACCTTCGACACGGTCAAGGGCGGTGACTACCTGGTCGACCAGGACGCCGCCGAGATCCTGGCGAAGGAGGCCATCGACTCCGTCCTCGACCTGGAGAAGATGGGCCTGCCGTTCAACCGCACCCCGAACGGCACGATCGACCAGCGCCGCTTCGGCGGTCACAGCCGGAACCACGGCGAGGCCCCGGTCCGCCGATCCTGCTACGCGGCCGACCGCACCGGCCACATGATCCTCCAGACGCTGTACCAGAACTGCGTCAAGCACGGCGTGGAGTTCTTCAACGAGTTCTACGTCCTGGACCAGCTGATCACCGAGGTCGACGGCGTCAAGAAGTCGGCCGGCGTCGTCGCGTACGAACTCGCCACCGGTGAGATCCACATCTTCCAGGCGAAGGCCGTGATCTACGCGTCCGGCGGCACCGGCAAGTTCTTCAAGGTGACGTCGAACGCGCACACCCTGACCGGTGACGGCCAGGCGGCCGTCTACCGTCGCGGGCTGCCGCTGGAGGACATGGAGTTCTTCCAGTTCCACCCGACCGGCATCTGGCGCATGGGCATCCTGCTGACGGAGGGCGCCCGCGGTGAGGGCGGCATCCTCCGCAACAAGGACGGCGAGCGCTTCATGGAGAAGTACGCGCCGGTCATGAAGGACCTCGCGTCCCGTGACGTCGTGTCCCGGTCCATCTACACGGAGATCCGCGAGGGCCGCGGCTGCGGTCCCGAGGGCGACCACGTCTACCTCGACCTCACGCACCTCCCGCCGGAGCAGCTCGACGCCAAGCTCCCGGACATCACCGAGTTCGCGCGGACGTACCTCGGTATCGAGCCCTACACGGACCCGATCCCGATCCAGCCGACCGCGCACTACGCCATGGGCGGCATCCCGACGAACGTCCAGGGTGAGGTCCTGATCGACAACACCACCGTCGTCCCGGGCCTGTACGCGGCCGGCGAGGTCGCCTGCGTCTCCGTGCACGGCGCCAACCGCCTCGGCACGAACTCGCTGCTCGACATCAACGTGTTCGGCAAGCGGGCGGGCATCGCCGCCGCCGACTACGCCTCCCGGACGGCCGACTTCGTCGAGCTGCCGGAGAACCCGGAGTCGCTGGTCGTCGAGCAGATCGAGCGGCTGCGCTCGTCCACGGGCAACGAGCGCGTGGCGGAGCTGCGGCGCGAGCTGCAGGAGACCATGGACGCCAACGTCATGGTGTTCCGCACCGAGCAGACGATCAAGACGGCCGTCGAGAAGATCGCCGAGCTGCGGGCCCGCTACAAGAACGTGGCGATCCAGGACAAGGGCCGCCGGTTCAACACCGACCTCCTGGAGGCCGTCGAGCTGGGCAACCTGCTCGACCTGGCCGAGGTCATGGCCGTGTCGGCGCTCGCGCGCAAGGAGTCCCGCGGCGGTCACTACCGCGAGGACTACCCGAACCGCGACGACGTCAACTTCATGCGTCACACCATGGCGTACCGCGAGGTCGGCGACGACGGCTCCGAGACCGTCCGCCTCGACTACAAGCCGGTCGTCCAGACCCGCTACCAGCCGATGGAGCGTAAGTACTGATGGCAACCCCGACCCTGGACAAGGCGGACGCGGCAGGCAGCCCCGAGCCCGGTTTCGCCGACTCCCCGTACATCACGGTCACCTTCCGCATCCGTCGCTTCAACTCCGAAGTCTCGGCCGAGGCGACCTGGCAGGACTTCCAGCTGGAGATCGATCCCAAGGAGCGCGTCCTCGACGGTCTCCACAAGATCAAGTGGGACGTCGACGGCACGCTGACGTTCCGCCGCTCCTGCGCGCACGGCATCTGCGGTTCGGACGCCATGCGGATCAACGGCAAGAACCGTCTGGCCTGCAAGACGCTGATCAAGGACATCAACCCCGAGAAGCCGATCACGGTCGAGCCCATCAAGGGCCTCACGGTCCTGAAGGACCTGGTCGTGGACATGGAGCCGTTCTTCCAGGCGTACCGGGACGTGATGCCCTTCCTGATCACGAAGGACACCAACGAGCCGACGCGCGAGCGCTTCCAGACCGCCGAGGACCGCGAGCGCTTCGACGACACCACGAAGTGCATCCTCTGCGCCGCGTGCACGTCCTCGTGCCCGGTGTTCTGGAACGACGGCCAGTACTTCGGTCCGGCCGCGATCGTCAACGCCCACCGCTTCATCTTCGACTCGCGTGACGAGGCCGGGGAGCAGCGGCTGGAGATCCTCAACGACCGTGACGGCGTGTGGCGTTGCCGTACGACGTTCAACTGCACGGACGCCTGTCCGCGCGGTATCGAGGTCACCAAGGCGATCCAGGAGGTGAAGCGGGCGCTCATCACGCGCCGCTTCTGATCCGCCGGCACAGCGCATGACGGAGGGCCCGCAGGTTCACCTGCGGGCCCTCCGTCATGCATGCGCTACTTGGCGCACGCGCGGGCGTGCGCGCGCCCCGTCCACCAGGGCTTCGTCCCCACGCACGAGGGCCTCGTCCCCGCGCGGAGCTCAGAGGGAAGCTCCGGGGCGGACGAGGCCCTTCGGTCGATCACCCGAGCGGTGATCCGCAGCGCGATCAGCCGCGCAGGACACGGCCCTGGGCGTCGGTGCGGTCGTTGCTCGTGAGGAACAGGATGCCGTCGATCAGGGACCAGAAGCCCAGACCACCGCAGGTGAGGAGCTGGGCGACGCCCACGCCGACGGAACCGACGTAGAAGCGACCGATGCCGAGCGTGCCGAGGAAGAGCTGCAGAACACCGGCGACGATCTTCGACTTGTCGGAGTACGGGCGCCCCTGCGGGTCGTGGCCGAAGGGAGCGTCAGGGGTGGGGACGGTCATGGAAATAACTCCTGGATGTACCGAACTGAATAACCGAAGCGGATTGCTTCGGGGGGAGTCCAGGAGAGAAGGCGCGGCAAAAGCCCGGCAGCGATCGGGCACGGCAAATACCGGCCAACCGATCGAGCACGACGTAGTCCCCCGTCATCCCCCCTGTAGCCGTTGCAGCGTAGTGAGATTCAAGGGACGGAGGGGAGGGCAATCAGGCGATCGTTCCGATTCCGTGATCCGATTCCAGCCAACTTGCTACAACTGGGCAAGATAAAGCGGGCGTAAGGGATTTACGGGAGTCGACAGGGGGAAGGCGATGGGGTTCTGCACTCCCCACAGCCCCGCTCAGCGCACGTTGCGGACGATCGTCCACGTCACCGCGATGCCCAGGATCAAGGCCTGGGTGCGGGGCTTGAGTTCGGGGCGCCAGCGGCGGCCGCGCAGACCCTCGACGGCCCAGCGGCCGAGCAGCGCGAGCGCGAAGGGCGCGGCGAGCAGCAGGACGCGGTTGTCGTGCCAGGCGGCTTCGAAGCGGCCGTGCATCAGGTCGTACACCATGCGGGTGCCGCCGCAGGCGGGGCAGAGCAGCCCCGTGACATAGCGGAACGGGCACTGGGGCAGTACGTGGCCGGGCTCGTGCGGGTTGGTGCCGTACAGGTACGCGGCGCCCGCCAGCCCGGCGGCGGCCACCGCGAGGGGGGCCGCCGCCGGATGCCGGAGGGTGGCGAGGCCGCGCTCAGCCACGCAGGACACGTCCGTTGGAGTCCGTGGTGTTGCTGCTCGTCAGCAGGATGATGCCGTCGACCAGCGACCAGATGCCGAGGCCGCCGCAGGTGAGGAGCTGCGCGACGCCGAGGCCGACATGCCCGATGTAGAAGCGCCCGACGCCGAAGGCACCCAGGAACAGCGAGAGGATGCCCGCGACGATCTTCGACTTGTCGGAGTACGGGCGCCCGTAAGGGTCGTAGCCGTACGGGGCGTTGGGGTCACCGGTGTACGCGCCGCCCGGCGTCGGAGGCACCTGGTAGCCACCGCCCTGCGGGTAGCCGCCCTGCTGGGGGTAACCGCCCTGCTGGGGGTAGCCGTAACCGGGCTGGCCCGCACCCGGCTGCTGGTAACCGCCCGGAGCCCCGTACGGGTCGCCGGCCTGCGGAGCCCCGTAAGGGTTGGCGCCCGGCTGGCCGGGCGCCGCGCCCGGGTACCCGTATCCGGGCTGCGGCGGCTGCGGGGGCTGAGCGGGCTGCTGAGGCTGCTCGGTCACGGTACTGACTCCTGCGTGTTGTTTGCTTGAGCGGCTGGAACGGCTGAATAGCTGAATATGGGCTGTCCGTCATATTGCAGGAGGGAAGGGCCCGGAGAGAAGTCGTTACTTCGGCCGGGCACCCGCCGACTCCCCCGTGTGGGCGGAGTCACATCCCCTGATCACCGTCGGCCGTGACAGCCGGCCGACGATCGTCGGGTCCGCGATCCCCGTGTCTTTGGCGAGCAGCATCGCCTTGCTGAGGGTGAATCGAGCATACGGTCGCCCTCGCGGGGGAGATAGCCGGTCTGCGGGGTTCCGTTCCCCTCATCGCCCCCGTTCCGGCTTCCGTTCGCGTTGCCGACGCCGACTCAGGGACGAGACGCAGGCCCGGCAGGGGACGTGTGATCCAGCGCTCCGCCCGCAACCGACTGCGGCAGCCCGCGAGTACGGGCGATGCCAGGCAGTCGACGGACAGCCAGAGCCAGTTACGCCGACTCCTCACTGCGGCGGGGGAGTTACCCAGGAGGGTGCACTGGAGGCAGGGCGGGAGCGCCGCCTGCGAGACAGGGCAACTCCATCGGGTGATCCGCGCCGGACTGTCGGGCCGGATGGCAGCCAGTACACCAGAGTACTAGTATGTACACGTACTACACGGTGATCGCTGATGGCCTGGCATCTTGAAATGACCGGCGAGGTGCGCGACTGGCTGCACAGGCTACGCAAGGACGACCGCACCACGGCACGACTGGTGGGCCAGGCGATTCAGGCACTGATGGAGGAGGGCCCGGACCTGGGACGCCCCCTGGTGGACCGGATCAAGGGGTCCACCCTGCACCACCTCAAGAAACTACGGCCGGGCTCGGCCGGAGAGACTGAGATCAGGATTCTCTTCGCCTTCGATCCCGGGCGCAGCGCGGTACTCCTGGTCGCGGGCGACAAGGCGGGGCGCCGAAGGCGTGGTACCGCCGCGCGATCCCCTTGGCCGAGGAACGCTATACCGAGTGGCTGGACCACCTGGCCCGCCGCCGTCACGAGGAGACAGAGCGATGACCAGCTTTCACTCATGGGACGAGGTCAAGGACGAGGTCTTCGATGCCGAGGACCTGGACGAGATCATGGCGGGCGCCCGCCGAATGGTCGCCGAGGCACGCGCGCACCGACTGGCGGAGATGCGCAGGCAACTCGGCCTCACCCAGCGCGAGGTGGCCGACCGTATGCACGTACGACAGGAACGGGTGTCCGCCATCGAACGCGGCAGGACCGAGTCCGCCGAGGTGGGAACGGTCGCGGCTTACGTGGAGGCCCTGGGCGGGGAACTGGAGATCGTCGCGAACTTCAACGGGACCCGAGTGGTGGTGGCATAGCCCGGCGCCGTCCTCCTGCGCCGCCGCGGCCACGACCACGGCGGCGCCACGGGCCCTCCTCGCCGGGGGCGTGACGATGAGACGCGTCTGTTCTTCCGAGTGGGCACATCCGGGATGACGACCGACACGGTGGTGGATCTAAGTCTGGACCGTAGTCTCCTGCAGCGGAGGTGGCCGTGTGGCTGGATCGCGTCCAACTCGCATGAAAGACCAGGCTGTTGATCACACACTGAACCCATGACCATCCTGAGGAAAGCCGCGGCCGCACTGTCGGCCGCGGCCGCGATCCTGATCGCGATACCCCCCACAGCCTCGGCGACGCCCGTCCACGACGCCCCGTACGGCGGCACACTCGTCCGGGAGAACTTCAACCGCCTCCCCCTCGGCCCGGTGGCCAAGGGCCGAGGCTGGACCACCGACACCTCCAACGGCACGCTGACGGTCGAGCGCAGTACCGCCGGCCACGGCCGTGAACTCCGCCTCCGCACCGAGGGCAACGGCCGCGCTTTCGTCGTCCTGCCCGACCTCGCCCCGCCCGGCAACAGCCTCTGGGCGCGAATGCGGCTGCGCGTGACCGAGTTCCCCACGGCCCCCGACTGGGCCCACTGGACCCTCGCGGAGGCCTCCGGCCCCGACTCCCCCACCCTCGTCCGCCCCCTCGGCGGCCAGTACGCGCCCACCGACAACGGCAACTTCTATGGCGTGGGCTCCGACCTGGGCCCGACGGGCGACTGGACCAACTGGAAGACCTCGGCTCCGGCGGTGGCCGGGGAGTGGCAGTGCGTGGAATTCCACCTGGACGCCACGGACAACCGGGTCACGGTCTACCTCGACGGCGTACCCCAGCCCGACTTGACCGTCTCCACGAAGAACCACGGCGGCACGACGGACGACTTCGTCTTCCCCACCTTCGACAAGCTGAAGCTGGGCTGGCAGCTGTACCAGGCGAACCCGTCACCGACGGCGTTCGAGATGCGGATGGACGACATCGCGGTGAGCAGCCGGCGGGTGAGGGGCTGCGCGGCCTGAGCGAGGGGGCCGTGCACCGCGCTTCCCCTAATCCCGAAGCCATAGCTCCTGAGGGGCCGCCCGTCCTCCGCGAACGGGCGGCCCCCTCGCCTATACGCCCGGGAAACCCCACTCCACCCACACCTCCTTACCACCGCCGCTGCGGCGCCCGTTGACGACGAGGTAATGCCCCCACTCGTCAGCGCACGCCCTCGACAGCCACAGCCCCCGCCCACTCTCGGCGTCGAGCCCCGGCCCCAGCCTCTCGCGCGGCGGACACGGGCTGCTGTCCCACACGCTCAGCCGCAGCCGCCCGTCGGCGCGCAGAAGCCGTACAGCGACCGAATCCCTCGTATGAACAAGAGAGTTCGTGACCAACTCGGAGGCGACGAGTTGGACGTTGTCGAGGACGGTGGGATCGGCTCGGTAGCGGGTGAGTACGGCTCGCACATGGGCGCGGACGATGCCAGGGCCGAGAGGCGAGTGGGGGATTCGGAGGGCGTACTCCCAGTCGGTGTCGAGCAGGGAGGCTCCGAAGGGGGCATTGACGGCGAGTCCGGTCATGGACGCAACTCCTCTTTGAGCTACGGAGGTTGGATGACATGTACGGAGGGGCAGCAGACGGGCCCGAGACGGACGAATGAGTCGGGTGACGCGGGCGGTGGCTCTGCCGCTGCGTGCCTGCGCTGTGCGCGAGCTAGGCGGTGCACTTCCTGAAACCCGAAGCCACGCTGTGTAGTTTTCGTGACACTGAAAGTAGAGGGTCGGGAGTAGGGTTACTACCTACAACGGCAAACCATTACCCCAACGAGTGAAGGGCGGGCAGCATGCCGCCAAGGGCAGCAGCGACCGAACGACAGCAGCGCCTAGGTGCTGAGCTGCGCAAACTGAGGCAGCGGGCCGGCCTGAACTCCCGTGAGGCGGGCGAGCTGCTCAACGTCAACTCGGCGCGCATCAGCTCCATCGAGGCTGGGCGCTTCGGGGTCAGCGCGGATCGGGTCCGCATGTTCGCCCACAGCTACGGCTGCTCGGACGAGACATACATCGAGGCCTTGGCCGCCATGACCGCGGGCCGGGCCCGCAACTGGTGGGACGAGTATCGCGAGACCCTTCCCTCCGGCCTTCTCGACCTGGCCGAGCTCGAACACCACGCGACAACGATCCGCACCGCCCAAGTAGCCCACATCCCAGGCCTGTTACAGACGGTCGACTACGCGCGCCTGATCTTCCGGCAGTCCATCCCGAAGCTGTCCCCACCAGAGATCGAGTACCGCGTCTCCCACCGCATCAAGCGCCAGGGCATCCTCTTCGCGGCCAACCCGACCCCGTTCACCGCGGTCATCCACGAGGCAGCTCTACGCATGCGATTCGGCGACCGCGACGTGACGCGCGAACAGCTGGAACACGTCATCGAAATGAGCGAGCTGAATCATGTGACCGTGCTGGCCATCCCCTACGCCGCCGGCATCTTCCCCGGTGCCGGACAGACCGTCCTGTACGCCGATGGCCCTGTCTCTCAGCTGGACACGGTGCAACTCGACGCCGAACATGGGTCCGTATTCCTCCACGCCGACCTCCAGCTGGAGAAGTACCGCACGTTCATGACCCGCTTCGAGGCGGTCGCCCTCAAGGAGCCCGCCTCCCGAGACCTGATCCGCAAGATCATCAGCGACCTCTGAAAGGTTCCGAAGTGCCCACCCTCCACTGGCAGAAGTCGTCCTACAGCAGCGAGGGAAACAACTGCCTCGAACTGGCCGCCACCGACGACGGAACGATCCACCTGCGCGAGTCCGACGACCCGACGGTCACTCTGACCGCCGTCCCCGCCCTAACCCTCGCCTCCCTCTTGACAGCCGTACGCCACGCCATGCCCATAGCTCGGAGAGTCTAGCCTCGACCTTAATCCCCGACGCAATGAATGGGCTCGTCTTGCCATCACTTAGTTTGCATAGGCAATCGCAGCACCATCGCGACTCCATCAGTCTAAACTTTTCCACCTCCGCGCCCCGCCCATCCGCGCAGGCCTCACCAGAACAAGAGTCCCCACTCGCCCTTAAGAGATCCCGTGGAGCCGCCGCCCAGAAGTCTCACCGCGAACCCAGCCAATTGATTCAGGTCGACCACCCGTTCCCGTACGGCAGAATTCCTCTAGCGCCGCGCGCACTTGCAAGACCGGGAGCACACTTCGCGGATCAAAGAAAAGCGGGAAGCCGGGATCAGAAACAACTCGAGGGTCAAAGTCGGGCGGCTCCGGATTGTCAGAAATCCAGACATGCTTCGAGATGACATCCATGGAGGCTTCAGCCCGCTCCTCACCAACGTACCAAATGAGTCCGCCATATCCCGTCACCGAATTAACGGAAATCTGCAGGAAGTTATCCGGCCACCAAGTAAACGTGTCTGCAGTGTGCCGACTATCTGCAAACATGAAACATGCACTCTCACCGGGACTAATTCCATCAGCGCCACCCCTCTCCGAAGAGAGGTTTCCCGTAACCTCTGCAATCAACTCGACCATCTCTGGCCACGTCTGAGCGTAGCGATACACACCATGAATTACAGCATTAAGGATCACGGATCCGCCAATCCTCGCAACGTGACCGGACTGCCACTGCCAGGATAATACACAGTCATACTTGAACCCTGAGGCAGGATGGCACGAACCGCCACCTGGCACCCTAGTGGCGCTCCGCAGACATGATCATTATTGATCATCACATGCGCATTCTTAATACCCTTGTCCCGCATCATCATCGCATACTTTGTTTCAACATGATCAGCTGAGGCATATTTAGCCCCCTTGGGTAGATTACGAATGTTGGGGGAACCGGACAGGTAATCTTGAGCACGCTTCGCCAGATCGTCTCCGCCGCTAGTTATTTCACTCCCGATCGAGTTTCCATTGGAGTCGAATATCCGCCCAGTAGTTATGCGCCTACCGGCAAGAGATTTCTGAGCAGTTGCAAGTGCTCCACTGAGGCCCCTCGCGCCACCACCACTCAGGCCCGCTAGGCCGCTTGCCGCAGCAGCAGCACCCATGTCACCGGGGTTGAGCCAGCGTTTGCCCCCGTTGCAACTCTTGGGGCAGGCATATATTTTGGCGACTGTGCGGGCCCAGGCTCCGGGATCACTTCCATCCTCACGCGGCGCATTGCAGTAATAGTCGAAGCCGCTGCACGCCTCCGTCATCTGCTGACGGATCTCCCGCGCTATTCGGTCGATGTCCTTGTGTCCGACCGGCAGGTAGATGCCCGGATAGATAGTCAGATACCAATCTTTCTCGATGCGTACTATCTGATTCGCATCGCCATTCGCGGCCTTGGGAAGTTGTCCGGTGTAGCCAGCGCCGGATACGCCCCGCTCACCGACCCCGCCCCCTCCCTGAGAAGCCCCCTGTCGGGCACCCACATAGCGCTTCTCGGTTCCGTTGTGGCCCGTTCCTCCGATCGGCAGTCCCTCGCCGCAGGTCAGGCACAGCCCCGTCGGGTCGGAGTTCGAGACCGGGCCGTTGTTGGAGTACGCGTACCCGTTCATCTGCAGCGGGTCCGCGATGTCGATGATCGGGTCCGCCGAGATGAACCGGCCCGCGTTCTGGTCGTACTCGCGGGCGCCGATGTGGGTCAGGCCGGTGGTGGTGTCCTCGATGCCGACGCCGATGTAGCCGCGCTTGTTGGGCCACGACGTCGGCTTCGGGCCGCGGAGTTCGCCGTACGGCTTGGCGGCTCGGCGGGTGACCGCCTGGCCGCTCGACAGGGCCACCGCCGTGTTCGCCGTGCCCAGGTGGTCCGCGAGGAGGGCCGAGAGCTGGTGCCCCGTCGTCGCGCCGCTGGTCGTGGTGCGGGTCACCATCGGGGCGCCGGGCTGGGCGTAGGACCGGGAGGCGCGGGTCACCGCACCCGCGCTGCTCGTCGTCACCTCCGTCTCGCCCAGGTACAGCGTCGAACCGGACGGGGAGTTCTCCAGGAGGCGGTTGCCGGCGGCGTCGTAGACGTACGTCGTCTTCTTGCTGCCGACCGTGATCGTGTCGAGCTTGTTCTCCGAGGTCCACTTCAGGTCCTGGGTCCCGGAGGCCAGGTCACGGTCCGTCGTGTTGCCCACCGCGTCGTACGTGTAGGTGCTGCTCTGTCCCGCCGGGCTGGAGCCGATCGACGTCATCGTGTGCGGCTGCTTGGAGGTGTTGTAGCCGTACGTGAAGGTGACGTTCTTGGTCGCGTCCGCCGGGTCGGCTTCGGTCAGGGTGGCCCGGTTGCCCAGCCAGTCGAAGGTGAAGGACTGGTGGTAGGCCGTGGCACCTGTGGAGACCGTGTTCGCGGCCGGGGCGGTGGCCGCCAGCGTCGACTTGAGCGAGGCGTCCGGGCTGGACGCGTCGCTCGCCGTGTCCGGCGCGTCGGCCACAGGGCCCGACGAGGCCGCGTAGTCCGTGCGCGGACCCCACGTCGTCCCGTTCGCCGCCTTGCAGCCTGTGCCGTTGCCGGTGGGCGTGACGTTCGACGTCCAGGCGTTGGCCAGCTCCCCCATCACGTCGTACGTGAAGCACTGGGTGTCCCAGGTGTCGCCCGACGCATCCGACAGCTGACGGGCGTTCGACGTGATGACGCCGGACTTGTCGTACGAGTACGAGCTGTCCGAGATGCGGTGGGGACCGGCGGTCTCGCGGTCCGCGACCGTGCGCTGGAGGCGTCCGGTGTAGGGGTCGACGAAGTTGGTCGTCCACACACGGTTCGGCTGGGAGCCGGACACCGTCCGCAGGGGTTCGCCGTACGGCGAGTAGGTGACGTCGGACGTGTACCAGGCGAGACCCGAGGTCGACTCGGTCAGGCCGTCGCTGTTGTAGCGGGTGACGACCTTCTCCTGGGCCAGACCGCCCACCGACGGCAGCGTGACCGTCTGCGGCTTTCCGGTCTGCGTGTACGTGTACTTGTACGCGTACGTGCCCGAGACACCCGTCGTCATGGTGTTCGCGGGAATCACGGTCTCCGTACCCGTGGGACGGTACTCCGTGTCATAGCCGGTGACGCGGCTGATGTAGTCGCCGTTCACGGTGTGCCTGGTGGAGGCGACCGGCTGGCCGAGGGCGCCCGACAGGGAGTCGTACGTGAACGACTTGACGGGGTTGCTCGTCTCGGAGCCCTCACGGACGAACCTGACCCGGCTCAGCTCGTCGTACTCCGTGTACGTCGTCCGCTTCTCCGCGTCCGTCACCTTGTACGGCCGGTCGGCCTCGTCGTACCACGTGTCCGTCTTGCCGACGTCCGGGTCGGTCGTGGAGGTGACCCGGCCCCGGGCGTCGTACGTGTACGTCCACTCGTTGCCGGCGGGGTCGGTGACGCTGGTGCGCAGGCCTCGGTCGTCGTACCCGTAGGTGGTCGTGCGTCCCGCGCTCGTGCTGTCGTCCTTGTGGTGGACGACCGAGGTGACCCGGCCGAGCGCGTCCGTGACGGTCCGGACGCGCGGCGACGTCGAGCCGGCCGGGTCCACGGAGGTGAAGGTGTCGCCGTACTCCGACCTGGCCGTGTACACCTTCTTCTCGTCGTGGTAGGTCGACTGGCTGACCGGCCTTTCCAGACCGTCGTAGAGGTGCTTGATCCGGCCCGGGACGAGCGACTTCGACTTGGGCGAGAAGAGTTCGGCGGCCGGTCCGTTCTTCGCGAGGTAGGCGCTGGTCTGCTCGTCGACCAGGCCGTGGTCGTTGTAGGTGGTGTCCGTGACGACTCGACCGGGGCCGTGTGCCTCCGACTGGGTCTGGACCTGGCGCATGAGGCCGTCGTAGATCGTCACCTGGCGGCTGTAGGTGCCGTCGTCCTTGAGTGACTTGGTCGTGACGGCGGCGGGACGGGACTCGTTCGAGGTGGCGATCGCCGACTGGTACTCGATCTCGACGTTCGGTGACTTGGAGCCCGAGGAGCGGGACGGCGACCAGCCCTTCAAGAAGCGGCCGAGGGCGTCGTACTCGCTGCGGATGACCCGGCCGTTGGCGTCCGTGACCGTCAGCGCCAGGCTGCGGCCCGGGTCGAAGGTCGTGGTGACCGCGTGGCCCTTGGCGTTGATCGCCTTCACCGAGGTGACGGGACCGCCAGCGTCGCCCGGGGTGTACTGCATCTCCGTCGTACCGGCGCCCGGCTTGGCGACGGTACGGACCCGGCCGAGCGGGTCGTACGTCGTCTTCGTGACGACCGAGTACGCGGTTCCGGCGCCGTCCACACCGGCGGCAGCCGTGACCAGCCCCTTCGTCGGGGTGTCGCCGTACGACAGGTTGTCGTAGGTGGTGCGGCTCGCACTGATCAGCTTCGTGGCCGGGTCGGCGATGTCGTGGGCCGCGCAGGTGGTGCCCGTGGTGCGCTGCTGCTTGGGCAGGCCGATGAGCCAGGCCGACGTGTTGTGCACGTACGACGTCCTGGTGCAGATCTGATCGGAGAACGCCTCGCCGGAGCCGTCCGGCTTGACCACCGCCGTCTCGACCTGGACCGGGATGCCGTAGGTGTCGTCGACGGTCGTCAGGGTCCGGACGGCCCGCCAGCTGTCTCCGACCTTCTGGATCTCGTCCGTACGCTTCACACCACTGCGGTGGGCCAGCAGCGGATCCATGTCCGCGCCGTCCTCGGCCTCACGGAACCGGGACGCGGTCTGCTCCGACCAGGGGTAGGTCAGGGTGCGCTTCTTGGGCGTGCCCTTGTCCGAGTCGAGGTAGGTCAGGGTCTCCGCCGCCATGCCCGCGTACTGCGGCTCGTCGTCGGTGACGAGCGTGTACTTGCCCGTGGAGTCCTTGACCTCGCCGCCGACACCCTGGAAGTACCGCGTCTCGGAGTAGGACTGCGCCTGCGGCACTCCCGCAGAGGTGGTGGTCTTGCTGCCCTTGGTGACCGCCACTTGGCGGTAACCGCGCCAGACGCTGTGCGTGCGCAGGGACGGGCGGGTGAACTCGTCGTCGGTCTTCGCCCAGGCGGGTTCCGAGTAGTCGTACTGGGTGTAGATCAGTTTGCCCCGCGAGGTGACCTTGTCGTTCTCGGTCACGGAGTGCACGACGTACTTGTTGAACCAGGACTTCGCGGGCTTCTTCTCGTCGCCGTCCGGCGACCAGCGGACCGGGTAGCAGGTGCCGTTGTCCTTGCCCTTGTCCTCCGACGGCTCGCTCGCGCAGCCGCCCTTGTACTCGACCTCGATGTCACCGCCGTGCTCGGTGGCCACCGTGCCGATGCGGGGGCGGGTGAAGGGCGGACGCTGGTCCTTCGGGCCGCTCGACACCAGGTTGGGGAGCTGGCGATCCCTCAGGCGTCCCTTCAGTTCCGAGGAGGAGCCGACCGTGTATTCGCCGAAGCTGACGCCGTCCTTGTGCTGGAGGGTGCCGGTGGTGTCGCCGGGGGCGAAGCCGCGACGGGTGATCGAGTTCAGCCAGAGGCCGGGGGACGTGTAGTACCAGTCCTCGGGGAAGGACTGGTGAAGTTCGTACGTGTCCACCTTGCCGAGACCGGTCTGGCCGGCTCGGGCCGCCTTCGTCGTCACCGAGTCCAGACGCATCTGGGTCCAGAAGGAGGGGAAGGCCGGGCAGAGCTTCGACGTCGACTTGCAGTTGAGGTTGCCTGGAGTGTCCCACCAGGGGCGGTACGCGCCCGGGTCGGAGGTCTTGGCGAAGTTCGCCGCGTCGCAGGCCGTCGCGGACTTCAGGCAGCGCTGCGCCACGCCGAACTCGACGGTCGCGGACGGCTTGGTCAGGTCCGCGCGCATGCCGTACTCGATGGTCTTCGGGTAGGCGAAACGGTCGTACTGCTCGGGGGACTTGAACTTCTTCTTCACGGCGTAGTGGTTCGTCTCCTGCTTCCAGGTGACGACCAGGGCGTTGCCGTGCACGTCGACGACCTTGTCCAGGCCCCAGCGCCAGGCCTGCTTCTTGCCGGAGCCGCAGCGGGAGTCGGCGAAGGCCGTGGCGTGGCAGGGCTCGCCGGGGTGGTTGCCGAAGACGGGGACGGTGGAGACGGAGTCGGTGTCGGCGTGACCGCCGCCGACCTGGTTGAGGCCGTAGTAGTACTTCGTGCCGTCCGTGGTCGTGACGATCCAGTACTCGCCGTTGTTGTCGCCGTTGGTGCCGCCGACGCGGTGCTCGATCCGGGTGCCGTCGTCGCTCTGGGGGCGGTAGATCTCGGTGTCTTTCTCGGGGTCGCTGCCGGAGGCGGCGTCCCGCACGAGTTCCGTCGTCCTGCCGCCCAAGGACATCACCGCGTTGTGCGACACCCAGCACAGGTCGGACGTCTTGTCCTTCTTGGCCGTGTTGTTGGCGGCGCCGGACTTCATCTTCTTGCGGTCGTCCTGGCAGGCGCGGTAACGGCGCTCGATGTGACCGGCGTCGTAGTCCCAGCCCTCGCCGATCCAGGAGGACTGGGGAGAGGCGACGGCTGTACGGCCGTCCACGGTCTGGGAGTTGTAGCTGAACTCGACGTTCGGCGCTGGGCCTGCGGGGGCCGCCGGGATCGTCAGCGGGTACGACCAGGTGAAGGCACCGGACGAACCGCCCGCCGACCACTTGCCGCTGGAGGCCAGCGGTGTGGCCTTGAACGTGCCGCCGGCACCGCCGCCGGAGTCGACCGCGCCGACGACGGCCGTGTCACCGGTCGCGGCGACCGGAGTGACCCCGGTGGCCGACGTGACTCCGGTGGCCGACGTGCGGTAGGACGCCTGGGCGATCGACGGCCCGCCGGACGGGGTCGTCCGTGCGGAAGCGGGCGTGACGGTTCCGTCCGCCGCCGTGTCGACCGTGGCGGTGATCGACTGGGTCTGGACGTCGTTGGTGGTCTCCAGCTCCTCGTACTCCTGGCAGGCCTCGTCGTCGGGCGTGGTCAGGTAGCACTCGGGGAACTGGACGAAGCGCAGGCGGGAGGCCCAGTCGGCGCCGTAGAGGTTCTTGAACTTCGCGTAGTCGAGCTTGACCGCGATCGGCACGGAGCCGGTCGCGGGAGCCTGGACCTTCACGACGGTGCCGTCGACGCCCTGCGACACGGCGGCGGCGCGGTCGTAGAGCTGGACCTGCCAGGTGCCGGTGGGCGCGGCCTGGTCCGGAGCCTGCCCAAGACTGACGGGCAGAGTTCCGGCGGGGGTCATGCCGGCCTGTCGCGCGGTCGCGGTCGTACGGGCCGACGCGGGACTGGTGCTCACGGCCGAGCCGAAGTCGACCGGCTCCGTACCGGCCGCCGGTGTGGTGACCGTTCCGGTCGGGGCCTGCTGCCGGTCCGGAGGGACGTCGACCTTCAGCGTCTCCAGGTCGGGTTCGGAGACCGCTCCGGCGACGATCTCCTCCTGGTCGAGGGTCTCCAGCTCGACGGCCTCGCGGCCCTTCTCGGCCGCGGCCGGGTCGGGCGGCAGCGCGAACGACTGCGCGGGCAGCAGACCCACGAGCAGCGCCGCCCCGAGCGTGGGCACGACGGCCGCGCGCACCCGGCGCAGCCGACGCGAGCGGACAGGCAAGAAGCGACCGAACACGGCGAGGTCCCCCCGGACCATTCGAGGCGGGGCCGGGAATGGACCACGCGTGATGGCGTATCAGATGGGCAGATTCTGTGTCGGCTCTGTGGAGTTCCGCTAGATCGACCGAGAGGATGTGATGATCACCACGGCGCGTAACGCAAGGTAACGGTCAGTGAAGTTTATTCCGCATTTACCTGTGCTTTACCGGAAGCAGTGACTCGTCTGCGATCAACCGCGCAGTCCATGAGGACTTGCCGCAAACACCCATGAAAGCAAGGCAGTTGGCTGCCGTAATGCAGCACTTTGCCCCAAGAGGGTCCGTCACCCGCGCAGTTGGCGACGACCGCGCACAACACTCTTTACGGTTCCCGCTGTTACTCGACTCATTCGGCGCCCTCCCTTTGCGATGCGTGACGACAGCGCTCTCGTGAGCCATCATCGGCTGGCCCGGCCGAGCCCTGTCCCGCGCCGGTTCCAAGGGGGGAAGGGGAACTCGCGTCATGACGCGCAAGGAGCGCAACCGGCGTCGCGTGCCCGGCGGACGGACCACCGCCGTCGTACTCACCGCGGCGCTCGCTGCCACCGGCATCACTTTCATCGGCCTCGGCCTGGACGGACCAGGTTCTCGCGGCAAGTCGAGCGGCGGCGAGACTAAGCCGGTCACGGACGCCGCCGCGCTCGCGCGGGCCGTGAGGACCGGGAAGCCCGTAGAGGTCACGGCGCTGCGCACGGCGCGGTCCACCACCTGGGCGCGGCCCGACGGCAGGATGGCCAAGAAGCTCTACTCCTCCCCGGTCCGGGCCAAGGTGGGCGGCGAGTGGAAGGACATCGACTACGACCTCCGCCGCACGGGGAACGGCTGGGAGCCGAAGGCCACCAACACCAGGATGGTGTTCTCCGCCGGCTCCGAGGCGACGCGTGACAGGACACGCGACGACAGGCAGCGCACGTCCCGATCCACCGCGCACCGGGTCTCCCTGCTCAAGAGCCTCAGGACGGCCGCCGCCGACGCGAGCACCCTCGTCACCCTCACCGTCGACGGCCACGACATCCACCTCACCTGGCCCGGCGCGGTCCCCGCCCCGATCGTCGACGGCTCGCGCGCCCTGTACCCGGAGATCTTCCCGGGTGCCGATCTGGTGCTGACGGCCGACGACGACGGCTTCGCGCAGTTGCTGGTCCTGAAGAACCGGCAGGCCGCAGCCGACCCGCGCGCCAAGCAGCTCACCTACGGCATCACCTCGGCGGACCTGTCGTTCCGGCTGAACCCGATCACCGGCGTCCTCGCCGCCGAGGACGCGGACGGTGAAGAGGTCGCGCTGTCGCCGACGCCGCTGATGTGGGACAGCAGCGGCGCCCCGGCGGTCACCGACGGCTCGGTCGGCGCCTCCGCGCAGCCCACCGACCCGGAGAGCCCCGACGCCGACGACTCGTCCACCCCGACACCGGGCGACGACGCGAGCGCCACCGAGGAAGAACTCGTCGAGACGGACGAGCAGATCGACCCGGACCCCGAGGAACTCCCAGTGGGGACGGACGACCCCGCACCCACTCCGTCGGACTCACCGCCTCCCTCCGCACCGGCCGAACCGACGCCCGAGCCCTCGCAGTCCGGCTCGGCGGCCACCCTCAGCCTGCCCGGTCTCGACGGCCCCTCCCCCGACTCCCGCGGCGAGCTGGTCGAGACCGACCTGTCCGGAGGGAACTGGCTCCTCACTCCCGACCAGGACTTCCTCCGCGACCCGGCCACCACGTACCCGGTCTTCGTCGACCCGTCGGTCAAGAAGCACGTCCAGAACTGGACCACCGCGTACAGCCGGCACCCCAACGCCACGTTCTACAACGGCAAGGGCTTCAACAAGGGCGGTACGCACGAGGCCCGGGTCGGCTTCGAATCGGACACCTGGGGCACCTCGCGCTCGTACTTCAACATCGACTTCGACAAGGACCTCAAGGGCACGAAGATCGTGTCGGCGAAGCTGTACATGCTGGAGACGTACTCCTGGTCGTGCAGCGCCCGCTCGATGAGCGTGCATCTCACCGGCAAGGTCAGCGGACGGACCAACTGGAGGAACGCGCCCAGGCTGCACGACGGCAACAAGATCACCAGCAAGAGCTTCGCGCACGGTTACAAGTCCGGTTGCCGGGACGCCTGGGAAGGCTTCAACGTCCGTACGGCCGCCCAGAAGAAGGCCGACGAAGGACGGGACACCATCACGTTCGGGATGCGCGCCCGCGACGAGAACTCGCAGTACGCGTGGAAGAAATTCCAGGCCAACGGGGAGAACCCGCCCGTGCTCGAACTCGTCTACAACCGCAAGCCCACCGCTCCCACCTCCCTCGACCTCGGCCCCGACGCCAAATGCACCACCACTCAGCCGTACGTCCGGATGGGATCGGGAAGTCTGACCTTCACCGCCAAGGCGTCCGACAAGGACAAGAATCTCGAATTCCTGGACTTCGACCTGTGGCCGCACGGCAAATGGGCGTCGACGGGCGATCTGCTCGGCAAGACCGGCAAAGTGACCGTGGGCGGTGACAAGGACACCGCGCTGAGAACGACCGACGAGTTCTCCACCAGCAAGCTGACCAACGGCACTCTTTACTCCTGGCGGGTGCGGGCCCGGGACGACGCGGGATCGTTCTCCCGGTTCTCCCCGGCCAAGACACCGTGCCGCTTCGTCCTCGACACCGCCGCACCGAAGCTGCCCAAGGTCGGCTCCACCGACTTCCCCAACGCCGACACCGACGAGAACGGCTTCGGCAGCGGCGCCGACGACTCGAAGTGGAGTACGAAGAAGTTCGGCACGGCGGGCACCTTCACCGTGCGCGCCCTCAACACGGACGTCGTGCGGTACGAGTACGGATTCAACTCGCCCAGCTACCCCTTCCACCTGGACCGGAAGGCCGGTACCGCGACCTCCGTCAGTGCCACGCTGACCAATGCCAAGCCGCCCACCGCAGGGCCCAACGTGCTGTACGTGCGAACCGTGGACGGCGCCGGCAACGTGTCGCAGCCGACGAAGTACTTCTTCTACGTCTCCCCACGCGACCAGGCAGACTGGCCCGGCGACTTCACCGGGGACAAGCTCCCGGACCTGATGACCGTCACCGAAGCGGGCAACCTGTCCCTCTACCCCTCCCAGGCCACCAACGACCTCGCCAAGGGCTCCGGTGACCTGGACTACTCGATGGCCGGCGCCTACCGGGCCAACCCCGACAAGGATCCGAACGGCGACGACCTGCCGCCGTACGCCGGCGCGCCCTCCGGGCACTTCAAGGGCGCTCTGATCACCCACAACGGGGACATCTACGGCGGTGACGGACTCCAGGACCTGGTGGTGCGCGTCGGCGGCAGGCTGTGGGTGTATCCCGGCGACGGTTACGGTGCCGTCAACATCGACAAGCGTGTGGAGATTCTGCTGCCCGAGGGGGCTCCCAGCCCCGCCTCGTTCACGCAGATCGTGTCCACGGGTGATGCCACCGGCGACGGCCGCACCGACTTCTTCGCCACCGTGGGCGACGAACTGTGGGCTCTCACCGGCTACCACGGCGCCACGATCGACCAGGCGATCCGGCTGTCGGCCTCCGCCTGGACCGAGCGCGACATCGTCACCGTCCTGGACATCACCGGCGACGGGGTGACGGACATGGTGTACCGCACCGACGTCCACGCCCAGCTCATGCTCCGCAAGGGCAAAGCGGCGAGCGGCGGCGGCACCGACCTGGACTCCCTGTCGTCCGGCGCCGACTCCTCCGGCGGCACCGATCTCGAGTACGGTTCCGCCGGCTGGTCCGACGCCAACGTCCCGCTGCTCATCGGAACGCCGGACGCCAACGGGGACGGCATCCCCGACATCTGGACCGTGCGTTCCGACGGCTCGGTGCGGTTCTACGCCGGCGGCAAGACGGTTCTGTCGGGCTCCGGTACGGAGATCGTCGCACCCGCGAGCTACTGGAAGACCCGGATCGCCATCGGCTGACCGGAGCACGGTGAAAGGGGCCGGCCGCGGAAGTCCGCGGTTCGGCCCCTTTTCGGTGCCTCCCCAGGCCCGCCGTCTTCGACCGCGCATGCGCGTGCTGTCGCTCCCGCGGTCACACCGACCGACGCTCTAATCTGACGACATGTCAGACAAAGAGTCACATGTGTCGCACGAGTCGTACGAGCTGCTCGGCTTCGACAACGTCCTCCTCCCCGTCGGCGACCTCCCCCAGGCCGTCTCCTTCTACGAGCGGGCCGGCTTCGACGTCGGCTTTCGGCTGGACGAGGCCGGGATCGCGGGGCTGAAGGTCGGCAAGGAAACGCCCGGGCTACTGCTCCGGGTGGAGGAGGAGCTGCCACAGCGGCCGCCCGTGTGGGGGTCGGCGCGGGTGTGGCTGGAGGTGCCGGACGCGCGGGCCGCCGCGCGGGCCCTCTCGGCTGCGGGGGTGCCGCCGCTCGACGCGCCGTTCTCCGTGGCCACCGGATGGACCGTCGAGTTCGCGGATCCCTGGGGGAACGTCATCGGCCTCACGGACTACAGCAAGCGGCCGGAGCTGGCCCGCACCGGATGACCACTTGAACGTGTTCAAAAAGAGGTCTACAGTCTCTCCCAGGACGCTTTGAACGCGTTCAAGAAAGCCGGGAAGGGGTGGGGACATGGACCTCACGGTCGTCGCGTATGTCGTCTATTTGCTGGTCAGCGTGGGGCTGACGGTGTGGGTGGCACGGACGTTGAGCAGGAACGGGCGGATCTTCCTCTCGGACGTGCTGCGGGGGGACGAGAAGCTCGCGGACGCGGTGAACCACCTGCTGGTCGTCGGGTTCTACCTCGTCAACCTGGGCTTCGTGGCGCTGTATCTGAACGCAGAGGGCGCCATCACCAGCCCGCGCGAGGTGTTCGAGACGGTGTCGGCGAAGCTCGGTGTGGTGCTGCTCGTACTCGGGGCGCTGCACCTGGGGAACGTGTTCGTGCTGAACAAGTTCCGGCGGCGGGGCGTGATGGAGCGGGAGCAGATGCCGCCGGTCGCGCCGCAGGGCTGGGCCGCTCCCACGGGGCGGGCATGAGCACCATGGCCGAGCAGGCCGCTGTGGACCGGGGCGCCGAGCGCGTCCCGGTTCTCGGGCTCACGGTGCTGTACGACGCCCGGTGCGGGCTGTGCGCCTTCTTGCGGGAGTGGCTGGGCAGGCAGCGGCAGTTGGTGCCGCTGGAGTTCGTGGCGGCGGGGTCGGAGGAGGCTCGGCGGCTGTTCCCGTCGCTCGACCACGGGGCGACGCTGGAGGAGATCACGATCGTGGGGGACGGCGGCCAGGTGTACCGGGGAGCCGCCGCCTGGATCGTGTGCTTGTGGGCGCTGCGCGAGCACCGGCCGCTCGCGCACCGACTGAGCACCCCGGCGGGGGCCCGGTTCGCGCGCACCGCCGTACTCGCCGCCGCGAAGTGGCGGGGTGCCCACCGGCAGCCCGGCTCGGGCTGCGGGAGCGGCGGAGCCGAGCTGACGGGATGGGTGTACGACCGGCGGTACGGGTGGCTCTACCGCGCGCCCGACTGCGACACCGGTACCTGCCCGACTCGTTAGGCTCTGCCCGTGCCCGCACTGAACGACAACCCCAGCCCAGAGCCCGGCGCCGACGAGTCCGGTACCGAATCCGGCGCCGACGAGCCGTACACCGAGCCCTCGCCGGGGTCCGGGCAACCCGGCCCCAAGGGCTCCGCCAAGTCCGAGCAGACCCGCGCGCTGATCCTGGAGACCGCGCTGCGCCTCTTCCAGGAGCGCGGGTACGACAAGACGACGATGCGGGCCATCGCGAAGGAGGCCGGGGTCTCCGTCGGGAACGCGTACTACTACTTCGCCGGCAAGGAACACCTGATCCAGGGGTTCTACGACCGGATCGGCGCCGAGCATCTGGTGGCGGTGCGGCCCGTGCTGGAGCGGGAGAAGGATCTGGAGGCGCGGATCGCCGGGGTGCTCAAGGCGTGGCTGGACGTGGCGGAGCCGTACCACGAGTTCGCGGCGCAGTTCTTCAAGAACGCGGCCGATCCGCAGAGTCCGCTCAGCCCCTTCTCGCCCGAGTCGGAGGGGCCGCGCGAGGAGTCCATCGCCATCCACCGCGAGGTGCTCGCCGGGTCCAAGGCGAAGGTTCCGGACGAACTCCGGGAGATCCTGCCCGAGTTGATGTGGCTGTCCCTGATGGGGCTCGTCCTGTACTGGGTCTTCGACCGCAGTGAGGGGCGCGCCCGCAGCTACCGGCTCGCCGAGCGCGGCGCCCGGCTGACGACCCGGGGCGTCTCCCTCGCCCGGTTCCGCGCGCTGCGCCCCCTGGTCCGCGAGGTCCACGAGCTGTTCACGGACTTCCTGCCGGGCATGACGAAGGTGCTGCCGGATCCGGGGGCGGCGGGGCGGAAGGACTGATCAGGACCTGACGATCCGACGGGGCCGGTGACCTGCCGGGCTCGGCTCGCCGAGAAGGGCGCGGGCCGGCCGCGGAGAAGAGCGCCGACGGGCTCGCGGAGGAGGGCGGGGGCGCGAAGGAGAGCGCGAAGGAGAGCGCCGGCGGGCTCGCGGAGGAGGGCACGGGCAGGGGCGTACACGCGACGGGCGATGGCTTGAAAGCGACGGTCCCACCGCCGTGTCCGGGGGCCACGAGAAACCGCGGCGCGCTCTCATGGGCCCGCCCGGTCATGGCCAACCCCACCCGCCGACCCACTCCATCCAGGCGCTACGGCACCCCCACCAACGCCCACACCGTCTTCCCGTGCCGTCCCCGGCTCCACACCCCCCACGCCGCCGCGATGTGCTCGACGAGCCGTAGCCCGCGCCCCGTCTCCGCCCACTCCCCCACCTCCTGGAGCCGGGGCTCGGCCGTCCCCTCGTCCGAGACCTCGATGAAGCAGGAGCCGTCCGCCAGCGCGGTCACCGCCACCTCGAACTCCCGCTCCAGCAAAGGGCCATGGCGTACGACGTTGGTGGCCAGCTCGGAGACCACGAGCACGATGTCGTCCAGGGCGGCGGAACCCTCCCCGTGCCCCCAGTCGACCAGGTGTTCCCTCACGCGTCGCCGGACCAGGCCCACGGACGCCGGATGGCGGGGCAGCCGGAAGGAGTCGCGTTTCAGCACGTTCGCTCCTCACCCCGAACCCGCCCCCGACACACGAAGATGCGCGGGGCGGACGCGTCGTGTCACTCTCGCGCACACCCGACCCGCGAGTTCGCGTCAGATGTCACGCGGCTTCCGTCATATCCACGGCCGGATCAGATCCATGCCAGCCGCCACAGCCGGAACACCCCCGTCCCGTCCGACAGATACTGCGCCCCTCCCACGTCCTCGCTGCTGAGCACGTACTCCTTGCGCTGCCACAGCGGGATCATCGGCACGTCCTGCGCCACGACCTCCTGCAGCTCCTTGAAGTCGGACACGGCCCGGCCGCGGTCCGCGTAGCGCTGGCTGTCCTTGATGAGACGGTCGGCCCGCTCGCTGCTGTAGCCGTTGCTCAGGGAGCCGCCGGTACCGACGAGGGGCCCGCCGAAGGTGTCGGGGTCGGGGTAGTCGGCCACCCAGCCCACCCCGTACGCGTCCAGCTTGCCCTCGGCGTACCGCTTCTGGAACTCGGTCCACTCGTACGCCTTGGTCGTCACGTAGAACAGCCCGCTCGCCTCCAGCTGCTCCTTCAGTTCGGCGGCCTCGGCGGCGGACGAACCCCGGCCCTCGGCGTAGCCGTACGTGAAGCGCACCGGCATGCTGACGCCCGCCTCGTCGAGGAGGCGGCGGGCCCGCTGCGGGTCGGGCTGGGGGTTCGCGTCGAAGAACGAGGTGGTGTGGCCCGTGATGCCGGCCGGGATGAGTGAGTAGAGCGGGTCGGTGGTGCCCTGGTAGACGTCGGCGACCAGCTTCTCGCGGTTGATCAGCGCGGCCATCGCCTGCCGTACCCGGCGGTCGTGCAGGGGCGAGTCCGCCCGCACGTCGAGCACGAGGTTGCGGGTCTCGGTGCTGTCCGCCTCGGTGACCCGCTGGTCGGGATCGCTGGGGGACAGCTCGGCGAGCGTCTTGGGCGGCAGGGTGCGGGTGACGACGTCGACCCGTCGCGCCTTCCACGCCTTCTGCAGCGCGGCCGAGTTCTCGTAGTAGCGCATGAGGACGGGGCTGCCGGTGGTGCGGGCGATGCCCCGGTAGGCGTGGTTGGGGGTGAGGCGGGCCTGTTCCTTCGTGAACGAGGTCAGGGAGTAGGGGCCGGTGCCGTCGGCGCCGGCGTCGGTGCGCAGCCGGTTCGTCGGGTACTTGGTGCGGTCGACGATCGACCCGGCGCCGGTGGCCACCTTGAACGGGAAGGTGGCGTCCGGCGAGGAGAGGCGGAAGTCGACGGACAGCCCGCTCGCGGTGACCGACTGCAGGGTGTCGAGCAACGTGGCCGGGCCGACCTCCGCGTTGATGCGCTTGACCCGGTCGAAGGAGTACTTGACGTCCTTGCCGGTGACCTCGCGGCCGCTGGGGAACGTCAGGCCCGGACGCAGGGTGCAGCGGTAGACCAGGAGGGCGTTGCCGACGAACGCACAGCTCCGCGCGGCGTCGGGCACCGGTACCGCGCCGCCCGGTTCGAAGGTCAGCAGTGACTGGAACACGCTGCTGAACATCGCCCAGGAACCGGCGTCGTAGGCGCCGGCCGGGTCCAGCGAGGTGACCGTGTCGGTCGTGCCGACGGTGATCGTCCTGCTCTCGTCCAGCTGGGCCGGCAGCAACTGCCAGCCGCCGATCGCCGCGACCGCCAGTACCAGCAGCGACGCGAGAATCCGTAAGCGAACCGACCGCATCGGCGCCCCTCCCAAGAACCCCACCCGGCCCACTGCGCACAGTGGTTTCGCGGTGGCGCCGATCACCTAACCACAGTCGGCTGTGTTGACGGAAGGCAGGTTTTGTTGAGTTGAGAAAGAACTAGGTAAGTGCATTACCCATGCATGACCGAAAGGCTTCGGAACCTTATGCGGAAAGGCTTCTGACGTCCCGTCATGCCTGCTTCGACGCCAATTGCACCAGCGTGATGTCCGACGGCGCCCCGACCCGCACCGGGGGTCCCCACGCGCCGGCGCCCCGGCTCACGTAGAGCTGGGTGTCGCCGTAGCGCTCCAGACCCGCGAGGGTGGGATTGGCCGCCTGGGCGACATACGTCATCGGCCACATCTGGCCACCGTGCGTGTGTCCGGAGAGCTGGAGGTCGACGCCGTGGTCGACGGCGTCGTGGATCTGGACGGGCTGGTGCGCCATGAGCACGACGGCCCGCGACGTGTCCCGGTCACCGAGCGCCTTGGCGAAGTCCGGGCCCTGGCCCTCGTCCTCGCCCGCGATGTCGTTCACCCCGGCGAGGTCGAGATACGGCAGCTCACGACGGGCGTTCTCCAGCGGGGTGAGGCCCAGCCGGCGCACCTCCTCCACCCATTGCTCGGCGCCGGAGATGTACTCGTGGTTGCCGGTGACGAAGTAGCTGCCGTGGCGCGCCTTCAGTCCGGCGAGCGGCGCCGCCGCCGGGCCGAGGTCGGCCACGTCGCCGTCGACCAGGTCGCCGACCACCGCGATCAGGTCGGGCTGCGTCGAGTTGATCGTGTCGACGACCTTCTGGGCGAAGCCCCTGCCCAGCATCGGCGAGAGGTGGATGTCGCTGACGACCGCGATCCGGAAACCGTGGCCCGCGCGCGGCAGTTTCGCCAGCGGCACGGTGACCCGCTTGAGCTTCGGGCCGCGGACGACGCCGTAGGTGCCGTAGCCGACCGTGCCGACGGCCGCGGCGGCGACGGCCCCGCCGACGACCCGGGAGACGAAGAGGCGGCGGGAAGGGTCGGCCGGGGCCGCGGGGGCGGCCGGGGTGGTGGAGGCGGGCGGGGCCGGGGGCTCCGTCGCGGCGGGGGCGGTGGGCGCGGCCGGCTGTCCGGTGTCGGTGGCCTCCGCGGGCTGGGCGCCCGCCGGGACCGGCTGCGGCTCGGGGGCGCGCACCACGGACTCCTGGTCCGGCTCCGGCGCGGGCGCCGGGG
Organism: Streptomyces sp. NPDC002324; assembly: GCF_053593335.1. NCBI lineage: Bacteria > Bacillati > Actinomycetota > Actinomycetes > Kitasatosporales > Streptomycetaceae > Streptomyces > Streptomyces sp. NPDC002324. The sequence goes on from NZ_JBSFCF010000004.1 coordinate 95,950, forward strand.
CGCGCCGCGCCATCAGACGGAGTACGAGCGGCCGTACGAGCTCCCCCGCCAGCAGGGCCAGCAGCAGGTACAGCGAGAGGGCGAGCCACATGAAGCCCGGCCAGGTCAGCGTCCGCTGGAGCCAGAAGGGGGCGTGGGCGCGCTCGGCCGCGAACCCGGCGAACATCAGCACCGGCCCGACGACGAACACCACCGTGCCCACGCGTCTGGCGAGGCCCGGCCCGCGTGTCGTGTCGCGCACCAGGCGGCGCCACGCGTACCAGTGCAGGGCCCCGAAGGCGCTCAGCACCAGCAGGGCGACAAGGACGAAGACAATGATCATCACGTCGTACTCCCGGTCACGCGGTCCGGCGAAGGGCGCGCACTCCGCGCAACCCGATGACCCCGATGGCCGTCCCAAGAGCAAGGGAGACGACGGCGAGCGTCAGATGCACCCAGAAGTACGCCGTCGGATCGCCCGCGTCGTCGAACGCGAGCCCGCTGCCGTCCTTCCACAGGTTCTTGATGAAAGTGGTCCAGATGACCCAGCTCCACACCCCGAAGGCGAGCAGGAACCAGGAGAGGGGGCGGCTGAGCTTCATGCGTTCAGTATCGCCGCCGACCGCAGGGTCCTCGCGCCGGGGTGCGAGCGGGGGCGCGAGTTCGCGAGAACGAGCCACGGCGCGCTGCGGTGGGATTTACCGGTCGGAGCCATGTACTTTCTCGATCGTGCCCGCCTCCAAGAAGACCGCCAGGCGCCCCCTGCTGGTCACCTCAGCCACCCTGCTGTCCCTCTCCCTCACCTCGCTGACACTGACGGCCGCCCCGGCCTTCGCGGCGAAGCCGTCACCGAGTTCGAGCGCCTCGCCGTCCGCGACTCCCCCGGCGGCCATGTCGACCGTCGGCGGCGAACAGCTGGGCAGGCCGGGCACCCAGGCAGCCCTCGGCAGCGACGCGCCGGTCCTGCCCAAGGACATCAGCGCCCGCTCCTGGATCGTCGCGGACGCCGAGTCGGGCGAGGTGCTGGCCGCGCACAACGCGCACTGGCGGCTGGCCCCCGCGAGCACGCTGAAGATGCTGTTCGCGGACACGCTGCTGCCGAAGTTCAACAGGGACGACGAGCACAAGGTCGTCCCCGCCGACCTGGCGGGCGTCGGCGCGGGCTCCAGCATGGTCGGCATAAAGGAGGACGAGAAGTACACCGTCCACGATCTGTGGCTCGGCGTCTTCCTTCGCTCCGGCAACGACGCGGTCCATGTCCTGTCGGCCATGAACGGCGGCGTGAAGCAGACCGTCGCCGACATGAACGCGCACGCCGAGGAGCTCCAGGCCCTCGACACGCACGCCGTCAGCCCCGACGGCTACGACGCCAAGGGGCAGGTGTCGTCGGCGTACGACCTGACCCTGTTCGCCAGGTCGGGGCTGCAGAAGAAGGACTTCCGGGAGTACTGCTCCACCGTCCGGGCGAAATTCCCCGGTGAGACGAAGAAGGGCAAGAACGGCAAGAAGAGCCGGTCCTCCTTCGAGATCCAGAACACCAACCGGCTGCTCACCGGGGACAGCGGCCTCGACTCCTACCAGGGCATCGCGGGTGTGAAGAACGGCAACACCACCAACGCGGGTGCCACGTTCACCGGGGTCGCCGAGCGGGGCGGCCGGGTCCTCCTCGTCACGGTCATGCACCCGGAGAAGAACGAGCACAACCAGGTCTACAAGGAGACCGCGAGCCTCCTCGACTGGGGGTTCAAGGCGGCGGGCAAGGTGACGCCGGTGGGCGAGCTGGTGGCGCCCAAGAGCGCGGAGACCTCCGGCGGGAGTGCCGAGCCGAGTGCGCGGCCGGGGGCCACGGACGCGGCGTCCGCCTCCGGTGGGGCGGGAGGCAAGTCCGTCGCGGCGAGCGCCTCCGGCGGGAGCGGCGGCGTCGGGATCGCGCTCGGGATCACGGGGGGCGTGCTGGTGCTGGTGGCCGGCGGCGTGTTCCTGGTGAACCGGAAGTGGCCTCTGCGGGGGCGCAAGTAGGGCGGACGGGGAGCGGCCGTGTGGTCGCTGCCCGGCGTGGGGCGCGGGTGCGCCGCGGCTGGTCGCGCGGGGCACCCGCGCCCTCAGTCGTCCGTTGCCGGTTCCGGTGCCTCCTTGCTGCTCTCCGCCGTCCAGGCCGCGCAGTACAGCAGGAGCTTGGTGGTGAAGTTGATCCACAGGAGCAGGGCGATGGGGACGCCGAAGGCGCCGTACATGCTCTTCGAGGCGATGCCCTGCATGTAGCCGCTGAGGAGGAGCTTCAGGAGTTCGAAGCCCACGGCTCCTATGAGGGCGGCCACGACGAGGCGGCGGCGGGGCGGGTGGACGCCGGGGAGCAGGGTGAGGACGTAGAGGAGGAGCAGGAAGTCGGCGAGGACGGCGACGGCGAACGCGGCGATGCGCAGGAGGATGCCGCCCCAGCCGTCGCGGTCGATGCCGAGCTGGTCGGCGAACCGGCCGACGGCCCAGGAGGCGGAGGTGGAGGCGGCCAGGGAGACGAGGACCGCGCCGCCGAGGCCGACGAGGACGCCCGTGTCCTTGGCCTTGGCGAGGACCGGGTTCTCGTCGGGGTCCGGCTTCTCCCAGACCGCGCGCAGACAGCCGCGCATCTCACCGACCCAGCCGATGCCGGTGAACAGCAGCAGCGCGCCGGCGATGACCCCGACCGTGCCGGCGTTCTCGACGAGGCCGGCGATGTCGAGCTGGTCGGAGATGCCGGGCACCTGCTCGGCGAGCCGGCCCTCCAGGTCGTGCTGCCTGTCCTTGCCGAGGGTCGCCGCGGCGACGGCGGCGACCACGGTCAGCAGCGGGAACAGCGCCAGGAAGCTGATGAAGGTCATCGCGGCGGCCAGCCGGGTCCACTTCACCCGGTCGAGCCGCTCGTACGACCGCCACGCGTGCGTGGTCATCAGACGCTCCACCAGGGGGCCCACCCCGGGAAGCTTTTTCAGCCAGTCCATGATCCGAACTCTGCCCCACTCGTCGCCGGCCGATGCCGGGTACCCCCGCACCGGTCCGCACAGGCGCTCCGGACCTCACCGCCCCCGGCGTGGTGGCCGTCGCGTCACCAGTCCGCCACCGCCAGCCCGTACATCGTCAGCCACACCACCGCGATGAGGGCGAGGGCGCGGTCGTGCAGGACGACGTCCTCGGGCTCGCCCGCGGTGCCCCGGTCGGCGAAGACGGCGTAGCGCAGGACGGCCAGGACGAAGGCGACCATGGAGAGCTGACGCCAGGGCAGGACCCCGGTGGTGGAGACACCGCCCTCCTCCAGCGCCCACAGGCAGTAGCCGAGCACGGCGACCCCGGCGGCCAGCTGCCAGACGAAGCGCAGGTATCCGGCCGTGTACTCGGTGAGCAGCGCCCGGGTGGCGCCGGGCCGGTCGGCCATCTGCACGGCCTCCGAGTAGCGCTTGGCCGCGACCATGAACAGCGCGCCGAAGCCGGTGGTGATCAGGAACCAGCGCGACAGCGGGATGTTCAGCGCCGGCCCGCCGGCCATCGCCCGCATCAGGAACCCGGTGGTGACGACGGCCAGATCGACGACCAGGACGTGCTTGAGGCTGACGCAGTAGGCGAGTTGGAGTGCGAGGTACGCGGTCAGCAGCACGGCGGTGTACGGCGGGCAGAGCCACGCGGCGGTGAGGGGCGCGAGCACGGCCAGGGCGCCGCCGACGGCGTACGCGACCGGTACGGGCACCTGTCCGGCGGCGACCGGGCGGTGGCGCTTGACCGGGTGGGCGCGGTCGGCCTCGGCGTCCCGGGCGTCGTTGACGAGGTACACGGCGGCGGCGCAGGCCGTGAAGAGCACGAAGACGAGCGGGAGTTGCGTGAGCGCGCGCGGGGTGAGGAGTTCCCCGGCGGCCGCGGGCGCGGCGACGACCAGGGTGTTCTTGATCCATTGGCGGGGTCGGGCGGTGCGCAGCAGGCCGAGGGCGAGGCCGGTCTTCGGGGCCGCCTGCCCGGGGGTCGTCCGCCGCTCCAGGAGGACGGTGCGCTCAGCCACGGCCGTTCACCACCCAGCGTGCGCCCAGCCGCGCGGTGAGCGCCCCGAGCGCCACGCCCGCCGCCACGTCCGACGGGTAGTGCACGCCGGCCACCAGCCGGGAGAGGCACATCGCGGCGGCGAGCGGGGCAGCGGCGGCGAGGACGAGGGGGCAGGCCGGGGCCCCGTGGGCGACGACGGCGACCGCCGCCGCTGCCGAACTGGCGTGCGAGCTGGGGAAGGAGTGCCGTCCGGCGGTGCGGACCAGGGGTACGACCCGCACGGGGCGCGGCCGCCGCACCACTCGCTTGACGCCCATGCTGACCAGGTGCGCCCCGGCGGTCACCGCCGTGCCGCGCAGCCACACGCCGCGCCGCTCCCGGTCGACGGCGGCCCCCGCCAGTCCGCCCGCGAGCCACAGCAGGCCGTGTTCCCCGGCCCAGGACAGTCCGCGCGCGGCGGCCGCGACGCGCGGGTCCGCGCCCCGGGCGTGCAACACGGAGAGCAACCGCCGGTCCAGGCCGCGCACGCCGTCGACGACGTCAACTTCACCCATGCGATGCCACTCTTCTAGGTGGCCGTCCGGGAGCTGCGGCAATCTGGAACGACATCCCATTAATCACCCGTTTCGGTGAGGCGGCAGAGCGGCCGGGCCGACGTACCCGGTTCCTCCGCACACGCGGCGATACGGTCGCGGGCATGCCAGCCGACGCCGCCGGGGCCCCTCCGGCCACCCCACCCCCCGCCCCCGGCCGGACCGTCCCCGTCACCGGCTGGGGCCGCACCGCCCCGACCGCCGCCCGTCTGCTGCGCCCACGTACCTACGACGAGGCCGCGGCCGCCGTACGGGCGTGCGGGGCGCGCGGGGGGATCGCCCGGGGGCTGGGACGGGCGTACGGGGACGCGGCGCAGAACGCGGGCGGCACCGTCCTGGACATGACCGGACTCGACCGGGTCCACGCCGTCGACGCGGACGCCGGCACGGTCCTGTGCGACGCCGGCGTCTCGCTGCACCGGCTGATGGAGGTGCTGCTCCCCCTGGGCTGGTTCGTGCCGGTGACCCCCGGGACCCGCCAGGTGACCGTCGGCGGTGCCGTCGCGGCCGACATCCACGGCAAGAACCACCACGTCTCCGGGTCGTTCGCCCGGCACGTCCTGTCCCTCGAACTGCTGACGGCGGACGGCGAGATCCGTACGGTCGTCCCCGGCACCCCCCTCTTCGACGCCACGGCCGGGGGCATGGGTCTGACCGGCGTCGTCCTCACCGCGACCGTACGGCTCCTGCCCGTCGAGACGTCCTGGATGTCCGTCGACACCGAACGCGCCCGCGACCTCGACGACCTCCTCGCCCGCCTGACGGCCGGCGACCGCCACCACCGCTACTCCGTCGCCTGGATCGACCTGCTCGCCCGGGGCGCGTCGACGGGCCGCGCGGTCCTCACCCGCGGCGACCACGCGCCCCTGGAGGCGCTGGAGCCGCCGGGATCGCCGTCCACGCGCGCGCGTGGGCACTCCTCGTCCCCACGCGCGCGTGGCGGGCTTTTCCTCCGCGGGGACGCGCTCAGCGGAAACACTTTCCGGAGGCGCGCGTCCACCAGTCCGTTGGAATTCCGGACCAGCCGGCTCCCGGCGCCTCCCGCCCGCGTCCCCGAAGGCCTCCTGGGCCGTACGGCCGTAAGCCTCTTCAACGAACTCTGGTACCGCCGGGCCCCCCGGGCCCGCACCGGCGAACTCCAACGTCTCTCCACCTTCTTCCACCCCCTCGACGGCGTCCCGCACTGGAACCGGATCTACGGCAGGTCCGGCTTCGTGCAGTACCAGTTCGTCGTCGGATACGGCCACGAGGAGACCCTGCGCCGGATCGTCGACCGGATCTCCGCGCGCCGCTGCTCCTCCTTCCTCGCCGTGCTGAAGCGGTTCGGCGAGGGCGACCCCGGCTGGCTGTCCTTCCCGATGCCCGGCTGGACCCTCGCCCTGGACATCCCGGCGGGCCTGCCCGGCCTCGCCACCTTCCTGGACACGCTCGACGAGGAGGTCGCCGCCGCCGACGGCCGCGTCTACCTGGCCAAGGACGCCCGCCTGCGCCCCGAACTGCTGACCGCGATGTACCCCCGGCTGCCCGAGTTCCGCGCACTGCGGCGGGAGTTGGACCCGGGCGGCGTCTTCGTGTCGGACCTGGCCCGACGCCTCGGCCTCTGAGCGCCGTGCACGCCGTGGAACCCCCTGTCCCCCCACACACCCAGGAGCTGTCTTGAAGGACGCCTTCGGCACCCCCCAGTCCCTGCTGATCCTCGGCGGCACGTCGGACATCGCGCTGGCCACGGCACGCCGGCTGATCGCCCGCCGCACCCGCACGGTGTGGCTGGCGGGACGCCCCTCGCAGGGCCTGGAGAACGCCGCCGTCCACCTGCGCGGACTCGGCGCGCAGACGCACACCGTCACCTTCGACGCGCTCGACCCCGCGTCCCACGAGGCGATCCTCGGCAAGATCTTCGCCGAGGGCGACATCGACATGGTCCTGCTCGCCTTCGGCGTGCTCGGCGACCAGGCCAACGACGAGCGCGACCCGGTGGCCGCCGCGCGCGTCGCCCAGACCAACTACACGGGCGCCGTCTCGTCCGCGCTGATCTGCGGACGGGCCCTCCAGGCACAGGGGCACGGCTCCCTGGTGGTCCTGTCCTCCGTCGCCGCCGAGCGCGCCCGCCGTTCCAACTTCATCTACGGCTCCAGCAAGGCCGGCCTCGACACCTTCACCCAGGGTCTCGGCGACGCCCTCCACGGCACGGGCGCCCATGTGATGCTCGTCCGCCCCGGCTTCGTCCGCACGAGCATGACGGCCGGCCGCCCGGAGTCCCCCCTCGCGACGACCCCGGAGGCGGTCGCCACCGCCATCGAACTGGGCCTGCGGCGGCGCTCGGAGACGGTGTGGGTGCCCGGTTCGCTGCGTCCGGTGATGGCGGCCCTGAGGCACATGCCGAGGGCGCTGTTCCGCCGCCTGCCGCTGTAGAGCCTGGAGCCGTGGAGCCGTGTCCTTCGGAGCCCCGGATCAGGAGCGCCCCGCAAGGGGCGCGGGGAACGGCGCGAACAACCCCCACCCGCCCGCAGTCGCCGAACGACCCGGACCTGCGAGCTATGAGGCGCCCGGTCCTCCCAGCGGCAGCGTCACCGTGTCCCCCACCGGCGCCCCCGCCTGCGACGGGACGACCGATCCGCCGAACGCGAACTCGCGCAGCTTGCGCCAGACCGCGTCGGGGCCCTGTTCGTAGAGCGCGAAGCCGGTGCAGGGCCACTGGGCCTCGTACCCGGCGAGTTCCTCGAACGCCCGGTCCATCGCCTCCTCGGCGATGCCGTGCGCGACGGTGACGTGCGGGTGGTACGGGAAGTTCAGCTCGCGTGCCACCGGCCCCGAGGCGTCCCGGACCTGCTTCTGCAGCCAGGTGCAGGCCTCGGCTCCCTCGACGATCCGCACGAACACCACGGGCGACACCGGGCGGAACGTGCCCGTGCCGGACAGCCGCATCGGGAAGGGCCGGCCGGCCGCCGCGACCTCGGCGAGATGCGCTTCGATCGCCGGCACCTCGTCGCCGCCGACCTCGGTCGGCGGCAGCAGCGTGACATGCGTGGGGATGCCGTGAGCCGCGGCGTCGCCGAAGCCCGCGCGCAGCTCCTGGAGCTGGCTGCCGTGGGGCTCCGGGACCGCGATCGACACACCGATCGTTACGGTCCCCACGTCGTCTCCTGTCGTCGTGTCCTGCGCGTGGTCGTGGATCTTGCGGGGCGCACTCCGTCGCACCGGCTATCGACTGTACGGCCACGGCGGTGTTCCGGGCAGGCGCAGCGGGAGTGATGTGCGGCGCTGTCGGTGGTGCGACGGGTGGTGCGGTCGGCGCTCGGGGCCCGAGGCGGTGCGGCTCAGTGCTTGGCGGGCAGGAAGCCCACCTTGTCGTACGCCTGGGAGAGCGTCTCCGCGGCGACGGCGCGCGCCTTCTCGGCCCCCTCGGCCAGGATCGAGTCGAGCGTCTCCGGGTCGTCCAGATACTGCTGGGTGCGCTCCCGGAAGGGCGTCACGAACTCGACCATGGCCTCGGCGAGGTCCGTCTTGAGCGCACCGTAGCCCTTGCCGACGTACTTCTGCTCCAGTTCCCCGATACCCGTACCCGTCAGGGTCGAGTAGATGCTGAGCAGGTTGCTGACGCCCGGCTTCTCGGCGGGGTCGAAGCGGATCACCGTGTCCGTGTCGGTGACCGCGCTCTTGACCTTCTTGGCGGTGGCCTTCGGATCGTCGAGCAGATTGATCAACCCCTTCGGGGTCGACGCCGACTTGCTCATCTTGATCGCGGGGTCCTGAAGGTCGTAGATCTTCGCCGTCTCCCTCAGGATGTACGGCTTCGGGATCGTGAAGGTCGCGCCGAAGCGGCCGTTGAAGCGCTCGGCGAGGTCACGGGTGAGCTCGATGTGCTGGCGCTGGTCCTCGCCCACCGGGACCTCGTTCGCCTGGTACAGCAGGATGTCCGCGACCTGGAGGATCGGGTACGTGAAGAGGCCGACGCTCGCGCGGTCGGCGCCCTGCTTGGCGGACTTGTCCTTGAACTGGGTCATGCGGGAGGCCTCGCCGAAGCCGGTCAGGCAGTTCATGATCCAGCCGAGCTGGGCGTGCTCGGGGACGTGGCTCTGGACGAAGAGGGTGCAGCGCTCCGGGTCGAGACCGGCGGCGAGGAGCTGCGCGGCGGCGAGCCTGGTGTTGGCGCGCAGGTCCGCGGGGTCCTGCGCGATGGTGATCGCGTGCAGGTCTACGACCATGTAGAAGGCGTCGTGGGACTCCTGCAGGGCCACCCACTGGCGGACGGCGCCGAGGTAGTTGCCGAGGTGGAACGAGCCGGCGGTGGGCTGGATGCCGGAGAGCACGCGGGGTCGGTCAGAGGCCATGCTCACCATTCTCTCAGGTCTCGGGGGGCGTTCCGGAACCGACCGGAAACAGAGGGGACACGGGCGGGAACCGATCCGGCTCGGGCGGTGTACCCATTGTGTGAGAACGCGGGAGGGGGGCCGCATCGTCGATGAGGCCGCGGTGATCGCACGCGTACGCGCCGGGGAGCCGGAGGCCTATGCGGAGCTGGTGCGCGCCCACACGGGCATCGCGCTGCGGGCGGCCCGGGCGCTCGGCGCCGGTGCGGACGCGGAGGACGTGGTGCAGCAGGCCTTCTTCAAGGCGTACTGCACACTGGGCCGCTTCCGGGACGGCTCCGCGTTCCGGCCGTGGCTGCTGTCGATCGTGGCCAATGAGACGAGGAACACAGTGCGGACAGCGGGGCGTCAGCGGTCCCTGGCCGACCGTGAGGCGGCGTTCGTCGAGGCCGAGCCGTTGATACCGTCCTCGGCCGACCCGGCGGTCGCCGCGCTGGCGATAGAGCGCCGTGTCGCGCTCCTGGGCGCCCTGGAGAAGCTGAGCGAGGAGCACCGGCTGGTCGTCACCTACCGCTATCTGCTGGAGATGGACGAGCCGGAGACGGCGGCGGCCCTCGGCTGGCCCCGGGGCACGGTGAAGTCCCGCCTGAGCCGGGCGCTGCGCAGGCTGGGCCGTCTGCTGCCGGAGTTCGAGCCGGGTGAGGCCCTGGAGAAGGCGGGAGGAGGTGAGGGACGTGAGTGAGCCCGACCGGTCGTACGGGAGCCAGGACGCGGAGCGGGAGCGTGTCGGTGGTGGCACGGGGGGTGAGGGGCGTGACGTCCGATTGCCCGAGGAGTTGCGGGCGCTCGGGAGGTCGCTGGACCGGCCGGGGGCCGACGGGGACGAGACCATGGTCGAGCGGGTGCTGCGGCAGATACTCGCCGAGCAGGTGCCCGCCCCGGTGGCCGAGCCGACGGGCGCCGGTGCGCGGCTGCGGGCGGTGCGCCGGTGGGCCGGACTCCGTCGGCGCGCCCTGACCGCCGCGCTGTGCGGACTGCTCACGGTGCTCGTCCTCACCCCGCCGGTACGGGCCGCGGTGGCCGACTTCTTCGACTTCGGCGGGGTCGAGGTGCGGTACGACCCGTCGGCGTCGCCTTCGCCCGGGGCGGGGGTGCCGGGCTGCCCCGATCCGGTCCCGCTCGCCGAGGCAGGGCGGCGGGCGGGGTTCGCCCCGCTCGTGCCGGGTGCGCTGGGGACGCCGGACGCGGTGTCGGTGACGCGTGCGCCGAAGGGCCGCTTCGTGATCACCCTCTGCTGGGAGGAGCGGGGACACACCGTCCGGCTCGACGAGTACGCGGCCCGGCTGGCCCCCGAGTACGGCAAGACCGTGGCGGGTGAGCAGGCCGTCGAGTGGGTCCGGCTGGGCTCGGGCGCGTTCGACGCGTTGTGGTTCCCGGAGCCGCACCTCCTGCGCTTCTGGATGACCTCGGAGGACGGCTCCCGCTTCACCCGCTCCGAGCGCACGGCGGGGCCCACTCTGCTGTGGGTCCACGGCGAGGAGTTCACGCTGCGGCTGGAGGGCGTGGCGTCCAAGGACCGGGCGCGGAAGATCGCGGAGTCATTGGACTGATCGGTCCCGTCGAGGTGGGAACCCCGGCGGTTCGAGCGGTGTACCAGGAGTGACACCGCGAGTGCGGACGGACCGCACCGGGATCGATCGGGGGTGTCGGATGCGTGGACCGCGACAACTGGCGGCGGCGTTGGGCGCGTTGCTGACCGCCTTGGCTCTGCTCCTGCTGGAGGCGCCGCCCTCGGCGGCGGGCGGACCGACCAGCGTGCTGCTGGTCGCACCGACCAGCCATCGGACGGCTTCGCTGTACGGCACGGACAAGCAGTACGACCTCCTGGTCAGGCTCCTCGTCCCGGCCGGCTCCGCGCTCGACGGGAGCCGGGAGAAGGCTCCGGACTGGGGGCCGGAGGACACCTGGGGAGGTCAGGTCGGCGACATGGTCACCGTGACGTGGATGAGCCATGACGTGACGGCCTGGCGGGTGGACCGGCTGTACATGTCGCCGCCCGACACGAAGGACGTCTGGATCCACACGGGACTGGAAACGGCGGAGGACACCGCGGCCTCGGGCGAGGGTGTCTGGCACAAGGCGAAGCAGTCGGAGGAGCTGCGGGCGCTGCTGCGAGGACTCGGGGTCCTGGGCGAGCCCTCCGACGGCTCGGTGCAGGGAACGTCCTCGGACGACGCGCTCACCGGTTCCGGTACCGAGCCCGGCGGGACGGTCACCGGCACACGCTCCGCGGCGGACGTATCCGGTCCGGCCGACCATGCCCGCTGGGCGATACCCGCCCTGGCCCTGGGCCTGCTCCTCGGCTCCGGGGGCGCCACGCTGCTGCTGCGCCGCGCGGCGGCCCGGCACGAGTCCGGACCGCCGCGGGAGCCCCGTCAGGAGCTGTTGGATGCCTGACCGGCCGTGGCGAGGGGGTCAGCCGAGGTCGATCTCCGGGTAGAGCGGGAAGCCGGCGACGAGGTCGGTGGCACGGCGGGAGATCTCGTCGGCGACCTTCGCGTCGAGGACGTGCTGGGCCTTGGAGGGGGCGCCCGACTTGGTGGTGCCGGACTCCGTGGTGGTCAGGACACGGTCGATCAGGCCGGCGACCTCGTCCATCTCGGCGGTGCCCAGACCACGCGTGGTCAGCGCGGGCGTACCGATGCGGATGCCGGAGGTGTACCAGGCGCCGTTCGGGTCGGCCGGGATGGCGTTGCGGTTGGTGACGATGCCGGAGTCGAGCAGCGCGGCCTCGGCCTGGCGGCCGGTGAGACCGTAGGAGGTGGCGACGTCGATCAGGTTGAGGTGGTTGTCGGTGCCGCCGGTGACCAGGGTGGCGCCCCGGCGCATCAGGCCCTCGGCGAGGGCCCGGGAGTTGTCGACGATGCGCTGGGCGTAGTCCTGGAAGGCGGGCTGCCGGGCCTCGGCCAGGGCGACGGCCTTGGCGGCCATGACGTGCGGGAGGGGGCCGCCGAGGACCATCGGGCAGCCGCGGTCGACCTGGTCCTTCAGGGAGTCGTCGCACAGGACCATGCCGCCGCGCGGGCCGCGCAGCGACTTGTGGGTGGTCGTGGTGACGATCTGGGCGTGCGGTACCGGGTCGAAGTCGCCGGTGAGGACCTTGCCGGCGACGAGGCCCGCGAAGTGCGCCATGTCCACCATCAGCGTGGCGCCGACCTCGTCGGCGATCTCGCGCATGATCCGGAAGTTCACCAGACGGGGGTAGGCGGAGTAGCCGGCGACGATGATCAGCGGCTTGAAGTCCTGGGCGGTGACGCGCAGGGCCTCGTAGTCGATGAGGCCGGTGGCGGGGTCGGTGCCGTACGAGCGCTGGTCGAACATCTTGCCGGAGATGTTGGGGCGGAAGCCGTGAGTGAGGTGGCCGCCGGCGTCCAGGGACATACCGAGCATGCGCTGGTTGCCGAAAGCCTGGCGGAGTTCGGCCCAGTCGGCCTCGGAGAGGTCGTTGACCTGGCGGGCGCCGGTCTTCTCCAGGAAGGGGGCCTCGACGCGGTCGGCGAGGACGGACCAGAAGGCGACCAGGTTGGCGTCGATGCCGGAGTGCGGCTGGACGTAGGCGTGGCGGGCGCCGAAGAGCTCCCGGGCGTGCTCGGCGGCGAGGGACTCGACGGTGTCGACGTTGCGGCAGCCTGCGTAGAAGCGGCGGCCGACGGTGCCCTCGGCGTACTTGTCGCTGAACCAGTTGCCCATGGTCAGAAGGGTGGCCGGGGAGGCGTAGTTCTCGGAGGCGATCAGCTTGAGCATCTCGCGCTGGTCGCTGACCTCCTGGCCGATGGCGTCGGCCACGCGCGGCTCGACGGCGCGGATCACATCGAGGGCGGCACGGAAGGCGGTGGACTCGTGGGAGAGGGGCTCGGCTGACATGGGGACCTCCGGACGTTGCGTTCAGCGTTCACGGTACGGCCCAGGCGCACGGCACTCATCTTTCCCGGGCCGCTCCCCGATGGTCCGTCCCATCCCAGCGCGCCAGTCACGGCCCGCCGATCACCCTATCGGGCGTGGTGGACGTCCGGGCCCGGACGTCCACCATACGAACGACGGCAGGAGGCGGAGGAGAGTGCGGAGGTCAGAGGATCACATGGGGCAGGAAGCGGGCGTACTCGTCGGTGACCAGGCCCGAGGACTCGCGGATGCCGAGGCCCGCCGACTCGTCCTCGACGACCCAGGCGCCGAGGACGACATGGTTGCCGTCGAAGGCCGGAAGGGGGGCCAACTCCTGGTAGCAGCGGGCCTCTGTGGACGGTGCGGAGGCGGTGCCCGCCTCGTGGACGGTGACGCCGGCGCCCTCGCGGCCGAGGAGCGGTTTGGCGACGTAGCCGGTGGTGGACGCCAGTTCGCGGGGGCCGTCGAGATAGGCGGGGAGGAGGTTCGGGTGGCCGGGGTACAGCTCCCAGAGGACGGCGAGAAGGGCCTTGTTACTGAGGAGCATCTTCCAGGCGGGCTCGATCCACATCGTGGTCCCGGTGCCGCCGCCGTTGTCGAGGGTGGCGAGCACATGGGGGGCGAAGCGGTCGGTGGTGAGCCACTCCCAGGGATAGAGCTTGAAGATACTGCGGATGAAACGCAGCTTCTTGTCGACGAACCGGTCCGCGAGGCGGTCCCAGCCGATGTCCTCCATGGAGATCCAGTCGGTGTCCAGGCCGGCCTGTTCGGCGGTCTCCTTCAGGTAGGCGACCGTCATCAGGTCCTCGCCCAGTTCGTCGCCCGCGGAGTGCGCGAAGTACAGGGGGCTGCCCGGTGGGAGGAGGGAGGACTGCTTCTTCCAGGCGGCGACAAGGCGTTCGTGGAGGGAGTTCCACTGGTCGGCGCCCGGGAAGCGTTCCTCCATCCAGAACCACTGGGGGCCGGCCGCCTCGACGAGCGAGGTCGGGGTGTCGGCGTTGTACTCCAGCAGTTTGGCGGGGCCGGTCCCGTCGTGGCGGAGGTCGAAGCGGCCGTAGACAGAGGGCAGTTCGGCCCGTCGGCGCCACGCCTCGGCGACGAGGCCGGCGAGGCGTGGGTCGGTGATGCCGAGGTCGGCGAAGCGGTCGTGCTCGACGATGTGCGCGGCGGCCGCCAGGCACATGGCGTGCAGTTCCTCGACGACCTCCTCCAGTGCCTCGACCTCGGGGAGCGAGAAGACGTAGTACGCGCTCTCGTCCCAGTACGGGCGCAGGGAGCCGTCGGGGTAGCGGGTCAGCGGGTAGATGAGCCCCTGTTCCTCGACGGTCTCCTGCCAGCCCGGCCGGGGCTCGATGGTGCGGCGTTCCATGGTTCTGCCTCGTCCGCCGGCTCAGCCGCCGCTGGAGCCGGAACCGTCACCGTCGCCCGAGCAGCCGAAGCCGTCCCGGTCCACGGCCTCGCTGCGGCTGAAGGTGCCGTCGTCGGCCCAGCCGCCACTGACGTCCGCGTCGTAGTACCAGGCGGCGTCGGCCGAACCGGCCTGCTTCCGGTTGCCGCTGCTGTTGCTCTTGCTGTTGCTCTTGCTGTTGCTCTTGCTGTTCTTGCCGTACGACGACGAGCCGGAACCCGTGTTGCAGTTCCTGTCCGCGATGATCTTGTAGCCGTTGGCGTAGTCGTAGCTGTCGCGATCCACGCAACGGCGGTCCGGATCGGATCCGCAGGAGGTCAGGGCCGCCGCGACGACACCCATCCCTCCGAGGACGACCGTGCTGGACCGCAGTCGCCTGCGCTGCTCTCCCATGTGTGCTCCCCCGTCGGGCCATTGGCCCCTGTCGTACCGAGGCCGGCCCGCTGTGCGCTACGCGATGACCGGCCGCCGTTTATGTGCGCCTTATCGGCGCTCAGACTAGTGATCGAGTCGCCGAGGGGGCCAACCGGGTGCGCGGGGCCGACGACTTCGGCTTCGGCTCGGGCTTCGGCTTCGGCGTCGGTTGGGCAGGGGGCCGCTCGGAGGCTGGGCAGGGGGCCAAGGAGACCGGCACCGTACAGCCGCCGTGTCGGACGCCGTCCCGTGTTCATCCCCTGACGCAGGTCGCGTCCGTCGGGCAGAGGGAGGTGACCACAGTGGTGACCGGTTCGCGGAGTTCGTCGAGCGGGGTGGACTCGGGGGCGCTGAGGCGGACTCCGTAGATCTTGTCGCCGGCCGTGCGGAAGCGGTGGTCGATGACCTGACGGGGGCCCGCCTCGCCTTCGCCGTCGAAGCGGTAGACGACTTCGGAGTAGCTGTCGTCGTCGGCGGCCGAGCGGTCGAGGGCGCGATAGCCGGGGAGGCGGGCGAAGCCGTAGTTCTCGTTCTCCGCCAGGTCCATGGACTCGGCCGGGCTGCTCTCGCTGACCAGGAAGAGCTGGAGGATGCGGCTGCCGTCCGGGGAGTCGTAGGTCACGACGGTGGGCTTGTCCGTCGGCGTCTTCGCGGTGCGTTTCCAGCCGGAGGGGACGTCGACGGTGAAGCCGGCCGGGTCGTCGGAGTGGACGTAGCCGGGGGTGTCGCCCGCGCCGGAGTCCGGGTCCGACTGCTTCGGTGTGGCCGGGTCGGTGTGGCCGTCGTCCGCCGGGCCCGCCGCCGAGACGGAGGGCGGGGGCGTCGAGGGGGAGCTGTCCGCGGCGGTCGCCCGGGCCGGGCCGTCGTCGTCACGGGACAGGGTCCACACCCCGAAACCGATGCCGCCGCCGAGCAGGGCCGCGAGGGCGACGGCGACGGTCAGGCGCGGCCACGGGCTGCCGCGCCCGGGAGTGTCGTCCACCCAGCGCCCTTGGTGCGGATCCCACCTCGTCATCCTGCCCCCCTTGCCGTCGCCGACCCTCTCACGACGTACGTTCACCGACGATAGCGGCGTACACGCCGAACAGGCCCCGTCCTGGTCGAAACCGGGACAGGGCCTGCGGGAGCAAGCTATAAGACGTCGGCTCAGATGAGGCCGAGCGCGCGGACCGCGTCGCGCTCCTCCGCCAGCTCCTGGACCGAGGCGTCGATACGGGCGCGGGAGAACTCGTTGATCTCCAGGCCCTGGACGATCTCGTACTTGCCGTCCTTGACGGTGACGGGGAAGGAGGAGATGAGCCCCTCGGCCACACCGTAGGAACCGTCGGACGGGATACCCATGGAGGCCCAGTCGCCCTCGGCGGTGCCGTTGACCCAGGTGTAGATGTGGTCGATGGCTGCGTTGGCGGCGGACGCGGCCGACGAGGCGCCACGGGCCTCGATGATGGCGGCGCCACGCTTGGCGACGGTCGGGATGAAGTCCTCGGCGAGCCACTTCTCGTCGTTGACGACCTCGGCGGCGTTCTTGCCGGCGACCGTGGCGTGGAAGATGTCCGGGTACTGGGTCGCCGAGTGGTTGCCCCAGATCGTGAGCCGCTGGATCTCGGAGACCGGGACGCCCGTCTTCTTCGACAGCTGGGTCAGCGCGCGGTTGTGGTCCAGGCGGGTCATCGCGGTGAAGCGCTCGGCCGGGACGTCCGGCGCGGCGGCCTGGGCGATGAGGGCGTTGGTGTTGGCCGGGTTGCCGACGACGAGGACCTTGATGTCGTCCGCGGCGTTGTCGTTGATGGCCTTGCCCTGCGGCTTGAAGATGCCGCCGTTGGCCTCCAGGAGGTCACCGCGCTCCATGCCCTTGGTACGGGGGCGGGCGCCCACGAGCAGACCCACGTTGGCGCCGTCGAAGGCGACGTTCGGGTCGTCCGTGATGTCGATGCCCTGGAGGAGCGGGAAGGCGCAGTCGTCGAGCTCCATGGCGGTGCCCTCGGCGGCCTTGAGCGCCGGGGTGATCTCCAGCAGGCGGAGCTTGACCGGCACGTCCGCGCCGAGCAGCTGGCCGGAGGCGATGCGGAAGAGCAGGGCGTAACCGATCTGGCCGGCCGCGCCGGTGACGGTGACGTTCACGGGAGTGCGGGTCATGGCGTTCTCCGTATGACAGCTGGCGGTGGGGCGTCCCTGCCCCTGGTGGGACGTACAAATGATCGATCTCTTGGCGTCAAGAGAGATCGGTGGTCAGGCTACCGCGCATCCGGGATCCCGGACGGCCGGGGTTCGTGTGGCCCAGCCCACAAGTCGCTCCGCGCTGCCGCGCCGTACGGAGCGTCGCATGAAAAGGCGGCCGCCGGTCCGGGGGGAGGGACCGAGCGGCCGCCTTTGTGGGGGCGCCGGGCCGGGAGGGGAGGGGGGATCCTCCTCCCGGGCTGACCGGACTCCCGTGGGGGTACTGTCCGCATGCCCCGGAGTTCGGCGAGCATTCCACTTCCGTCGTGATTACTTTTACGGTACAGGTGACTACGTTCCGTCATGCACCTGACGAGGGGCGTGGCGGGCCGCGCCCCTTCCCCACGGCCCGAGGGGGCGCGGTGGACGCGCCCCCTCCGCACCACTACCCCGTGCAGCCCTTCTGGCCCGACGCCAGCGTCGCGCAGGCCGCGGCATCGCCCGCGTCCTTCACGGTGACCATCAGGGTGTAGGCGATGTTGTCGCCGGCCTCTTCGATGGCGGCGGTCTGCTTGGTCCCGCCTGCCGTGACCTGGACCTCGTCGCCCTGGGCGGCGCCGGTGATGCGGGCCCAGGCGGCCTGGCAGGTCTTGCTGTAGCGGACCTCGACCCGTGTCGTGCCGATCGTGGCCTCGTCGGCGGTGCGCACGAGGTTGCCGATGCACCCCATGGTCTCCGGGTCCTTGCCGTCGCAGTCCTTGCCGCTGCACTTCACTCCGGCCGGGAGGTCGGGGTTCGTGCCGGTCGAGGTCGACCGGGAGGCGGGCGGTTTGCCGTCCGCCTGCTCCTTCCCGCCACCGTCGGTGAGGAGGAAAAAGGCCGCCCCGATCACGACGAGCCCCCCGACGGCTCCCACGAGGAACATCGGCACACGCCGCTTCGGCCGGGAATCGCCGTCGTCGGACCGGCCCTCACCGCCAGGCGGCGGGCCGAACACACCGGACGGCGCCGAGGCACCACCGGAGACCTGGGCGCCACCGGAAACCGCGGCACCACCGGAACCCGGCGCCCCGGCAGGACCCCGGGACGAGGACGCCGACGAGACCGAGGCCGAGCCCGAGGCAGAGGCGGAGGAAGCCGACGAGGGCCACCCCCCGACCAGGCCCGACGGTGATGACGTCGAGGGCCGGGACGCGGCCGACGACGGCGTGGCGCCCCAGCTGGTGCGCGACGAGCCACCGGAGGCAGCCCTCGCCCCGTACGGCGGGCGCGAGGCGCTGTCGTCGGCCGAGGAGCGCGGCTGCAGCGGCACCGACGGGACGACGCCGGCCGGGCCCGCCACACCCGGTGTCACGGTCGCGCTCCGGCCTCCCCTGCCGTTCCTGCCACCCTTGACGGTGGACTGCCCGCCCGTCTCGCCCAGGGCGGCGCGCGCCTGGGAGATACGGATCGCCTCCATGGTCATGTCGTGGCGCATCTCCGAACGGCTCCAGGCCCGCTCGGCCAGCTCCCACATGGTGGCCAGATGGACGGGATCGGTGCCGGTCACCTCGGCCAACGCCACGATCGCGCCCTTCGGCGCGAGCAGTCTGCCGTTGAGATACCGCTCCCAGGACGTCTTGCTGTAGCCCGTGCGGTCGGCCACCGCCGCGATGCTCAGTCCACCGCGGTCGACGAGCCGACGCAGCTGACCCGCGAACTCCCTGACCTGTGGATCGAGTTCATCGGGCAAGGCCCTCCAACGAGGCATTTCTTCCCCCCTCTTCCCCCCGTACGGATTCCCGTACGACTCTCCGTACAGATGCCCGTACGGATCTCCGTACGACTCTGGACTGTCCCCCCGTGCCCGCTGTCCGCGTGCCACGCATGATGCCCTCGCTGCATTCCGTTTCGGGACCTGCCCGTCGGTCCCGAGGCCCTCTCCGGAGCCCCGTTCTGGCCTACCCACTGGGATGCGCCCGGTCGGGATGTCAGTTCCCCGGAAAGGGGCGCGCGGGAGCATTCCGGGCAGGGCCGCGCGCTGCGCACGCCCCCCGCACCGTCAGCGATCCAGTGTCCCACCGACGTCCCGGAATTCCGGGCGGAATCGCAGGTCCCCGCACGGGACGTCCCGGACCGCCCCAAATACCCTCGTCCGCCCGGGTATTGAAGGTCCACGTCCCACATCCTCGAACCTGTCGGCACAGCGGCACACCGACGGCACCTCCACCTCACGCGGGTCGCACACGGACTCGTGCGCATCGTGTGCGGCAGTGAATACCGGAAGACGCGAAGGCGCGGAGCGGAAAGTGACGCGGACGGCCTCGTGAGGTGAGACGACGCGAGGAGCGTGACGAGGGGGCGCGCGGATGACGTCCGGGTGCCACCGTCGTCGCGCGGCGCGGACACCTTGGCGGAACGGTCACTTCCGTGCCACAGCGGGCTGACAGGTGTTGAAGGGGGCGTCCGCCGTGCAGGAACGTGGAACGCGACGGCGGTCCGTCCTTACTCGGGGGAGGGGACGGACCGCCGTCGTACGCGCTCGGACCGGGGGGATTCTCCCGGCGGGGCGAAACGCCTCAGCCCGCCTCGTCGCCCACCGTGAAGTGCAGGGTGTCCTTGAGGAACGGGATCTCCAGCAGCGGCTTCGGCTGGGCCATCAGCGCGAGGAGCACGATGGCGGTGCCCAGGAAGATGTACGTGGCCATGTCCGTGAAGCGGGAGCGGACGGCGAGCATGCCGACATCCCGGACGGCCCAGCGCAGCACCGCGCCGCCGAGCATCGCGGCCCCGATCAGGATCGTGCCGGCCCGAAACGCGTCCAGCGCGGTGAGCAGCAGCCCGAGCCCCACGGTGGACAGGACGGCGAGGATCGGCCACTGACGGACGGGCGCGGGCGCCTCACGCGGTGCCGCCCGGCCACCACCCTCGGGCCGCGCGGTGTCCTTGGTGAACATCGGGAACCGCCGGGTGCCGCGAACGGGGTTCCCTTCGGCATCGGGCACGCTGATGTGATCACGGACCTCGATCTCGTCCGCGGCCTCGGTCGCACCGGCCACCCCGGTCGTCCCGGCGGTCTTCGCCATGTCCACCCTTTCCGAAGCAGCGCTCTCGTCCGCCGCAGCCCCGTCCGTCGTCGTCCCGGACCGTTCCGCGGCCCTCGATCCGCCCGCCGTCTCCCCGGACCACCCACCGTCGGACGAACCGGCGGGCGAAGGCGACGTCACGAGCGGCTCGGCCTCGGCTGAAGCCTTTGCCGGCGTCGAAGGGGTCGGCGCCGTCGAAGGGGTCGGGGCCGTCGAAGGGGTCGGGGCCCCCGAGGCCGTCGAAGCCGTCGAAGCCGTCGAAGCCGTCGAAGCCGTCGAAGCGCCGGACGTCCCCGAAGCCGTCGAGGCGTCGGACGTCCCCGATGCCCGAGAAGCGTCCGGCCGTGCCGGCTTCAGCGGCTTCAGCGGCTTCTCCGACCCACCGGCCGTCTCCGCCCCTTCCGCCGCCCCTGGCTCCTCCGCCGCCCTCGACTCCCCCGCCGCCCCTGGCTGCTCGGACGTCCCGGAGGCCTCCGCCGTGCCGGGCGCACCGGAGGCGCCCGACTCCCGCGGCGCCCCGGAAACGCGCTCCGCCCCGCCGTCAGCCGGCACTGCGCTCCGCCGCCTCCACCACGTTGACGAGCAGCTGGGCGCGGGTCATCGGGCCGACGCCGCCGGGGTTGGGAGAGATCCAGCCGGCGACCTCCGCGACGCCGGGGTGGACATCGCCGACGATCTTGCCCTCGGCAGAGCGGGACACACCGACGTCGAGGACGGCGGCGCCCGGCTTCACGTCCTCGGGCCGGATCAGGTGGGCGGAGCCGGCCGCGGCGACGATGATGTCCGCCTTCCGCAGGTGCGCGGACAGATCACGCGTGCCGGTGTGGCACTGGGTCACCGTCGCGTTCTCGCTGCGCCTGGTGAGCAGCAGCGGCATCGGGCGTCCGATCGTCACACCACGCCCGACGACCACGACCTCGGCGCCCTTGATCTCCACGCCGTACCGGCGGAGGAGGGTGAGGACGCCGTTCGGGGTGCAGGGCAGCGGGGCGGGCTCATTGAGGACGAGGCGCCCGAGGTTCATCGGGTGCAGACCGTCCGCGTCCTTGTCGGGGTCCATCAGTTCGAGGATGCGGTTCTCGTCGATGCCCTTGGGGAGCGGCAGCTGGACGATGTAACCGGTGCAGGCGGGGTCCTCGTTGAGTTCCCGCACCACCGCCTCGATCTCCTCCTGGGTCGCGGTCGCGGGCAGTTCACGCTGGATGGACGCGATGCCGACCTGCGCGCAGTCGCGGTGCTTGCCCGCGACGTACTTCTGACTGCCGGGGTCTTCGCCGACCAGGATCGTGCCGAGTCCGGGCGTGATGCCCTTCTCCTTCAGCACCGCCACGCGGGCGGTCAGATCGGACTTGATCGCGGCTGCGGTGGCCTTGCCATCGAGAATCTGGGCGCTCATGGCCCCAATCTTCGCGGATGACCGGTGCCGGGTTCCAATCCGGTCACCAGGCGGACGCCTTCCGACCTGTACCGGGCCGGACCGCCGCCCGTGCCGGACAAGATCGGATGTGTTGCACTTGCACAACACCCGAGCAATCTCCCTGGACATCCGAGCAGGCATATAAAACGATTGGGTCACAGTGCCGCGGGCACTGCCGGGGGGCGTGACCATTTCAAGATGCCAGGGCATTCCTCCGAACCGTGCCGCGCGTCCCCGCACCAGGCAACGGAGGAAACCCCGCCATGAGTTTCGGCGACCCGAACAACCCGTACGGCCAGCCCCAGCAGCAGCAGCCGCCCGCCCAGGGCTACGGCTACCCGCAGCAGACCCCGCCCCAGCAGCCCGGGTACGGCTACCCGAGCGCACCGCCGGTCTCCCAGGGCTACGGCGGCTACCCGAACGCACCCGAGACCATGCCGAGCTCGGTGAACGCGGCCCGCATCATGCTGTGGGTGATCGTCGGCCTTCAGGTGGTCGGTGTGCTGCTGTACGCCATCGGCGCGGTCCTCGTCTCCGCGGCGAGCGAGAAGGCCGAGGACCCCGCCCTCGCCGAGGCGCTCGGCAACATCTCCATCGGCCAGATGGTGGCGACTGCCATATTCGCGGCGGCCTGGCTCGTCTACGCGGTCATGATGGCCGTGAAGTTCAAGTCCGGCGGCAACGGCGTACGCGTCGCCACCCTGGTCTTCGGCATCATCACCGCGATCCTGGGCGTCTTCCCGTTCATCGTGATCGGCCTGGTCCACCTGGTGCTGGGCATCCTGATAGCCGTCTTCGTCGGCAACGCCAACGGCAAGGCGTGGTTCAACCGCCCGCGCTACTGAGCACCGGGCACCGCGCGCAGCCGAGCGGCGCACGGGACCGGGCGCCGGGCACCGCACCCGAAGGGCCGTGCCTCCCGTACGCGGGGGCACGGCCCTCGGTGTGTCAGAGCGGGCAGAAGCTGCCGCTCGCCGGTGACAGCTGGTTCACGCCGTGGTCGTAGCTCTGCGTCTGGCCGGGCCCGAGCGGATAGCTGAGGGTGCCGCCGACGCAGTAGGGCGTGTCCGTGGCGTTGACGACGGCGGTGACCCGCAGGGCCGGGCTGTATGTGGCCCGGTCGCCCTCTCTCACCATGACCGGCTGGGCGCCGAGCAGCGGCTGGAGGCAGACGTACCCGCGGAGACAGGACACCACCGCCTCCTCTCCGGCAGCACTCGCGTCCGCGGCCGTGGCGCCGCTCATCCCCGTACCGAACGCGACGGCGAGCACCGCCCCGACGGCCGCCGCCCGGCGTGAACCACTCGACCTGGTGCGCATGACCGACCCCCTGAGTCCCTGTCGATGGAACGGACTCCTCGACCCTCGCAGCGGAACCCACGCCTCTGCACCGGGGTATCGGCCATTCCGCATGCTCCCGCCCCAGGCGGACACGCCGAAGGGCCCGCCGGTGTGCCGACGGGCCCTTCGTCTCACGCAATCGGCTCACGCCATCGGCGCGGCGGATCAGTAAAGCGAACCAGTGGAGCGAAGCAGTGGAGCGGATCAGTGGAACGGGTCAGTGGAAGAAGTGCCGCGTCCCCGTGAAGTACATCGTCACGCCCGCCTTCTGCGCGGCCTCGACGACCAGCTCGTCACGGACCGAACCGCCCGGCTGCACCACGGCCTTGACGCCGGCCGCGGTGAGGATCTCCAGCCCGTCCGGGAAGGGGAAGAACGCGTCGGAGGCGGCGTACGCGCCCCGCGCGCGCTCGGCCCCGGCGCGCTCGACGGCGAGCTTGGCGGAGTCGACGCGGTTGACCTGCCCCATCCCGACACCCACCGAGGCGCCGTCCTTGGCCAGCAGGATCGCGTTGGACTTCACCGCGCGGCAGGCCTTCCAGGCGAAGGCCAGCTCAGCCAGCTCGTCGGCGGAGAGGGCGTCCCCGGTGGCCAGGGTCCAGTGGGCGGGGTCGTCACCGTCGGCCTGGAGGCGGTCGGTCACCTGGAGGAGCGCGCCGCCGTCGACGGGCTTGAGCTCGACCGGGGCGGCGGGCGCGCCCGGCGCCTTCAGCACCCGGATGTTCTTCTTCTTCGCGAGGGCCTCCAGCGCGCCGTCCTCGTAGTCGGGCGCGACGATCACCTCGGTGAAGATCTCGGCGACCTGCTCGGCCATCTCCTTCGAGACCGGCCGGTTGACCGCGATCACACCGCCGAACGCCGACAGCGGGTCGCACGCGTGCGCCTTGCGGTGCGCCTCGGCGACATCCGCGCCGACCGCGATCCCGCACGGGTTCGCGTGCTTGATGATCGCGACGGCCGGCTCGTCGTGGTCGTACGCGGCACGGCGCGCGGCGTCCGTGTCCGTGTAGTTGTTGTACGACATCTCCTTGCCGTGCAGCTGCTCGGCCTCGGCGAGACCGCCGGTCCCGGAGACGTACAGCGCGGCCGGCTGGTGCGGGTTCTCGCCGTAGCGCAGGGTGTGCGCGCGCTCCCAGGTCGCCCCGAGGAAGTCGGGGAACTGCGAGTCGTCGGCCGGCGCGTACGAGGACGCGAACCAGGAGGCCACCGCCACGTCGTACGCGGCCGTGTGCTGGAAGGCCTCGGCCGCGAGCCGCTTGCGGGTGGTCAGGTCGAAGCCGCCGTGCTGCACGGCCGCGAGGACGTCGGCGTACCGGGCGGGGCTGGTGACGACCGCGACGGAGGGGTGGTTCTTGGCGGCGGCGCGGACCATCGAGGGGCCACCGATGTCGATCTGCTCGACGCACTCGTCGGGGGTGGCGCCGGAGGCGACGGTCTCCCGGAACGGGTAGAGGTTCACGACGACGAGGTCGAACGGCTCGACACCCAGCTCGGCGAGCTGGTGCCGGTGGTCCTCCAGGCGCAGGTCGGCGAGGATGCCCGCGTGCACCTTGGGGTGCAGGGTCTTGACCCGGCCGTCCAGGCACTCGGGGAAGCCGGTCAGCTCCTCGACCTTGGTGACGGGGACGCCGGCAGCGGCGATACGCCCGGCGGTGGACCCGGTGGAGACGAGTTCGACGCCCGCCTCGTGCAGGCCGCGCGCGAGGTCTTCGAGGCCCGTCTTGTCGTAGACACTGACGAGCGCGCGACGGATGACCCGCTGGTCGCTCGTGCCGCTCTGGCCGGCCGTGACAGTGCTGTCGGCGGTCACTGGATAACTACCTTTCGTCCCTCAATGCGATAGCCGTTGCGGGCGAGCCGCCCCACGACATCGACGAGCAGCCTTCGCTCGACTTCCTTGATGCGCTCGTGCAGAGCGCTCTCGTCGTCCTCGTCCCGGACCTCCACCACGCCCTGCGCGATGATCGGCCCGGTGTCGACGCCGTCGTCGACGAAGTGGACGGTGCAGCCGGTGACCCGGGCGCCGTACGCGAGCGCGTCCCGCACGCCGTGGGCCCCCGGGAAACTGGGGAGGAGGGCCGGGTGGGTGTTGACGAACCGCCCGCCGAACCGCGCCAGGAACCGCTTCCCCACGATCTTCATGAACCCCGCGGAGACGACGAGATCCGGCTCGTACGCGGCGACGGCGTCGGCGAGCGCCGCGTCCCACTCGTCACGCGTCCCGTGGTCCTTGACCCGGCACACGAAGGTCGGCAGCCCGGCGCGCTCGGCGCGGGCGAGCCCCTCGATGCCACCGCGGTCGGCTCCGACGGCCACGATCTCGGCGCCGTAGGCCTCGACGCCGGCCGTGGCGATGGCGTCCAGCAGCGCCTGGAGGTTGGTGCCGGATCCGGAGACCAACACGACGAGGCGCTTGGCCACGGGCTTGGCGGCCACGGTGGGGCCCTTTCTACGGTTTCTGCTTGACGGGTTCTGCTTGTGGGATTCCGCAGGGGGAACGTTCAGGTCTGCCGTACGCGCACATGCACTTGTACTTTCATACGAATGCTTTGTGTCCCCCAATACGGGGAAGTCTACGAAGCGGCCGACCGTCAGCAACGATACCGGCACACCGGACGGCCCCCGTGGGACGGGGGCGTGGCCGGGAGGTAGCGTCTGCCGGGAGTGGGCTCGGGAACGCGGTCGGCGTGTGTGGCGTTCAAGGAGTGACAGCTCATGCGCTACCAGTAGATTTCACCGCCGTACTCACCAAGGGGAAGACGCACACCTGATGCCGGACCGCAGTTTCCGCCTTCCTCCGCTCCTGCTGCGCGAGCGGAGTTCCTCGCCCACGCCTCCGCGCGAGAGCGAGGACACCCCCGAGCAGTCCGGGCAGCCCGGGCGGGGCCAGGGCGCAGGCGCTTCGGACGACAACCCGTTCGCGCCGCCGCCCGAGGGCACGCCCGACCGGCCGTGGCGGCCACGCCGGCCCGACGGCCAGGGTGCCGACGACGGAGCGGGGCGCGATGGTGGCCACTCGCCGTGGGGCAGTCAGTGGAGCGACCGGCAGCCCGGCCGCTCGTCCGGCGGACCCTTCGGTCAGCGCTCCGGCGGGCAGGGCGGTCCGGGTGGACCCGGCGGTTCCGGCCAGGGCCCCGAGGGCGGTCCGGGCCGCGGCCTGCGCTGGGACCCGACGGACCCCGCCCAGCGCCGCGCGCGGTACTCGTTGCTCTGCGGCATGTGGGCCTTCTTCTTCGCCCTCTTCGCCTGGCCGTACGTCGCCCTGCTGCTCGGCTCCCTGGCCGTGTACTGGGCCGTCAGCGCCCTGCGCGCCAAGCCCGCAACCCCGGACCCGGACCGGCCGGCGGCCCCCGAGCCGAGCGGCCGGCCCCAGCGGACGGCGGCCATCAGCGGCCTGGTGACCTCGACGATCGCCCTCGCCATCGTCGCCATCACCTTCACGGCCCAGTTCGTGTACCGGGACTACTACACCTGCGTCAACGACTCCCTGACGACCACCTCCGCGAAGGCCTGCAAGGAACTCCTGCCGGAGGGGCCGCTGCGGCAGATTCTGGGCGCGCAGTAGGAGCGCCCCGGGCAGAGTTGCGCGAAGGCGCGCCGTCGGTGGTCATCGGCGGCGCGCCTTCGGTTCGTCACACGGGCTCCTCGCGGCTGGGGGGCGGGGTGTGTTCGCGTCCGTCCTGCTCATCCCGCCCGTGCCGGTCGTGCCGCCCGTGCCGGTCGTGCCGGTCGAGTGCGGACGCCTCGCGCAGCGCCGCCCAGCGGGCCGCGCGGGAGTCGGGGTCCCAGACGGGCGGGGGTACTGCGGCGGACTCGTCGGCGTACGGATCGACGGCGGCGTACGACGTGAGGGCGTCGGTGTGATCGGTGTCATCGGCGTGATCGGTGTCATCGGTGGCGAGGGCGCTGGGGTCGCGGGGGTCGCTGGGGGCATGCGTGAGGCCCCTCGTGCTACCGAGTCCCGGGCCGGGACCGGTGTCGGTGGCGGTGTCGGTGGAGGCGTCGGCTGAGGCGTCGGCTGAGGCGTCGGTGACAGTGGCGGTGGCGCCGGCGTCGACGGCGGGCGAGGAGTCGGCCGGGATCGACGGTCCGACCGGACGGCGCTTCGCTCCCGGGAACCACGTCGGGAACCGGCGGGGGCGCTTCGGAAGCGGCTGAGGTTGATGCTGAGGCTGTGGTCGCGGCTCGGAGGGGGGTGCCGTTGACCGACCCGTGACCGCCCGGGACCCGGTACGGGACCCAGTGCGGGGATCAATTCGGGATTCGGATCGGGATTCGGTTCGGGGTCCGCCCGGTGTGTCACCGGGAGCCTGCCCGCCTCCGACGGCGTTCGCCCCGCGCCGGAACACTCCGGCCGCCCCCGACCGCTTCCGCCGTCCGGCCCCCTCGCCCACAAACTGCCCCGGCGTCTTCCCCTGTCCGGCCCCCCTGGCCACCGGCACCGCCGACGTCTTCGTCCGGCCGGTCCCCCCGGACGCGTCCGCCCTCGTCCGGGCCCGCGTCCGGCACCACCGCGCGACCAGGGCCACCGGCAGCCCCACCGCGCCCACCCAGGCCCCGGCCGCACCGCCGGCCTGCCACCACACCGGTCCGAAGGCGGTCAGGGCGGCCACTCCGAGAGGCCCGCCGGCGAGGAGGGCGAGGAGGGCGAAGGCGACGGCGGACAGGAGGGCCGCGAGGAAGGTCGCGACGACCGTGCGCCCCGCGGACCACGGCGCCGTCCGGTCGGCGGCCGCCCGCGCCGCGGTGAACAAGCCGACCGTCACCCCCGCGGCGAGCGGCACCGCTCCCACCATCCAGTACACGGGCGTGCCCCCGCCCGCCGGGACCGCCGCGAGCAGCGGGAACGGGGGCAGAAGGACTGCCGGGGCGGCCGCCTCCAGTGGGGCGACAGTGGGTCCGGCGCCCAGCACGAAGCCGGGGCCGAGGGCATAGGCCGCCGCCCACAGCGCCGCGTTCGGGATGAGGGCGAGGCAGAGGAGCAGTACGGCGAAGCGCCCGGACAGCCCCTCGGTGAGCTGGAGGAAGGAGGCGCGTGCCGCGCCGCCGTGCCACACCAGGGAGACGGCCACCAGCAGAGCGCCGCCACCGCCCAGCACGAGCACGCCCGCCCCGGCGGCGCGTCCGGCGGCCGCCGCGAGATGCCGCCGGTACTCCGTCCTCGGGGCACCGCCGAGGAGCGCGGGCAGCGGCAGCCGGGGGCGCCCTCGCGCCGCCCACACCCCCGTGCCCGCCGCGAGCGCCGCCAGCAGCGGCACGCACAGCACGGCCCACCACCACGACGGCCGCAGCACTCCGCCCGAGGCGTAGAGCGTGACCGCCGCGCCGACGGTCGCGTAACCGATGACGAGCCCGGCCCACGTCGCACGAGCACTCACGCCGGAACCGTCGCCCGCGTGGTCGCGGGCCGATCGGTGCAGCAGGACCACCGGCAGGGCGAGCAGGAAGAGCGGGACGAGGCCGACCGGCGCGGGGGTGCCGGTGAGCGTGTCGGTGCGGACGAGTTCCACGCCGTGGGAGAGCAGCCACAGCGCAGCCGCCACGTGCAGGGCCCCGCCAGGCCCGCTGTCCGGGTACGGCGAACTGATCCACAGCACGGTCACGAGGGCGACGAACGCCCCCAGTCCGAGCCCCGCCGCCAGCGCCCCGCCCAGCACCCCGGCGACGAGCTTGGAGGACCGCCGCCGCGCCCGCCGGAGCAGCGGCGACAACGGCGACCGGGGCGCGGACGAGTACAGGGACGGCGTGGAGGCCACGGGCCTCATGGGCACCCCGGACGCCGTGGGAGGCGCCGACCGGCCGTGGCCGACGGAGTGCTGGTCCGGCCCCGCGGCCGGGTCGTTCGGGTCGGTCGCGTGTGTCACGTCGGCCATGCTCCCAACGACACGCGCTTCAGGTGCGTAACGGAGGATTCCTGCACGTGTCGCCCAATATGTTCTTATGTGCTTTTTCGTACGCAGATCGGTCCAACGGAGGTCGCTTCCGGGGTCGCTTCTGGGGGAGGCGATCCGGTGACCGGGCGTGGGCCCCGGACCGGGGCCGCCATCGGGCACCGTGACGAAGGCGGACGCTGTGACGCAGACGGACGCCACAACGGAGGCGAGTGGTACCAGCAGCCGCTCGGCCCGGACGACGCCGCCCGCGCCGACGTCGACCTCTCGGATCCTGCCCCGCCGCCCCTGACACCCGGCCAGGCCTTCGACGCGCTCTACGCGTACTGCGCCCCCGCGCTCGTACAGCAGACCTATCTGCTCACCGGGCAGCGGCGCCTCGCGCGTGAGTCGGTGGAGCGGGCCTTTCAACTCGCCTGGCACCGCTGGCCGGAGGTGGCCGTCGACCGTGACCCGGCGGGCTGGGTGCGGGCGGCGGCCCACGAGTACGCCCTCTCCCCCTGGCACCGGCTGCGCCCCCGCACCCGGCGGCACCTCGAACCGCAGCCGGCCGACCCCACCGACCGCGCCCTGCTGTCCGCAATGCTCGAACTGCCGCCCCCGTACCGCCGCACCCTGCTCCTCTACGACGGCGTCGGCCTCGACCTGCCCGACACGGCCGCCGAGACGGAGTCCAGCACACCGGCCGCGGCGGGCCGGCTGCTCTACGCCCGCACCAGGGTCACCGAGCGGCTCCCGGAGCCGGTGGCGGCCGACGACCTCGGCCGTCTCCTGGCCGCACTCCCCTCCGACGTCCGTCCGGGCCCCGCCAGGCCCCTCGCCCTCCGCGCCCGGGCCGACCTCCGCGCCCGCCGCTGGATCCACGCCGCCATCGCCTTCACCACCCTCCTGCTCACCACCACCGCCCTCACGCTGTACACGGCCCCGGACCACTACGAGGCCCCGGTCCCCCCGGGCGCCCCGATCCACGGCGTCCCTCCGCGAGCGGCCCCCGGCCCGCTCTCCCCGCCCCAGCAGAAGCTCCGGGCCAAGCTGCGGGCCGAGACCGCCGCCGGGCCGGAACGTCTGCACCCGGAGGCCCACTGAGCCGGGGCGCGGGCCGAAGCCGGCCCCGGGAACGCCAGCGGGCCCGCACCCCCGACAAGGGATGCGGGCCCGCAGAAGGCTCGGCGGATCCGAAGATCAGCCGCCGAGGATCTCGCGCGCGAGCTTGGCCGTCTCGGTGGGCGTCTTGCCCACCTTGACGCCGGCGGCCTCAAGGGCCTCCTTCTTCGCGGCGGCCGTACCGGAGGAGCCGGAGACGATGGCGCCGGCGTGGCCCATCGTCTTGCCCTCGGGCGCGGTGAAGCCGGCGACGTAACCGACGACCGGCTTCTTCACGTTCGCCTTGATGTAGTCGGCGGCCCGCTCCTCGGCGTCGCCACCGATCTCACCGATCATCACGATGAGGTCGGTGTCGGGGTCGGCCTCGAACGCGGCGAGCGCGTCGATGTGCGTCGTGCCGATGACCGGGTCGCCACCGATGCCGACGGCCGACGAGAAGCCGATGTCTCGCAGCTCGTACATCATCTGGTACGTCAGCGTGCCGGACTTCGAGACGAGACCGATGCGGCCCGGCTTGGTGATGTCGCCGGGGATGATGCCGGCGTTCGACTGGCCGGGGGTGATCAGACCCGGGCAGTTCGGGCCGATGATCCGGGTCTTGTTGCCCTTGGAACCGGCGTACGCGTAGAACGCGGCCGAGTCGTGGACCGCGATGCCCTCGGTGATGACGACCGCGAGCGGGATCTCGGCGTCGATGGCCTCGACGACGGCGGCCTTGGCGAAGGCCGGCGGTACGAAGAGGACGGACACGTTCGCGCCCGTCTTCTCGATCGCCTCGGCGACGGTGCCGAAGACCGGGATCTCGGTGCCGTCGACGTCGACGGTCGTGCCCGCCTTGCGGGGGTTCACGCCACCGACGATGTTCGTGCCGTCGGCCAGCATGAGCTTGGTGTGCTTCATGCCCGTGGCACCGGTCATGCCCTGGACGATGACCTTGGATTCCTTGTTGAGGAAGATAGCCATGGCTGTTCTGTCCCTCGTCCCTTACTTCGCGGCCGCGAGCTCGGCGGCCTTGTCGGCCGCGCCGTCCATGGTGTCCACGCGCTGGACCAGCGGGTGGTTGGCGTCGGAGAGGATCTTGCGACCCAGCTCGGCGTTGTTGCCGTCGAGGCGGACGACGAGGGGCTTGGTGACTTCCTCGCCCTTGTCCTTGAGCAGCTGCAGCGCCTGCACGATGCCGTTGGCGACCTCGTCACAGGCGGTGATGCCACCGAAGACGTTGACGAACACGGACTTGACATCCGGGTCGCCCAGGATGATCTCCAGGCCGTTCGCCATGACGGCGGCGGAGGCGCCACCGCCGATGTCGAGGAAGTTGGCGGGCTTGACGCCACCGTGGTTCTCACCGGCGTACGCGACGACGTCCAGGGTGCTCATGACGAGACCCGCGCCGTTGCCGATGATGCCGACCTCACCGTCGAGCTTGACGTAGTTGAGGTTCTTCTCCTTGGCGGCGGCCTCCAGCGGGTTGGCGGCCGCGTGGTCGACGAGCTCCTCGTGGTCGGGGTGGCGGAAGTCCGCGTTCTCGTCCAGGGAGACCTTGCCGTCGAGGGCGATGACGTCGCCGGAGGCGACCTTCGCCAGCGGGTTGACCTCGACGAGGAGGGCGTCCTCCTCGATGAAGGTCTTCCACAGCGTCACCAGGACGTTGACGACCTTGTCGGCGACCTCGGCCGGGAAGTTCGCGGCCTCGACGATCTCGCGGGCCTTCTCGGGGGTCACACCCTCGTTGGCGTCGATCGGCGTCTTCGCGACGGCCTCGGGCCGGGTGGCCGCCACCTCCTCGATCTCCATGCCGCCCTCGACGGAGGCGATGGAGAGGAAGGTGCGGTTGGTGCGGTCGAGGAGGTACGAGACGTAGTACTCCTCGACGATCTCCGGAGCGGTCTCGGCGATCATCACCTTGTGGACCGTGTGGCCCTTGATGTCCATGCCGAGGATGTTGGTCGCGTGCTCGACCGCCTCGTCTGCGGTCGCCGCGAGCTTCACGCCGCCGGCCTTGCCACGGCCACCGACCTTCACCTGGGCCTTGACCACGGACTTGCCACCCAGACGCTCGGTGGCTGCGCGAGCCGCCTCAGGCGTGTCGATGACTTCACCGGCCAGCACCGGTACATCGTGCTTGGCGAAGAGGTCCCTCGCCTGGTACTCGAACAGGTCCACGCGCGTCCGTCCCTATCAGTGAGCTAGCGGTTCGTTGGATGCGTGGGCGTGCCGCGAAGGGCAACGTGACGTCCGCCGTGAGTCACAAGGGAGGCGCACACGGTGTCCGAGCGCGCGGCATGTCCGTCTCGCAGGTTATCGCTGCTTCCGGGAGGCCCCTAAATCGCGGGTCACACCTGAGCGGTGATACCTGTCACATGATGCCGCCCTCACTGGCACCGCGTGCCGCGTATGCGGGACCTCACCGAACGGGGGTACGTCCGGTGAGGTCCCTGCGAGGCCCTTCAATGACTCCGAAGGGCCCCTGGCGGGTGATCTCCTCCCCGATCGGAGACCGTCCGCCACCGACCCCGACTCCCGCCCGGACCGGGCCGACGGCTTTCGGCGGTCCGGGTTCGAGCCGTGGGTCGGTTGTCTGTGGCCGACCCCGCAGCCGCGCCTACGGGGTCGGGTCTGGGGTCGGGCTCTGGAGCAGGGGGTGGGCGCCGGTGGCGTTGCCGCTGCCGCGCGGGGGTGGTCGGATGCCTTTGTTCATGCGTGCCTGGGGTTCCTTCGGGATCCGGGTCGGCCGTGGGTGCCCAGGGAGGCAGGAGCCGCGACCGGTAGATCTCCATGCCTCCCGGAGCCAGGGCTCCGCGAGAGGGAAGGGCGACAGTCCTTCGGAAGAGAGGACCGGCGCTAGCCGGGGAACTCGGGGATGTCCCGGTGCCGGTCCCGGATACCGCCCGGGGCATCGGCCGCGGGGGCGCCGGGTACGACGCTCAGCGGCGCCCGGCCGAGCGAGGCGACGGTCGACGCCTCCACGTGCCGGGGCCAGCCGTTGTCGACGGCGGAGTGGCGGCCGAGGGCACCGGTCGGAAGACCGCCGGGGCTCCGGTGCGCGGGTCCTCGCACGACGGGCGCGTCCCCGGCCCCGGCGTCACGGCGAGGAGCCGGCACGACCGCCGATCCGCTGACGACGCCCGTCGGCCCGAAGGCGACGGAGGGGGGAACGGAACTCCGTTCGCCGTCACCGCCGCCGTCACCGTCGACGGTCGAGCCCGGACTCCCGGCCACCGCTCGGCCCGGTTCCCGCGGCGTCGCCTCGACCGGCTGAGCCTCCACCGGCGACGTCGTCCACCCGGACGGTTCCGGAAGCCCCGGCACCGTGGGCAGCCACGGCATCCCGGACGACCCCTCGGCGATCGGCCGTAACACGGGAGGGACGACCGGCTGCACGACGTCGTCGACGACGGGCGGCACGACTGCCTCGACGACCGGCCGTACCAGGTCGTCGACGACTTGCCGCACGACATGCTCGGTGGCCTGCTGTGCGAAGCGTTCGGCCACCGGCTGTACGGCTTGCTCGGTCACCGGCCGCAGTACCGGGTGGTCGGTCACCGGCTGGGCGACGTCCGCCATGACCGGTCGAGCGATCCGCTCGGCCAGGGGAGCGATCCGCTCGGTCAGGGGAGCGGTCACCTCGGTCAGGGGAGCGGTCACCTCGGTCACGGGCTGAGCCGTCGACTCGCCGACCGGCCGGACGACCCGATCGGTCCCGGCAGCGGTGACGCCGGCGGTGACGGCAGCCGGGAGGGAGGACACCACCGGTGCCGCCTCGTCCGCCGCGCTCGCCCGCGCGCCGCACAGGACACCCAGCGCGAACAGCCCGCCCACCAGCAGCCCCACCCGCACGACACGGCGCCCGGCGGCCCCGCGCGTCACGCGCAAGACGGCACCGGCACCGGGGAGCGGGGCTGCTGCGGTCAAGACGGGGAGGTCCCTCCCGTGCGACGGAACGGCGGAGTACGGGGGCGAAGATGCGCGAGATACGAACACCCGTGTGGAGGCTGTGAAGCGCTGCCGATCCTCGCACGGGACTCCCGCCGTCACGCAAGCCCCGTGTCACCGACGCATGGTCATGTCCTCTTTTCAACCTCCCTTGTCCGGTTACCGACTGGCACGTCGGTCACGACCGACGTCCCGGCCCTAGCCCTCCTCGGCCCGCCCCTCACGCACTGTCCGGTATCGGCAGCGGCCGCTTCTCGATCGCCGACGCCAGCACCTCCGGGAAGAGGTCGGGCGTGCAGGCGAACGCGGGTGCGCCGAGCGCCGCGAGGG
This sequence comes from Streptomyces sp. NPDC002324, assembly GCF_053593335.1. Lineage (NCBI taxonomy): Bacteria > Bacillati > Actinomycetota > Actinomycetes > Kitasatosporales > Streptomycetaceae > Streptomyces > Streptomyces sp. NPDC002324. The sequence goes on from NZ_JBSFCF010000004.1 coordinate 129,839, forward strand.
CCGCCGCGTGCTCGCGGTCGTACGCCGGTGCCCCCTCGTCGGAGAGCGCGAGCAGCGTCACGAACCGCACCCCCGACGCCTTCATCGCCGCCACCCGCTTCAGCATCTCGTCGCGTATCCCGCCCTCGTAGAGGTCGCTGATGAGCACGACCACGGTGTCCGCGGGCCGGGTGATCTGCGACTGGCAGTACGCGAGGGCCCTGTTGATGTCCGTGCCGCCGCCGAGCTGGGTGCCGAAGAGGACGTCGACGGGGTCGTCGAGCTGGTCGGTGAGGTCCACGACCGCCGTGTCGAAGACGACGAGCCGGGTGCTGAGGGAACGCATGGACGCCAGCACCGCCCCGAACACCGACGCGTAGACGACGGAGGCCGCCATCGACCCGGACTGGTCGATGCAGAGGACGACCTCCTTCTTCACCGACTGCGAGGCCCGCCCGTACCCGATGAGCCGCTCGGGCACGACCGTCCGGTGTTCCGGCAGGTAGTTCTTGAGGTTGGCCGCGATCGTGCGGTTCCAGTCGATGTCGTGGTGGCGCGGCCGGTTGACGCGGGCGCTGCGGTCGAGGGCGCCGGTGAGGGTGGCCCGGGTGCGGGTCGCGAGCCGCTTCTCCAGGTCCTCGACGACCTTCCGTACGACGGCCCGCGCGGTCTCCTTGGTCGTCTCGGGCATGGCCTTGTTGAGGGACAGGAGGGTGCCGACGAGGTGTACGTCCGCTTCCACCGCCTCCAGCATCTCCGGCTCCAGCAGCAGCGCGGACAGACCGAGCCGGTCGATGGCGTCCCGTTGCATGATCTGGACGACGGAGGAGGGGAAGTACGTCCGGATGTCCCCCAGCCACCGGGCCACGGACGGCGCCGACGCCCCGAGCCCCGCCGAACGGTCGTGCCCCGCCCGCGCCTTGTCCCCCTTCCCGTACAGCGCGGCCAACGCCTGGTCCATCGCCGCGTCCCGTCCGCCGAGCGTGCACCCGGTGCCGTCCGCCGTGTCCCCGCCGAGCACGAGCCGCCAGCGCCGCAGACGTTCGCCGGCTCCGTCGTCCCCCGCCCCCGTGTCCGCCTCTGTCCCTGTCGCTGTCCCTGTCTCCACCCCGCTCGTCATCCGCGTACCCCCGCCCGAGGCCTGGCCCAGAGCGGCATCACCGTCACGGTCGCCGGGCGCTTGCCCGAACGCCCCCCGTGGCCGGGGCCGCGCCCGTCCCCGGTGCCCACCACGGTGTCCATCGCGTCGGCGGCCCGCGTCGGCTCGCGCAGTCGTTCGGTCGTCATCCCGCCACCCCCACAAGGTCGTCATCGGTATGCACCCGGCGGCCGTCAGCGTCGCGGTCGCCATCGCGGGCGCCATCCCGGTCACGGTCGCCATCGCCATCGCGGTCGCCGTCCAGGCCGAGCAGCAGCCGCAGCACCGGGAGCACCGCGTCCGCGCGGTCGCTGTCGAGGTCGTCGGCGAAGCCGGGTAGGCCGGAACCGCCGGCCGGCGTGCTCCCCCGGCGCCCCGGCCCGCGCCGCACCTGCTCGCCGAGCGTCCGGCGCACCCCCGGCTCGTACGCCGAGAACGTCCGCCGCAGCAGGGGCAGTACGTCCGTGAACGCGTCCGCCGGGACCCCGGTGAGCCAGGCGTCCACCAGGCCGAGGAGCCGTTCGTCGTGCACGAGCAGCATCCCGCCGCCGGAACCGCCTCCGACGAAGCCCTCGATCCACGCCGCCGCGTCCGCCGGCGCGGTCCCCGGTGACAGCACCAGCCCCATCAGCCGCGCCGCCTCGTCCTGCGCCAACTCCCCGTCGTCCAGCAGCAGTCGTACGGCCCGCCCCCGGATCACACCCGGCACCGTGTCCCGTCCGGCCAGGACGTGGAGCACCGAGTGCCAGCGGGCCCGTATCCCGCGCCCGCTCCCGCCGTCCCGTGCCGCGTGGTCCGCCGGGGCGGCGTCACCGAGCAGGCCCACCGCCCCCTGCACGGCGTCGACATGACGGCGCATCTCCTGTGCCGCCTCCGCGTCGAGCGCGGCGCACGCGGGCGGCAGGCCGACGAAGACCCGCTCGGCGAGACCGGCGGCGACCTCGGTGAGCGCGCGGGTGTCGGTGGCGCGGACGTCGCCGTAGCGGAGGGAGCGGACGAGGGCCGGGAGTGCCTGGGCGAGGTGGCCGACGTCGGCGTCGAGGGCGGCGCGGTCGGCGAGCACGCGCATCACCACGGGCAGGGCGGCGGGGAGTTCGGCGAGGAGACAGCGCTCGGCGAGGCCGGTGATGTCGGCGAGCGAACCGGCCATGACGGCGTCCGCCTCGGCCTTGGCGGTCGCCGCGGAGAGCACTGTGGTCCCCCAGACCCCGGCCTCGGCCACCCGCACCGACAGCTCCGGCTCCCAGCGCAGCTGCCAGGTCTCCCGGAACGTGCCCGTGCTGCCGCGCGAAGTCGCCGGCTCACCCCACTCGACGCCGAGCAGCCGCAGCCGGTGCAGCAGACGGCTTCGCTCGGCGTCGTTCTCCTTGCGCAGGTCGAGCTCCAACTCCCGCTCCAGCGCCTCCGGCTTGAGCCGCAGCCGACGCTGGAGCCGCGTGAGGTCCCGCTGCAACGGCACCGCCGGCGCCGCGTCGGGCACCTCTCCCAGGACATCGCCGACCACCAGCCGGTCCCGCACCAGCGACAGCGGTACGTCCGATCCGTCGCACATCACCGCCCGTACGGCGTCGGTGGTCTCCGTGAGGCCCGGCAGCGGGCGCCCGCGCATCGCGGCGAGCGTCTCGGCCAGCCGTACCGCCTCGATGACGTGCGCGGAGGAGACGATCCGGTCCTCCTCGCGCAGCAGCCCCGCCACCTTGGTCAGCCATCGCTCCACGGGGCGGTCCGGCACGGCGAACAGATGCCCGTACCAGCCCGGCGACTCGATCCCCGCCCCGTAGCCACCGGCCCGGGCCAGTCGCCGGTTCGTCCACGGCACCCAGGTCATGTCGGCCTTGACCTTGGGCAGACTCTTCAAGGACGCCCGGTCGGCGGCCACGGTCCGCTTCTCCCGCAGCGCGGGCACGTGCCAGGCCCCGCACACCACGGCCACTGCGTCGTCCCCGAACTCCTTCTGCGCGGCCCGCAGCTGCAAGCGCATGTGCGCCTCGCGCACCGGATCACGGTCTCGCCCCCCGCTCCCGTACACCTCCCGCAGCGCCCCCATGGCCTCCTCCAGCACCGCGAACGGGGCGAAGACGTCCCCGCCCGTCCCCCGGTGCTCGACGACGTCCTCCCACCACCGCTCGGCGTCGTCGTACCCGGCGACTTCGGCGAGCGCGGCGAGCGGATCACCCCGGAGAGCTTCATCCCCCTGGGCGGTCGGCTCGTCCGGCTCGGCGGCGGCGTCTTCTCTCGCCCAGGCCAGTGTGTGCGCGGCCGGCAGGTCGATGAAGCGGGCCGGGACGCCGTGGGCCAAGGCCCAGCGGACGGCGACCCACTCCGGCGAGAACTCGGCGAAGGGCCAGAAGGAGGAACGGCCCGGCTCGTCGACCGCGTGGGCGAGGAGCGCGACCGGCGGCCGCATGTCCTCGTCGGCGGCCAGCGGAATGAGCGCATCCGCCTCCGGGGGCCCCTCGATCAACACGACCCGGGGCCGCGCCGCATCGAGCGCCGCCCGCACGGCCCGCGCCGACCCCGGCCCGTGATGCCGCACCCCGAGCAGCAACGATCCACCCCTGACCCCCCGCGGCGTCGCCTCGTCCGGGGCATCGCCGCGCACGGCCGCCGTTCCCTCCCCCCGTTCCGTCACGCGCTCACCTCACGGCAGGCTCGGTAGAAGTCGGTCCAGCCGTCACGTTCGCGGACGACGGCCTCCAGATACTCCTGCCAGACGACGCGGTCGGCGGCCGGGTCGCGGACGACCGCGCCGAGGATGCCGGCGGCCACGTCGGAGGCGCGCAGGACGCCGTCGCCGAAGTGGGCGGCGAGGGCGAGGCCACCGGTGACGACGGAGATCGCCTCGGCGGTGGACAGCGTGCCGCTGGGCGACTTCAGCTTCGTACGGCCGTCCGTCGTGATGCCGTCGCGCAGCTCGCGGAAGACCGTGACGACGCGGCGGATCTCGTCGACACCGTCGGGCACGGCCGGCAGGTCGAGGGAGCGACCGATCTGGTCGACGCGGCGCGAGACGATGTCGACCTCGGCGTCGGCGCTCTCCGGCAGGGGCAGCACCACGGTGTTGAAACGGCGGCGCAGGGCGCTCGACAGGTCGTTCACCCCGCGGTCGCGGTCGTTGGCCGTGGCGATGAGGTTGAAGCCCCGGACGGCCTGCACCTCCTGCCCCAACTCCGGTATCGGCAGCGTCTTCTCGGACAGGATCGTGATCAACGTGTCCTGGACGTCGGCCGGGATGCGGGTCAGCTCCTCCACCCGGGCCGTCATGCCCTCCGACATGGCCCGCATGACGGGGCTGGGCACCAGGGCGTCACGGCTCGGACCGTGGGCGAGCAGCTGCGCGTAGTTCCAGCCGTAGCGGATCGCCTCCTCCGGGGTGCCCGCCGTGCCCTGCACGAGCAGCGTGGAGTCGCCGCTGACGGCCGCCGCCAGGTGTTCGGAGACCCAGGTCTTGGCGGTGCCGGGCACGCCGAGCAGGAGCAGGGCGCGGTCGGTGGCGAGTGTGGTCACGGCGACCTCGACGATGCGGCGCGGTCCGACGTACTTCGGTGTGATCACCGTGCCGTCCGGGAGCGTCCCGCCGAGCAGATACGTGGCGACGGCCCACGGTGAGAGCTTCCAGCGGGCCGGCCGGGGCCGGTCGTCCTGGGCTGCCAGCGCGGTCAGTTCCCCGGCGAAGGCGTGCTCGGCGTGCGCCCGCAGCACCTCACCGCCCGTGCGTGTGTTCGCGGGCGCGGACTGGTTGCGGCTCGGGTCGACAGTGGTCGTTCCAACGGACGCAGGCATGGCTGAGTCCCCCTCCAGCTCGGCCGGTTCGGATCTGCTGACCACACTGCACCACGCCACTGACAATCCAGTCTGACCTGGGGAAATTAGATCGCGCAAGCCAATTGTCAGTGGTGGGATCTACCTTCGGAACATGACTCAGCAGGGGGTGCGCTGGACGGCTGAGCAGGTGCTGGCATTGGCACCTGACGCCGCGTCGCGCAAAGCCGGAAGCAAACTCGCCGCGGCAGGGCCGTGGTCGGGTACTGGCAGTTCGGACGAGGGGACGGTGTGGGGACTGTGCAAAGGAAGTGGCAGCAAGCCGTATCAGACGATCATCGACGTGGCGGACTCCTCGGGGCCCGCGTACAAGTGCGGTTGTCCGAGCAGGAAGTTCCCGTGCAAGCATGCGCTGGGGCTGCTCCTGCTCTGGGCGGGCGACGCCGCAGCGGTGCCGTCCGGGCAGGCGCCGGACTGGGCGCAGCAGTGGCTGTCAGGCCGCCGCACGCGCGCAGCGGCGAGGACGACGAGGACGGGCGCGGCATCTGGGGCCACGTCCGCTGACCCCGAGGCGGCGCGCCGCCGAGCGGAGCGGCGCGCCGACCGCATCACCGCGGGCGCGACGGAGCTCGAACAGCGACTGACCGACCTGTTCCGCGGCGGCCTGGCCGCCGCGGAACAGGCGGGGTACGGGCTGTGGGAGGAGACGGCGGCCCGCATGGTCGACGCCCAGGCCCCAGGACTCGCGGCGCGGGTGCGGGAGTTGGGCGCGATACCGGGCTCGGGCCCCGGCTGGCCGGCCCGCCTGCTGGAGGAGTGCGCGCTGCTTCATCTGCTCGACCAGGGCTGGCTGCGCCGCGATCGTCTGCCGGACGGCCTCGCGGCCACGGTCGGTTCCCGGGTCGGCCTGACCGGCTCGCCGGACGGCCCACCGGTCCGCGATCGCTGGCTCGCCCTCGCGCAGTACGACACGTCCGACTCCCACTCCCCTCTCACCACCCGCCGCATCTGGCTGCACGGCGTCCACACGGGCCGTACGGCCCTGCTCCTCTCCTACGGAGCCGCCGGTCGCGCGCCTGAGCTGTCGCTTCCGGTCGGGCTGGCGTTCGAGGCCGAGGTGTCGGCGTACCCGGGTGCCGGTCAGCTCCGAGCGGCCCTGGGCGAGCGGTTCACGGCTCCCGAGCCCACCGCCGTACGACCGCGGGGCAGCACTCCGTCCGAGGCGGCGGCCGGTTACGGCGCGGCCCTGCGGGACGATCCCTGGCTGGACTCCTTCCCGGTCGCCCTCGCCCGCGTCGTCCCCGTCCCGGACGGCGACTCCTGGCAACTGACCGACGCCGACAGCGACCTCGCTCTCCCCCTCGCCCCCTCCGCACGCGCCCGCCCCGGCCTGTGGCGCCTGCTGTCCCTCTCCGGCGGCCGGCCCGTGACCGTCTTCGGCGAGTGCGGCCACCGGGGCTTCACCCCGCTGACGGCATGGGCGGAGCAACCTGCGGGCGGGCAGGCGGTGGCGTTGTGCTGAGGAAAGGCGAGGCGGCGGACACAGTGGTCGGGCGGCGGACGGAAGGAACCTCATGACCAGTGCGTCAGAAGCTTCGGCGGGGCCCTCCTGGGAGGAGCTGGTCACGACCGCGCTCCTCGGGACGGACCGCCGTGCGCCGGCCGAGCCGTTGCCCGGACGGGCGGCGCCCGTGGCGTTGCTGGACGCGGCGGCCGTGGAGACCGTGCGGCGGCGGGCGGGGATACGGCCGGTGCGGGCGGTGGCACGGCCGGAGCCGGTGGCGCCCGACCGGCGTCCGCCGCTGCCGCCCGCCGCGGCGCGGAGGCTCGCGACGCTGCTGGCCGACCGGCCCGGCACCGGTGGCGGACGCCGGGGCACGGCGCCCGATCTCATGGAACTGCTGCCGCAGTGGCTGGCGTTGGCCAACGCGCACGGCTACGCGGCGCCTCCGGAGGCCCTGCCCGCGCTGCTGGACGCGGCGCGTGGCCGTACCGACCTACGGCCCGCCGTGCTGGTCTTCGCGGGGGCGCGGGCGCTGTGGCTGGCCCGGTTCAACAAGGACTGGCGTTTCGCGCTGCGTGCCGCGCCCGGCGGTGGCGCGGCCCTGCCCGGCCCGGACGAGCCCGAGCGGGTCCAGCGGTTGTGGCGGGAGGGCCTGTTCGCGGAGCGCGTCGCGCTGCTCACGGCGCTACGGACCGAGGACGCCGCCTCGGCGCGCGAGGTGCTGTCGGGGACGTGGCAGACGGAGCGGGCGGAGGACCGGCTGATGTTCCTCGACACCCTGCGCACCGGGCTGGAGGCGGCGGACGAACCCTTCCTGGAGGGCGCGTTGGCCGACCGCAGCCGCAATGTGCGGGCCACGGCAGCGGAGTTGCTGTCCGCTCTGCCCGCATCGGCGCTCGCGGGACGGATGGCGAAGCGGGCGACCGCGTGTGTGGCCGTCGACCGCACAGGCAGCACGTCGACGACTGCCGGAACCCCCACGCTCGTGGTCGAGGCCCCGCACGAGTGCGACCCCGGGATGGAGCGGGACGGCGTGCTGCCCAAGGCGCCCGCCGGGCGGGGTGAACGGTCCTGGTGGCTGGGCCAGTTGGTGGAGGCGGCGCCGCTCGGGGCATGGTCGCGGCGGTTCGGGGGGCGTACGCCGGCGGAGATAGTGGCACTGCCGGTCGCGGACGACTGGCAGGGTGAGCTGCATGGGGCGTGGTGCCGTGCGGCGGTGCGGCAGCAGGATCCCGAGTGGTCGCGGGCGTTGCTGGGGGCGCCCTCGACGCCGGAGGCCGGCGGACCGGGGGCCGTGTCGCTGGCCGAACGGGCGAAGCTGCTGGCGACGCTCAGCAGCGGGGAGCGGGCCGAGTGGGTGGCGGGGTTCATCGCCACCCACGGTCTGTCGGAGGCGTTCCAGCTGCTCGGGGTGTGCGCGGTGCCGTGGGCTCCGCCGCTCTGCCGGGCGGTGGTCGACGCGCTCAACATCGCGCGGGACGCCGGGAGTTATCCGTGGAGCTTCAGCGGGGTGATGGGGCTGGCCGAGCGGTGCCTGGATCCGGCGGAGGCGGTGCGACTCCAGCCGCTCACCGCGACGCCGGAGGATGCGGAGGGCGCGGCGCCGGGGGCGGGCGGGTACTGGGCGGAGGCGTTCCAGCGGCTCGCGACGACGCTGCGGTTGCGGGCGACGATGCGGGACGAGTTGGCGGGGGCGGGCTCCGCGTGAGGGGTGGGGCGGAGGTTGGTCGGTGGGGAGTGAGTCGGCGGGGAGTGAGTCGGCGTGGGGTGCGTCGGCGGGTGCGGGTCCGGTGGGGGCGGGTCCGGTGGGGGCGGGGCGCGCAGGGCCTTCGCTCTCCAGACCCGCAGAGCCTGGTCTCGCCCTCTACGCCCCCGCCGACGCCCGCGCATTCACTCGTACCCACTCCACGATCGACGCCGTCGTCGCTCCCGGCGTGAAGATCTCGGCGACTCCCTTGTCCTTGAGCGGCGCGATGTCCGCCTCGGGGATGATGCCGCCGCCGAAGACGAGGATGTCCTCGGCGTCGCGCTCCTCGAGGAGTTCGATGACGGCCGCGAAGAGCGTGTTGTGGGCGCCGGAGAGGATGGACAGACCGATCGCGTCGGCGTCCTCCTGGATCGCGGTGTCGACGATCTGCTCGGGAGTCTGGTGGAGGCCGGTGTAGATGACCTCCATACCGGCGTCGCGCAGCGCCCGCGCGATCACCTTGGCCCCCCGGTCATGGCCGTCGAGTCCCGGCTTGGCCACCACCACGCGGATCGGACCGGTTGCCACACCCATCACTGCCTCCATGAAACGACTACACCAACCCGTAACAGAACACAGCCTCACATGTCGCGCGAACCGCGCAGAACGACCACATCACGGATTCGGGTTCATGGAACGCCTACCCACGCCACACTCCGGGAAAGTGAACGAACGTTATCTCCAGCATCCCGCTACCGGCAGTTTCACGGCCCAGAGCGAGGGGGAAATCACACGGTGGGACACGTTCGCCGCGCACTGCTCCCGGTTTCCGCGGCTCACGCGTCGCGGGGACCGAGGTGATCACGGAGGTGATCGCGGCATCCGGGCTGTTTCCGGACCGCCTGCACAGGCTCCCGTGGCGTGCGCGCCACGGGGTAGCGTGCGCACAGCAAGGAGAGTCGTCGGAAGGACGCCGTACCGCCTCACTGCCGCGAAGAAGCGCGGCGACGGGACGGACCGGCACCGGCAGACGGCGGAGGGCAGGGCAGCGGGGAGTCAGGAGCGTCGCATCCCCGTCGCGTGATCGGCGCCTCAGGCGTCGCACACGCACCGCACGTCACGCGCGCCACACGCACCGCGTCACGTCGCCTCGCACCCGTCGCCCGTCGGCCACGTCCGCGGCCCTTCACTAGGGCACACGGGGGGACAGAGGCGTCCACCCGTCTGCCGACGGGAGGTCGGCATGAAGGTCACCAGGGCGGTCACGCCCCTTCTTCCGCTCTGCGAGCGGCTGCTGCTGCCCACGAGCCTGGCGGGCCTGTCCATGGCCCTTCTCAAGGCGACCGCCCTGGAGTTGGCCATTCTCGCCGGACATATGCTGCTCTATCCGTCCGGAATGGTCCAGGAGCGCCGGACCACCCCCACGCTCCCCCCGGCGGACACCCCCCGGCTGCCCGCCGAGGACAAGCCCCCGGTCCTTCTGCTGCACGGCTTCATCGACAACCGCTCGGTCTTCGTCCTGCTGCGCCGCGCCCTCGCACAGCACGGCGGCCGGCATCTCGAATCGCTCAACTACTCCCCCCTCACCTGCGACATCCGCGCCGCCGCCGAACTGCTCGGCCGGCACATCGAGGACATCTGCGAGCGCACGGGCCAGGAGCAGGTGGACGTCGTCGGGCACAGCCTCGGCGGACTGATAGCGCGGTACTACGTGCAGCGGCTCGGCGGTGACCTCCGCGTCCGTACGCTCGTCACGCTCGGCACCCCGCACGGCGGCACCCGGGCCGTGCCGCTGGCGGACGCGCACCCCATCGTCCGCCAGATGCGGCCGGGTTCGGCGCTGCTGGAGGAACTGAGGGAACCGGCACCGGGCTGCCGTACGCACTTCGTGGCGTTCTGGAGCGACCTCGACCACGTGATGGTTCCGATGGAGACCGCCTGCGTCGACCACCCGGACCTGATGGCGCAGAACGTCCGGGTCACCGGTATCGGCCACCTCGCCCTGCCGGTTCACCCCGCGGTCGTCGGCGAGATACGGCAGGCCCTCGACAACCCGTCGACAGAGGCCCGCCCCACCGCCCGCCCCGGCGGCCTGACCGTCGCCTGAGCCCGCGACCGCCGCCACCGGCACCGGCACCGCCACCGGCACCGGCACCGGCGAGACAGTGACGCTCGCCACACGGTGGCGAAACAGGGACGTAAGGCGGTAAACCCGGCGCACACCCGCGCGCCCCTGCCACGCGCCCGACTCACGCCACTCCTTCCGGCAGCCACAACGCGCCCCATCTCCGGCCCGCCACCACCCCGCGAAACGTCTCGCCCCCGTCGACACGGGCGTCCCGTCACCCTCACGCGGCGGTCGACTATCGAACAACCTTCGAACGCAAGGCCAAACTCGTACCCACAGACCACCGAAAGACGCTCGAATGCCCGTTTCCTGCGCGCGTGAAACCCGTTGAAGATTGTCGCGCCCGCATACCGCCGGGTACAGTCACCGCACTGCTCTGCCAGCCCCTGTCGTCGAGGCGAAAGAGAAGTTGGTGAACGATCGTCACCCGTCGGGGACCGCAACACCCCCGGCTCCGGCTTCCGAAGCCGACCCGGCGCACTACGCGTCGTACGGCCACCAGGAAGCCTCCTATGGCGACTTCACCACGTACGGCGAATTCCCCGCCACCGGTTTCGACTCCGGTACCGGCGCCCACGCGACCGCGACCGGCACCTTCGCGACCGACCCCCTCTTCGGTGACCTGCCGGGCAATGACACCGGCACGGGCTCCTACGACGCCTCGCAGTGGTCGACGGGCAACCACCAGACACCGAACTACGACCCGTACGCCGCGCAGCACCAGGCCGCGTACGACACGGGCAGTTACGAAACGACGTCCTGGACGGCGGGTTACGACCACCTCTCCCAGGTCCCGACGCAGCCGGCCGGTCCCGACGCCAGTGGCCAGTGGGACGCGAGTGGCTGGCTGCAGGCCGAACCGTCCGACGAGGCGGGCCAGTCGGGGCACACCGACCAGACCCAGCAGTGGGTTGGCACCCAGCACTTCGACACGGGCGCGTTCGACGCCACGCAGTGGAACAGCGACGGCACCCCGGCCGGCGACGAACACGGCGGCCCCGCCGAGGAGTCGTACGAAAGCGACTGCGCGGCTTCCGAGTCCTACGAGGCACAGTCGCACCCGCAGACCGTCGTGGTGGACCTCTCGGCCGAGGCCACGGACTTCCACCAGCAGGCGACCGCGACCTTCGAGCAGATCGCCCCGTACGACCAGGACGAACACCCCTCCGAGGACGACGAGTTCGAGCCCGATGACGCGGACCGCGTCGCGCTCCTCGACGGCGAGGAGGAGGCCGCCCCGGCGGAGACGAGGACCGCGGGCCCCGGCCGGGCGGCCACCCGCGCGGCCTCGCGGTCGCGCCGGAAGCCTCCGGCCAAACGTTCCGCCCTGCTGACCGTGGCGGTTCCGTCGGCCTGCGTCATGGGTGTCGCGGGGATCGCGGCGGCCTCGGTCGGCGCCACGTCGGACGACACGGAGACGACCGCGTCGGTCAAGTCGGACGCCACCGCCGTGAAGCCGTCCATCGCCAACAACCAGCTCGACACGCAGCTGGAAAGCCTCTCGGCCGAGGCCGACGACTTCGCCGACCGGGCGAGCCGGACGCAGGAGCGCATCGACCTCAAGGCGCAGCAGGAGCTGGAGCAGAAGAAGGCGGCGGCCGACGCGGCCCGCAAGGAACGGCTGCGGCCGAAGTTCGCACTGCCGGTCGCCCAGCACGGACTCAGCGCGTACTACGGACAGTCCGGCGTCAACTGGATGTCTCTGCACACCGGCATAGACTTCCCGGTCTCGTACGGCACCCAGGTGATGGCCGCGACCGACGGCACCGTGCGCACCCAGTGGAACAGCGCCTACGGCAACATGGTCATCGTGACCGCCAAGGACGGCACCGAGACCTGGTACTGCCACCTCTCCACCTACAAGGTCGCCTCGGGTACGACCGTCAAGGCCGGCGACCCCATCGCCTACTCGGGCAACTCGGGCAACTCGACCGGCCCGCACCTGCACTTCGAGGTCCACCCGGCGGGCGGCTCCGCCATCGACCCCCTGCCGTGGCTGCGCAGCCACGGGCTGGACCCGACGTAACGGGCACCGTAGCGGGCACCGTTACGGACAGCGAGAACGAAGAACGGGCCCCTGCCGAACGCAGGGGCCCGAGGTGTGTCACGCGGCGACCGACCACCGCTACAGCTTCTCCACCGGTGCGTACCGCAGCAGCAGCCGCTTCGGCTTGGTGTCGCCGAAGTCGATCGTCGCCTCCGCGTTCGCGCCCGTGCCCCCGACGCCGACGACCGTGCCGAGGCCGAACTGGTCGTGGGTGACGCGGTCGCCCACGGCGAGCGAGACCACCGGCTTCTCGTTGCTGCGGCGGGTCGCGAAGCCGGACGCTCCGGAGGCCGAGGAACGGGAACGGGACGACGACAGCGAGGACGCGATCCCGGAGGCCGGACCCGAGGACACCGGCGCGGAGGCACCCGTGCGCTTCCACTCCAGGTGTGTGGCCGGGATCTCTTCCAGGAAGCGGGACGGCGGGTTGTACGAAGGCTGGCCCCAGGCGCTGCGGAGGGTGGACCGGGTGAGGTAGAGCCGTTCCCGCGCGCGGGTGATGCCGACGTACGCCAGGCGGCGCTCCTCCTCCAGCTCCTTGGTCTGGCCGAGGGCGCGCATGTGCGGGAAGACGCCGTCCTCCATGCCGGTGAGGAAGACGACCGGGAACTCCAGGCCCTTGGCGGTGTGGAGGGTCATGAGCGTGATGACGCCCGAGCCGTCCGCCTCGTCGTCGGGGATCTGGTCGGAGTCGGCGACCAGCGCCACCCGCTCCAGGAAGGCGGGGAGCCCGACGGGCGTCGCGGCTGCCGCCTCGCTCTCACCCTCGCCTTCCGCGGCCGTGGCCTCCTGCTCAAACTCCAGCGCGACGGCGGCGAGTTCCTGGAGGTTCTCGATGCGGGTCTCGTCCTGGGGGTCGGTGGAGGCCTGCAACTCGGCCAGATAGCCGGTCCGTTCGAGGACCGCCTCCAGGATGGTCGCCGGTCCGGCGCCGGACTCCACGACGGTCCGCAGGTCCTCCATCAGCGTGTTGAACCGCTTGACCGCGTTCGTGGACCGGGCCGCCATGCCGTAGGCCTCGTCGACGCGCTTCAGCGCCTGCGGGAAGCTGATCTTCTCGCGCTGCGACAGGGCGTCGATCATCGCCTCCGCGCGGTCGCCGATGCCGCGCTTGGGGACGTTGAGGATGCGGCGCAACGGGACCGAGTCCTCCGGGTTGGCGAGGACCCGCAGATACGCGAGGACGTCCCGGACCTCCTTGCGCTCGTAGAAGCGGACGCCGCCGACGACCTTGTAGGGCAGGCCGACGCGGATGAACACCTCTTCGAAGACACGGGACTGGGCGTTCGTACGGTAGAAGACGGCGACGTCGCCGGCCTTCGCGTCGCCCGCGTCCGTCAACCGGTCTATCTCGTCGGCGACGAACTGGGCCTCGTCGTGCTCGGTGTCGGCGACATAGCCGGTGATCTGCGCGCCCGCGCCCGCGTTCGTCCACAGGTTCTTCGGGCGGCGGGACTCGTTGCGCTCGATGACCGCATTGGCCGCGCTCAGGATCGTCTGGGTGGAGCGGTAGTTCTGCTCCAGCAGGATCGTCGTCGCGTCCGGGTAGTCCTCCTCGAACTGGAGGATGTTGCGGATGGTCGCGCCACGGAAGGCGTAGATCGACTGGTCGGCGTCACCCACGACACAGAGTTCGGCGGGCGGTACGTCCCACTCGTTGGGCGGCACGTCCACGGGGTGCTCGGAGGTGCCGACCAGCTCTCTGACCAGAGCGTACTGGGCGTGGTTGGTGTCCTGGTACTCGTCCACGAGGACGTGGCGGAAGCGGCGGCGGTAGTGCTCGGCGACATCGGGGAAGGCGCGCAGCAGATTGACCGTCGTCATGATCAGGTCGTCGAAGTCGAGCGCGTTCGCCTCACGGAGGCGGGACTGGTAGAGCGCGTAGGCCTGGGCGAGGGTCTTCTCGAAGCCGTCGGTGGCCTGGGCGGCGAAGTCCTCCTCGTCGATCAGCTCGTTCTTCAGATTCGAGATCTTGGCGCTGAAGGACTTGGGCGGGAAACGCTTCGGATCGAGGTCCAGGTCACGGCAGACGAGCGCCATCAGGCGCTTGCTGTCGGCGGCGTCGTAGATCGAGAAGGAGGACGTGAAGCCAAGCTTCTTCGACTCGCGCCGCAGGATCCGTACACACGCGCTGTGGAAGGTCATGACCCACATCGCGTTCGCGCGCGGTCCGACGAGCTGCTCGACGCGCTCCTTCATCTCGCCCGCGGCCTTGTTGGTGAAGGTGATCGCGAGGATCTGGCCCGGGTGGACGCGCCGCTCGCCGAGCAGGTGCGCGATGCGGTGGGTGAGCACCCGGGTCTTGCCGGAGCCGGCTCCGGCCACGATAAGCAGGGGCGAACCCGCGTGGACCACGGCCGCGCGCTGGTTCTCGTTCAGCCCGTCCAGGAGGGCCGCCGCGTCCAGGGCGGGACGGGGGGCTCCGTCGCGGTAGTACGCGTCCCGGTCCGGGGGCACGTCGAACTTCCCACCGAACAGATCGTCCGGAAGCGGCTCCGGTACGTGATCGTCCTCGGGTGGCGGCGGGGGCTCCTCCGCATGGCCGCGGGGGGCCTGGAGGTCCGCCAGGAAGCTGTCGTCAAAGAGGCTGCTCATCGCTCTCCGAGTCTAGGCGCCCGCACTGACAGCGAGAGGCCGCCCCGGAAAGTCCGCCCCCGCCACCTACCGCGACCGCCGTGCGACGGTGAGCGATCGAGCCTACCGTTTGTCGCGCCGAAGAGGCTAAGGTCACGAAAACGTATCGGGCATATCGCACATCAACCTTCACACGAGCCACACGAGTTGGCTAACTTTTTCTTCTGGGCCGTACGACCCAACCGGCGAACGTCGCCGGGCCGCACGACCTCCGCCGAGTCCGGTACGCCTCCCCGAGGCGCCCGGAGCCGGGGACCCACCGTTCTCCGGGGTGAATCGACCCGACCGCCGCGCGCGGCGAGGGCCGTAGGGCAAACCTTCCGAAGCTTGCGCCCGAACCCGACAGCTAACTCGGTAGGCGGACAACGGAAGGAGACGCCGCACCATGGCGCCGCACCGCAAGCCGCGTCCGGCCGGAACGCGCGCGGGCATACGCACCCCCGCTCTCGCCACCGCCGCCCTCACCTCGGTGGCCCTGCTCTCCCAGTCGGGCACCGCCACGGCCGCGCCCTCGACCGACGACAAGCCGAGCCTGGAGGAAGTCGAGAAGAAGGTCGACGCCCTCTACCGCCAGGCCGGTTCGGCGACCGAGAACTACTACGGGGCCAAGGAGAAGACGGCCAGGCAGAAGAAACAGGTCGACACCCTTCTCGACGGCGTCGCCAAGCGCACGGAGAAGCTCAACGAGACGCGGGAGGAACTCGGTTCCTTCACCGCGCCCCAGTACCGCACGGGCGCGGCGGCCCCCGACCTGGCCTCGCCGCTGCTGGCGGGCGACCCGCAGGGCTACCTCGACCAGAACCAGTTGACGGACCGTTCGGCAGACCGCCGGCAGGAGGCCGTCGGCGCGTACGTCACCGAGCAGGCCGAGGCGGCGGATCAGCGCCAGGAGGCGAGCGACAGCCTCGAACAGCTCACCGAGTCGCAGAACAGGCTCAAGGCCGGCAAGGCCAAGGTCCAGGCGAAGCTCGCCCAGGCCCGTGAGCTGCTCGCCGGCCTCACCGCCGAGGAGAGGGCCCGGCTCGCCGCGATCGAACAGCGCGAGCGGGAGGAGGCCGACCGCAAGGCGGAGGAACTCGCGCGACAGCAGGCGGCACGGGCGACGACCGTGGAGACGCGGGAAGCCCCGCCTGCCCAGGAGGGTCAGGGATCGCAGGAAGGCCAGGGATCACAACAGCCAGGCCGGGGATCGCAGGAAGGCCAGGGATCGCAGGACACCTGGGAGGACACGTCCACCGGCACGGAGACGTCCACCGGCGCCACCTCCGGGACCACCCTCCCGGCCGAGGACTTCACCTATGCCGCGAAGGCCGACAGGGCCATCGCCTTCGCCCGCGCGCAGATCGGCAAGCCGTACGTCTGGGGCGCCACCGGCCCCGGCTCCTACGACTGCTCCGGGCTCACCCAGGCCGCCTGGAAGGCCGCCGGCGTCGACCTCCCCCGCACCACCTTCGATCAGCTCACCGCCGGCACCACGGTCCCCCTCGCCGAGGCCAGGCCCGGCGACCTGGTCTTCTTCTACGACAACATCGGCCATGTCGGCCTCTACATAGGCAACGGCATGATGATCCACGCCCCGAAGCCGGGCACCTACGTCCGCGAGGAGTCGGTCTTCCACGACGGCGAGTCGTCGGTGCACAGCGTGGTGCGGCCTGCGTAGCCGCACGGTCGACCCGGGGGCGCGCCGTCAGGTCCAGAGCACCGCGATGAAGATGTTCGCGATGGTCAGCGCGCCCACCAGGCCGAACAGCGGCTTCTCCACCGTCTCTTCGTCCCGTTTCACGTAGACCAGTCCCAGGATCACGATCAGCAGTGCGAGTTTGACGCCGATCTTGATGTTGTCGACGGGTTGATCGTCCGCCTGGTTGAGGCCGACGAGGAGCACACCGGTGACGAGCATGGTGAGGGCGCCGTGGAGCATCGCGGGGACGAAGCGGGCGGTGCCCTGGCCCATGGCCTTCATCTGGGTCAGGAAACCGCCCAGGAGGGAGGCGATGCCGATGATGTGGAGGGCGACGAGGATGTGGATGAGTACGTCCATGCGCGGAGCCTAATGAGGGGTCCGCGGTAGGCCGGGCGCGGGGGCCGTTCCATCTCACGGGGAAAGGTGGCCGCAAGCGGCCTCCGGGGGGCATGGCCTTTCGCGAATCTCCGGCACGAAGTTCTCCCGCGCGAAGACATCCGGCATGCACACATCCGACACGAGGGCACCGGCACGAGGGCATCCGGCGGGGCCGTGACGATCTTGCATATATGCGCCGCATAGCATCGCGGCCCTCCCGGCAGGTCCGAAATGACCGTATCGGTCATCGCGCAGCGTGAAGTCGGCGACGCCAGGACGGGATCACGGTCACATACGGTCACCTCGTGGTCGGTGCACGCCACTTCCGTACAACGCGTTACCGTGCCCTCACGCCCAGGTTTAGCGTCCTCCCTCAGGTGACCGGCTCCCCACCGCCGCCCGGCCAGGGGCGGCAGTCGGACACCACCGCCGAGAAGGTCCGGCGGCGTCCCGCTCCCCCTGTGCGGGCCGCCGCCGGACGCGTCACCGCTCCCCCCAGGCGGTCCGTACGGTCGGACGATGTCCGTACCGCGGACGGCGGTCGTACGGAGAGGACATGGACTCCACGTGGCAGCGCACCGCAAGCCCAGACAGCGCTCACTCGGCGGCCACACGGTCCGCACGGCCGCGACCTTCGCCCTCGCGGGCGCGGCGACCGCGACGGGTTTCGACGGCACCGGGCACGCCGACCCCCAGCTCACGCCTGACCAGGTCAGGGCGAAAGTGAACAAGCTGTTCCAAGAGGCCGAGGTCGCCACCGAGAAGTACAACGGCGCGAAGGAGAAGGCCGACACAGCGCAGGAGAACCTCGAAGAGCTGCGCGACCAGGCCGCCCGCCGCACCGAGCGGCTCAACTCCGCACGGGACGAGCTGGGTTCGCTGGCGGCGGCGCAGTACCGGCGCGGGGGCATCGACCCTTCCTGGCAGCTCGCGCTCTCCGCCGACCCTGACCAGTACCTGGACGGCGCCGCCCTCGCCGAGCGGGTCGGCAGCCGGCAGTCGGCGGATGTGGCGAGTGTGCGGAAGCAGTTGCTGGAGATCGAACGGCTGCGCGGGGCCGCCCGGGTCGAACTGGGCGCACTCAAGACCCGGCAGACGGAGCTGAAGCGGCACAAGAAGACGGTCACCTCGAAGCTGTCCGACGCACGGCAGCTGCTCGGCCGGCTCACCAGTGAGGACCGGGCACGGTTCGACACCGCGGGCGGCAGCACGGGGCACGCCTCCCGCTCCTCCACCTCGCCCCGGCGCGACCTCACCGGCCCGGTCTCCCCCGTCTCCGCCACCGCCGACGCCCCCGACTCCCGCGCCGCAGCGGCCGTCTCCTACGCCTTCTCCAAGCTCGGCAGTCCGTACGTCTGGGGCGCCACCGGCCCCAACGCCTTCGACTGCTCCGGTCTCACCCTGGCCGCCTACCGCGCCGCCGGCGTCTCCCTCCCCCGCACCACCTACTCCCAGATCAACGCCGGCCGCCGCGTCTCCCGTTCCGAACTCCTCCCCGGCGACCTGGTCTTCTACTACTCCGGCATCAGCCACGTGGGCATCTACATCGGCAACGGCCAGATGATCCACGCCCCGAACCCCTCCGCCCCGGTACGCGTGGCCCCGCTCGACGAGATGCCGTACGCGGGGGCAACAAGGGTGGCCTGAGCGGACGCCTCCGGCCGGGCGGGACGGAGCGAGACGGAGCGAACAGCACGGGGCGGCTGCCTCGCGCTGGTGGGTGGCGTCGGGCGGCTGCCGGACGCCGAGGCATGGATGCCCGGCGGCACGAACGGTCCGGCAGCACGGGCCTGCTTCCGCTGGCCGGGGGCACGGAGGGTCCGGCAGACGGGCCAGCCTCCGGCTGACCGGAGGCACGGTCAGCGGGTCAGCCGGTCAGCCGGTCAGGGCGAGATCGACCTCGAAGGCGACGCCGCCCAGACCGACCTGGCGCCCGCACCATCGGTGCCAGTGCCAACGCCGGTGCCAGCGCCACCGCCCAGCGCTGGTGCCAATGCCAGCGCTCGTGCCGATGTCGGCACCTGCGCCCATCCCTCACACCAAGCGTCGTGCCGTCGCCCATCTCGTCAGCTCGTGCCGGTTGGAGAGCTGCAGCTTCCGCAGCACGGCGGACACATGGGACTCCACCGTCTTCACCGAGATGTAGAGCTGCTTGGCGATCTCCTTGTACGCATACCCGCGGGCGATGAGACGCAGCACCTCGCGCTCGCGCTGGGTGAGTCGGTCGAGGTCCTCGTCGACGGGCGGGGCGTCTGTAGAGGCAAAGGCGTCCAGGACGAAGCCGGCCAGGCGTGGGGAGAAGACGGCGTCACCCTCCTGCACCCGGAAGATGGAGTTCACGAGATCGGAGCCGGTGATCGTCTTGGTGACATAGCCGCGCGCCCCACCCCGGATCACACCGATCACATCCTCCGCCGCGTCCGACACGGACAGCGCGAGGAACCGGACGGGCTGTTCGGCGTCCGACATCAACGCAGAACAACGGCGCAGCACTTCGACGCCTCCCCCGCCGGGCAGATGCACATCGAGGAGCACCACCTCGGGCCGCGTGCTCGTGATCACCGAGACCGCCTGGTCGACGTCGGGTGCCTCCCCGACGACCTCCACCCCCGTACGGTCCGTCTGCCCGATCTCGGCCCGCACTCCCGTACGGAACATCCGGTGATCGTCCACCAGCACGACCCGGACGTACCGCCCGGCCCCGGAGACACCGGCCCCGGCCCCGCCTTCGGTCGCAGCGGACTGCCCGGCCGTGGCGGACTTTCCAGGTGCGGCGGTCACACCGGTATCGCCGGCCGTGCTGGCCGTGGCGGGTGTATCGGGGCGGCCGGACTCGCCGGGCACGCCCTCAGCCGCATCCGTGCCTCTCGCGGCCTCGCCTCTCGCGGCCTCGCCTCTCTGGCCCCCGTTCGGCTCAGTGCCCGAACCGCCCTGTGCGGCAAGGTCGTTCGCCCCGTTCGCGTCACTCATGACGTCGTCTCCGCCCTCTCCATCTCCAACTCGACCTCCGTGCCGCCGTCCGGTACGGCGCGGAGCCGTGCCGTGCCTCCGTTGCGCTCCATGCGGCCGATGATCGATTCTCTGACGCCCATGCGGTCGGCGGGTATCGAGTCGAGATCGAAGCCCGGGCCTCGATCGCGGACGGACACGAAGACCGTCCTTCCCTCGACCTCGGCGAAGACCTGCACGGCGCCGCCCTCGCCACCGTACTTGGCGGCGTTCACCATCGCCTCGCGCGCGGCCTGCATCTGCGCGGTCAGTCCTTCGTCGAGGGGACAGTCCCCCACGACGACCACCTCTATGGGAACGCCGTGCTTGTCCTCGACCTCCGCGGCGTTCCGCCGCACGGCCTCGGCGAGGGTGTCCGGCTCGTCGTCCTCGTCCTTTCCTGTGCCCTCGGGTTTGTACAGCCAGTTCCGCAGGTCGCGCTCCTGGGCTCGGGCGAGGCGGCGGACCTCGTTCGGGCTGTCCGCATTGCGCTGTATCAGTGTCAGCGTGTGGAGCACCGAGTCGTGGACGTGGGCCGCTACCTCCGCGCGTTCTTGGGCGCGGATACGCATCAGGCGCTCCTCGGAGAGGTCCTGGGTCATACGGACGAGGTACGGGCCTGCCAGCAGCGTTATGCCCACGAGGACCGCGAGCGCGGCCTGCAGCACCGAGCCCAGGTGGGCGGCCGAGCCCTGCAGGACGAATATCCCGGACACGCCCGCGGTGACCAGGAGGACACCGGCCACGGAGCGGAGGAGCGTGATCGTGCGCCGCCGTCGGCCGACCTCGGCCCAGCGGGCGCGCCGCGCGTTGTCCGCCTGACGCCAGACCAGGGCGACACCCGCCGCGACGAGCACGGTCGGCCAGAGATACGCCCGGGCGGCCTCGCCGAGGTCCACATTGCCGACGAAGACCATGGCCACGACGACCATGAGGAGGAGGGCGACTATCTGGCCGCGGTCGGGTTTGCGGGCCACGAGTCTGCGGCGGCCGTCGGGCGAGGTCTCGGTGGCGATGGCCGGCGGCCGCTGGTTGTCGACGCCTCCCACACCGAGCGGGACGAAGAACCAGAACGCCGCGTAGACCAGGGCACCGAGGCCGTCCGCGAGAAAGAGGCCGGCGAACACGAGCCGCACCCAGGTCACGGGCAGCCCAAGATGTCCGGCGAGCCCTCGCGCCACGCCTCCGAGCCAGCGTCCGTCGCTGCTGCGGTAGAGCTTGCGCGGGGGCCGCGGAGTGTCGACTGGCAGTGCTGCGGCTTCCGGCATGCCATCGATATTCACACGCACGGCGGATCGAGGCATCAGGGTCGGTCCCCGAGACGTCCCTGATCTTCGGCCCAGGCGTGATCGAACACATCCCCGGACGGATATCAGGGTTCGACCAGGGTCGTCCCGACTGCCATCGGACCGGCTCGGCGGTCACGATGGACGCATGACGGATCACCAGCACGCGGCAGCGGAGCCGGGCCCCGGCTCGGGTCCGGACGCCCGGCGGCCCATGACCGAGCCGCAGGACGCCGTGCCCTCGCCGGGCACAGGCGCAGAGGAGCCGCGCGCACACGGGAGCGCGGACACGGGCCGGCAGGCGGGCACGGGTGCGGGGACAAGCGGGGGTGCGCCTGCGGATCAGGCGGCCTCCGCCGGCCCTCACGGAGCTGCCGGCCGCTCCTCCCCCGGAGCGGCCGACCCGGCCGCTCCGGGCTCGGCGGGGCGCCCCGGCCCTGAGGATCCGGCCGGCGTGCCCGCCGCTCCGCACAAGTTCCGCCGTGACCGGCAGTACAAGATGCTGGGCGGT
This sequence comes from Streptomyces sp. NPDC002324, assembly GCF_053593335.1. Classification (NCBI taxonomy): domain Bacteria; kingdom Bacillati; phylum Actinomycetota; class Actinomycetes; order Kitasatosporales; family Streptomycetaceae; genus Streptomyces; species Streptomyces sp. NPDC002324. The sequence continues at coordinate 151,565 of NZ_JBSFCF010000004.1, forward strand.
GTCTGCGCCGGGCTCGGGCGTCAGTGCGACATGGATCCGGTGATCTTCCGGGTGGTGCTCGCGGTGCTCGCCGCGACCGGCGGCTTCGGCCTCATCTTCTACGGCTTCGCCTGGCTGTTCATACCGTATGACGACGAGGAGGAGAACGAGGTACGGAAGCTGCTGACCGGCAGGGTCGACGGCCAGGCCCTCGCGGGCGTGCTCTTCGCACTGGTCGGCTGCGGTGTGTTCCTCACCATGCTGAGCAACACGACCGTCCTTACCTTCTCCGTGGTCGTCTCCCTGCTCCTGGCCGGCGCGGGTTACTGGTCGCAACAGCGCGGAGCCCCCGACCCCGATCCTCTCGCCGCGCAGGCCGTCGCCGACGCCCCACCCGAGGCCCAGGCGCCGCCCGTGGCGTCCGGCTACCCCTCCTGGTGGCGCGACCCGATCATCAAGGACGGAAAGCACGTGGGCGGCACGGGCTATCTGTGGGGGCCGTGGACGACCCGCGACCGGGACATGGCGGCAGCGGTCAACATCGCCGGGGGATACATGCCCTCCCGCCACGACATACGCGCCGCGCGCCCGCCGAAGCCGCGCGGTCCGCGGTGGACAGGGGGCTGGATATTCCTGCTCGCTCTGCTCGCCGGCGGACTCGGCACCGGAGCGACCTGGGAGAACCTGGCTCTTGCCACCAGCCTGCAGACCGGCCTGGCCTGCGCGCTGACCGTGTTCGGCCTGGGCATAGCCCTGAGCGCCTTCCTCGGCCGCACGGGAGCAGGGTCGATCTTCTTGTCCCTGGTCACTGCGGGGCTCCTGGCATGCACGGCGGCGCTCCCGGCGAACATCAGCACCGACTGGGTCCGTACGGAGTGGACACCGCGAAACGTGAAGAGCGTGGCGCCCCGCTATGAGCTGGGGACCGGCGTGGGCACGCTGGACCTGTCCGGAGTGGACATACCGAAGGGAGAGACGCTGACGACGAGCGTGGAGGTGGGCGCGGGCAAGGCGAGGGTGGTGGTCCCGCAGGGCGTCACCGTGCGTCTCGACGTCGAAGTGGGCCTCGGTGACATCCAGTTGCCAGGTGACGACAAGGAGGACGTGGACGTGGCACCGGACAGGAGCGATCGGCTGACGCTGTCCCCCGCGAAGGGTTCGGGCAGCGGCGGGATGCTCATCATCGACCTCGAAGTGGGTCTGGGACAGGCGGAGGTGGCCCGTGCTGCGTCATGAGTTCCGCCCGGGGAAGCTCATAGCCGGCCTCTTCCTCACCGCTGCCGGCGTCGTGTATCTCGGCGACGCGAGAGACGCCTGGGTAACCCCTTGGTTCGCCGTGATACCCCTCGTGATCGGAGGGCTGTGTCTGGCGGGAGTAGTGGGTCTCCTGAACCACGCGGTACGAGGACGCCGGACGTCTGAACGGAGGCGGCCGACGGGACCGACGGGGAATGGGAGTGCGGCGGGGCCGTCCGGAGCGGCGATGAGTTCGGGGGCGACTGGGCCCGGGGGTACGGCCGACTCGGAGGGAGCGACGGGACCGAGCGGTTCTGCGGGATGAGTCTTCCTGGGCGGCCGGGGATCGGATGCGGGATGGGATGGGGAATGGGCTGCCACTGCCGGGGTGCAGGGAGTGAGCAGCGGAGAGTGGGCAAGGGCCGCCGGGCATGCACGGATAAGTCGGAGTTACGAGGCGTGGCGGCCTGCGAGAACAGACGGTGAGCGGGGCGGGCGGCAGTCGGACAGGGGGCGCGGGACGGGACGGCGACGGGCGACGGGGCGGTCGGTACGACGGGGTCGGCGCAGCGAAGGGCCAACTCGGAGCTTGAGAGGGGGCAAGTGGGCGACGTCCTGGGCGCGGCGCGCGGAGGCTTGTGGGCAGCCGGGGCTTGACGTGTCTGGCTGGGGGGGGCGCCACCGGCCCGGGGAGGAGATGGCGGTCTGCTGCCAGGCCGACCAGTACCGCAGTGCAGGCGGGACAAGGCCGTGGGACGGTCATGGGTCGAGGGCCGCAGACTGGTGGCGGGCCGATCGGAAGCCTGGTCCGGCTCGCGAAGAGGTCCCCACTCATGCTGGTGTAGGCGGCCCAGCTGGGGTCACTGGGGCGTTGTGGGCAGGTGCCGTGGCCGCGCGCTGTGCCGGGTGGTGAGGGTGAGCAGCAGCGACCTGCGAGCCGTGGCTGGTGCCGTGCTGCCGCAAGCTCTGCCGGGTGGCTTCGGTGGGCCGTGGGCGGGGTGGTGCCATGGGGCTCAGTGGTAGGCGCCTGCGCGGTGCCTGCTGCCGGCGTGGCGGCGGGAGCGGATGGCCGCGTCCACGGAGAGGACCGGGGCGCCGGCGAGGATCAGGGGGATCCAGGCCATGAGGTAAGGGAGGTCGTTGCCGTAGTAGTACGGGGATGCCGACCAGCTGACTGTCAGCCAGAGGCTAAGGGAGATCAGGGCCCCGCCGAAGGCGGCGAGACGGGTGAAGAGGCCGAGGAGGGCGCCGATGCCGACGGCGAGTTCGCCGATGGCGATGGCGTAGCCGAAGCCGACGGGGTTCTTGAGGGCCATGTCGATCATCGCTGGGATGGCGGAGGAGTCCCTGGTGGCACTCATCATGTCGCCGATGGAGCCGGAGCCGGAGGCTGACATGAACGCACTGTCGGTGAGTTTGTCCAGGCCGGCGTAGATGAAGGTGATGGCGAGGAAGACGCGCAGGGGCAGCAGGGCGTAGCGGGAGGCTGTGTCCCGCCAGTCGGGGCCACCGTCGAGGTAGGGGGTGTGGGAGTCCGTGCGAATGCCGTGAGTCATGGTCTGCGCCGCCTCTTGTCCGCCGTGCCGTTGACCCCTCAACAGACGATACGTTCGGAGGGGTGGGGGTGCTCAATGGTTCGGGCGTGTTTTTCCGGCTCAGGGTGGCTTGTCGGGGTCGGGGTGCGGCCTCGTGGGACCGTTCCTCCGCCCTCGCCGTGCTTACCCGTCCCATCCCATCCCAAGGGGCTGCGCGCCCCCCTTGCACTCCGCCACGCTCACCTCACGGCGCCCGGCCCCGCCCCACGCATCGGCCCCGCTCGCGATACCGCCCCAGCCGAACGCAGCCACCCCAGCGATGTTCGACAAGGCCTGAAGGACCCCGCCGCAGGTCGTCGACCGGCCCATTCGCCAGGCCCTCACGCCACCGGCCCAGGCCAGCCCATCCGACAGACCCCACGCCACCGGTCCAGGCCGGCCAAGCCACCCCGCCGAAGCTGAGGTCACTCGAGTTACGCGACCCGGCACCCGGCATCGGGCTGCCCGGTACCCGGCTGTCCGGCGCCCGTCCCGTCGCCCCCTTTCCCTTCCTCTCGTCGGTCGCTCAGTCCGCTGAGACCTCGATCGTGTAGCGGTTGGTCTCTACGCCGGCGGCTGTGACGACCTGGACGTCGACCTTGCCGGGTTCGACGTCGGCCGGGACGGGGGCGGTGAGGACGGCGTCCGTGGGGTTGCTGAAGCCGCCGGTGACGGGGACTAGGGGGACGTGGACATGGACGGCGCCGATGCGGACGACCATGCGGGAGAGGTGGTCGGCGGTCTGTGCGCCGGGTGGGACGAAGCCGGCGCCGCGGATCTCGATGTCGTCGCCGTTGCGGATGGGGGCGTCCAGGTCGCCGGCCTCGCGGGCGCGGACGACGGACAGGACGACGGGACGGCCGCCCTCGGCGTATTTGCCCGCGACGTAGGTGGCGGCGGAGACCAGGACGAGGAGGGCCAGGCCCCAGGGGAGGTCCGGGAGTTGGTCGGGGCGGCGGGCGAGGCGCACCGCCGCGAAGGTGAGGGCGACGGTGCAGATGATCACGTACTGGATGTCCGTGAAACTGCCCCGACCGGAGTCGTCGGTGAGGAGGTCGGCGGCGCGGGGGCGATGGGCGCGGACCTTCTGGAGGCGTTGGGAGAGGACCCGGAGGCCGACGACGCGGCGGACCAGGACCGCGATACCGCAGACCACGGCCAGGACGGTCACGATGCCCGCGCCGCGGGTGAGGTCGAGGCCGGCAATGAGGGCGTCACGTTCCCGGTGTTCGGAGGCGGCGGCCAGGCGGCCGACGAGGACGAGGATCGCGAAGACGACGAAGAGCACCCAGGCGACCGCGATCGCACGGGAGGTGGAGAGACGGTTGTCCTCACCGATGACGGGGGCGAGGGCGCCGCCGCGGGCACGGTGCAGATATCCGGCGCCCGTCAGTGCCGCACCCACCAGGAGGGCGGCCAGCAGTCCGGCAGTGCGGGCGACCGTCCAGCCCGCGCCGATCGCGGTGAGGGACTGGACGAGGAGGAGGGTCACGACGGCGGCCCAGACGACGATCGCCGTGCGCAGCCACAGGCGGCCGAGCCAGGCCTCGCCCTCGACGCGGCCTCGTTCGGCGACGAGGGCCGCGGACTGGGTGAGTTCGTCCGAGACCCACTGGCGGGAGGCGGACACGGAGTGCGCGACGGCCGCCGGCAACCCTTGCCCGGACGCGAACTCCTCTCGCTTCATCAGGAACTCGGCGACCGCGCGCCGATGTCCCGCACGCGCCCCGTGCGGGCAGTCCCCGCACGTGCACCCGCCTTCATGGGCCGCGCCCATGCCCCCTCTCGCCTCCTGCACCGCCACGCCCGAGCCCGCCTTCCCGCACCGCGTCCGCCTGCGCGACCGCGTCCCTCGGCATTCGCCGCCGTTGTCATTGCCATCTTCTTCATGGCCATCCTCTTCATGGCCACCGTCGTCATGACCGCCGTCGTCATGACCGCCGTCGTCATGACCGCCGTCGTCATGACCGCCGTCAGTACCGTTGTTGTCGTCCACCGTCCGCGAAGTCAGTACCGATGCCGTTGTTGTTCCGATGCCGTTGTCGTTCCGTTGTCGTCGCCGTTTGCCGTCGCCTTCAACGACGCCGTAACAGTGCCGCGCTCGGCGCTTTCATGGACGACTCCGAGCGTGACTTCGTGAACGCGGACCTCGTGAACTTCGTGGACCTCGTGGACCTCGTGGACCTCGTGGACGACTTCACAGCCGTCGCCGGGCCTCGCATGTACGTCCGCCTGCTCCCACAGCCGTGCGGCCGTACAAATGCCCTGCGATGACAGCGAATTGTGCCGTACGGAACACGGACCGCGTCCGGCAGGTCCGCTCCGCGCAAGGGAGGGGCGGGGTGAAGTCCCGGTGCCCGTGTTGACCCGGCTGGGAGAATCTCACCATGGCCGAGATCATCCAGCGGGACGGGGCCTGGGCCTTCGACGGCAGCACGGTCCGGATCACGCCGGGCCTGCACCGTTCCGTGGCGCTGTTCCGGCAGACGTACGGGGAGATCGCGGTGCCGCTGGAGGCGGTGTCCGGTGTCGTCTACGAGCCCGAACGCAAGCGCGGGCGGCTCCGGTTGCGGCTTCGTGAGGGCAGTGATCCGCTGCTGCAGGCCACCGGGGGGCGGCTGCCGGAGGGGGCCGATCCGTACCGGCTGTCGGTGGACCTCGACCGCTCGGGGATCGCCGAGTACGTGGCCGAGGAGATACGGCAGTCCATGCTGCTGGAGCAGACACCGAAGGAGCCCGCCACGGTGTATCTCCTGCCCGGCCCGCCCGTGCCGGTGTCCGTGCGGTCCAGTGACGGCACGGTGTCGTTCGACGGTACGCGGGTGCGGATCGACTGGAACGACACCTCCGACCGGGTCAAGCGGGCGACCGGCCCGCGGATCATCGACGTCGGCGAGCTGGTGCAGGTCGAGTGGCTGCCCAACTCCGGTTACGAGGACGGGTTCCTGCGGTTCGTGACGCGTGAGACCGTCTTCTCCAAGCTGCCGCCGGAGCGGGACCCGTACGCCCTCGATCTGTGGGGCAGCACCCGGCGCGACCTCCTCACGGCACTCGTCGCCACGGCGGTCACGGCGCGGCTTCCCCATCCGTCCAGCCGCGGCGCCGCCGACCGCCCGGACGCCTCCCGGCCCACGCCGCCCGCCGTCGAGCCGCCACCCACCCCTGACCACCACGACGTCCTCCTGCGTCGCCTCCGCGAGCTGGGCGAACTCCACCGCCAGGGTGTCCTGACGGACGAGGAGTTCGCCACCACGAAGGCGGTCGTACTGCGCGACTTCTGACCCGCCCGGACGGGCCCGGAGACCAGGGCCCCGGGCCGGCCCCGTCAGCTCAGCAGATCCGGCTCGCTCCTGCTGATGTCCTGCCACAGCGGCTGATAGTTGATCCATGCCACCAGATCGCCGCCTGCCTGCTCCCGCGTCGCCGCGGCCAGCCGGTGTTCGATCAGCAGGGGCCGGCCCGCGGCCTTGGCGGTGAGCTGCACCTGGGCCGAGCGCTCCATCGACAGGAACCACCATGCCGCCGCGTCGACCGAGTCGCCGACCGTCAGCAGACCGTGGTTGCGCAGCACGAGCGCCTTGCGGCTGCCGAGCACCTCGGCGATGCGGCGGCCCTCCTCCGCGTCCACGGCGACGCCCGTGTAGTGGTCGTAGAGCGCCTGGTCCTCGTAGAACGCGCAGGACTCCTGGGTGATCGGGTCGAGCAGGTCGCCGAGCGCGGCCAGCGCGCGGCCGTGCACGGAGTGACAGTGCGCGACCGCGACGACGTCGGGGCGGGCGGCGTGCACCTGGGCGTGGACGGTGAAGGCGGCCTGGTTCACGTGATAGCGGCCCTCGATCACCTGTCCGTCCTGGTTGGCGAGGACCAGGTCACTCACCGTGACGTGCTTGAACGGCATCCCGAACGGATTGACCCAGAAACAGTCGCTGAACTCCGGGTCGCGCGCGGTGATGTGCCCCGAGACGCCTTCCTCGAACCCCATGCGCCCGAAGGTCCGCAGGGCCCCGGCCAGGCGTTCCTTGCGGTGTCGCCGCTCGTCCTCCGCCGACTCGTGCATCGGCGGCATCGCGAACCGGAGCTGGTCGGTGGGTAGGGGCAGGGGCGGTGTGGGCCCGTGCATGTGTCCTCCAGGGTGACTTCCTTTACGAATCGGAAGTTACCGTCGGTTCCCCTGGCAGAACAGGCCCGTCCCGTGAAGAGAGTGCGCAACCGTTACGCAAGTCACGGAAGCGCGCCACACCGCACTCGTTCGCTCGGGTCGAACCGCCGCCGTACGTCGCTCGGTATGTCGCTCGGTACGTCGCTCGGGGTAACCGGACGGTGGTTGTCGGGTATCCGCGCGAGACTCGACGTATGCCGGAGAATCTTTCGAACTGGGGCGGGTTCGTCGCCGCCGAACCCGAACTCGCACAGACCGTCGAGGCGCGCTTCGGCGCCTTCACCCATCACGTCCTCGCCACGCTCCGCCGGGACGGCTCCCCGCGGACGACCGGGCTGGAGGTCCGGTTCGTGAACGGGGAGCTGTGGCTGGGCATGATGCCCGACTCGCTCAAGGCGCTCGATCTGCGCCGCGACCCCCGTTTCTCGCTGCAGGCCAATCCGGGCCCGGGCACCGAGATGGGCGGCGGTGACGTGCGGCTGAGCGGGCGGGCGGTCGAGGTCGACGATCCCGCGGTCAAGGCGGCGTACGGCGAAGAGGTGGAACCGCCGGAGCCGTTCCACCTCTTCCGCACCGAGCTGACGGAGGTCGTGCGGACCTACATCGAGGACGACACGTACCTGGTCGTCCAGGTCTGGAAGCCCGGAGAGCCGGTGCGGACCCTCAAGCGGACCTGAGCCCGGTCAGAAAGGGCTCACTCCCACTCGATGGTGCCCGGGGGCTTGCTCGTCACGTCGAGGACGACCCGGTTGACGTCCGCGACCTCGTTGGTGATCCGGGTCGAGATCTTCGCGAGGACCTCGTACGGCAGCCGGGACCAGTCGGCCGTCATGGCGTCCTCGGAGGAGACCGGGCGCAGGACGATGGGGTGGCCGTAGGTGCGGCCGTCGCCCTGGACGCCGACGGACCGGACGTCCGCCAACAGCACCACCGGGCACTGCCAGATGTCGCGGTCGAGGCCGGCGGCCGTCAGCTCCTCGCGGGCGATGGCATCGGCCTCGCGGAGCAGGTCGAGCCGCTCCTTGGTGACCTCACCGACGATCCGGATGCCGAGGCCGGGGCCCGGGAACGGCTGGCGCTGGACGATCTCCTCCGGGAGCCCCAGCTCCTGGCCGACCATCCGGACCTCGTCCTTGAAGAGCTGGCGGAGCGGCTCGATCAGCTTGAATTCGAGGTCTTCCGGCAGCCCGCCCACGTTGTGGTGGGACTTGATGTTGGCCGTGCCGGTGCCGCCGCCGGACTCGACGACGTCCGGGTAGAGCGTGCCCTGGACGAGGAAGGCGACCTCGGGGCCCTCGTCGGCGATGATCTCCGCCTGCGCCTGCTCGAAGACGCGGATGAACTCGCGGCCGATGATCTTCCGCTTCTGCTCGGGGTCGGAGACCCCGGCGAGCGCCTTGAGGAACCGCTCCTCCGCGTCGACGACCTTCAGCTGGACGCCGGTCGCGGCGACGAAGTCCTTCTCGACCTGCTCGGTCTCGTTCTTGCGCATCAGACCGTGGTCGACGTAGACGCAGGTCAGCTGGGAGCCGATGGCCTTCTGGACGAGGGCCGCGGCGACCGCTGAGTCCACGCCGCCGGACAGGCCGCAGATCGCGCGCTTGTCGCCGACCAGCGCGCGGATGGCCTCGACCTGCTCCTCGATGACGTTGCCGGTGGTCCAGCTCGGGGTGATGCCCGCGCCCCGGTAGAGGAAGTGCTCCAGGACCTGCTGGCCGTGCGTGGAGTGCATGACCTCCGGGTGGTACTGGACGCCGTACAGCTTCTTCTCGTCGTTCTCGAAGGCGGCGACCGGGACGACGTCGGTGGAGGCGGTGACGGTGAAGCCCTCGGGGGCGGCGGAGCAGGCGTCGCCGTGGGACATCCAGACCGACTGCTCGTCGGGGGTGCCCTCGAAGAGGGTGCTGCCGGACTTGGCGACATGCAGGGGCGTACGGCCGTACTCACGCGCCCCCGTGTTGTCGACGGTGCCGCCGAGGGTGGTGGCCATCAGCTGGAAGCCGTAGCACATGCCGAAGACGGGGACACCGGCCTCGAAGAGCGCGCGGTCGAGGCGGGGGGCGCCCTCGGCGTAGACCGAGGAGGGGCCGCCGGAGAGGATGATCGCCGCCGGGTTCTTGGCGAGCATCTCCGCGACCGGCATGGTGCTCGGCACGATCTCGCTGTAGACCCGGGCCTCGCGGACCCGTCGGGCGATGAGCTGGGCGTACTGGGCGCCGAAGTCGACGACCAGGACGGTGTCGGGGACGGCGGCAGCGGGGTTCGCTGATGACACGGGGTGCCTTCCGGCGGTGGGGCGGGGGTCTGTGTGGTCGAGTCTACCGGGGTGCGCCCCGGCGGAGCGGGCCCACGGTGGGCTCCGCCCCGGACCTCCCGGCGCAGAACCGGGCCGGGACGGGCCGTGGCATACTGACGCCCATGCTCACGCACCCGACCTTCCTCTTTACCTATGGCATCCGGTCCGCCGGCTGCCATGGTCGTGTTGCTTGAGTCACTGACGAGCGACTTTCCCAGGCGCCCCGGACCGACAAGGTCCGGGGCGTCTGGCGTTTCCCGGTCCTGCCGCCCCGGGAGCCTCATCCGACCAGGAGCCTCCCCATGACCACCGCCGCCACGACCGCCGCCGCCACCGCCACCGCCATCACCGCCACCACCGCCGCCGCCATCACCGCCACGACCGCCGCTGCCACCTACGCCACCGACATCACCGGCGCCCACACCTCCGAGGCCGCCGATGTGATCACCGGTGCCCGTGAGCGCATCGACGCGCTGGACGACCGGATCATCGGCCTGGTCCAGGAACGGGTGGCGGTCTCCACCGTGATCCAGCAGGCCCGGATCGAGTCCGGCGGCCGCCGGGTGAGCCTCTCCCGCGAGATGGAGGTCCTGGGCCACTACAGGGACGCCCTCGGCAAGCCCGGCACCGCGCTCGCCATGACCCTGCTGGAGCTGTGCCGGGGTCGCGTCTGACCGGCGCACGTACGCCTGGCCTCTCACCCGTACGGCGCGTGACCGTCGTCCGCCGCGCTTCGTTGGTGTCGGTGTCCGTGCCAGCCAGGTCCGGGCCCGAAAGAACCACGCGTGGCTCCGCTGGAGCGATGAGGCGCACGGATCGTGCCGTGCGCCGTGGGACCTCGCTCCAGGGTGGTGACCGGACGGCAGGGGACAGCAGCCCGGTCACGCAAGAAAACGGCCGGCTCCGGGGACGCCCGGGGCCGACCGGCGGAAACCTGTCCGAGGGTGGCCGGAACGGTTACGGAGGCCGTCACCCCTGCCTCACGACACGGAACAGGACACCGCGGAAAGGACATCGCGGAACAGGACACCGTCGACCGCCCCTGGTCGACACCCGGCGCACGCCCCCGGTGCGCAGGGCGCAGACCCTCTCATCCACCATCCCGACACGCGGCGCGACCCCCCGTTGCCGCTTCGGGGCACCGGCGCCGCCCCGACGTCGGTGCTGACGCAGAAGGGCCCCGCGACTTCCGTCCCGCGGGGCCCTTCGTCACGCCGTGGTCCGCTCAGCCGGCGGCCTTCTCCAGCTTCGCGACCTGGGCGTCGATGATCGCGTCCGGCACCTCGGCCTTGTCCGCGTCGAGCATGTTCATCGAGTAGAACCCGATGAGCGTCGAACCGCTGCGCACCACCGTGAAGGACATCGGGATCTTGGCGCCCTCGATGTCGGCCTTCAGCTTGTACGCGACGGCCTCGTCGCCCTGCTTCGGGGCGGTGCGGGCCTCGACGTCGGTGTACTTGTTGCCGACGTGCTCGTACCCGTCGCAGTTCTCCGTCGCCTTGCGCAGATCGGCCATGACCTTCTCGGCGTCGCTCTCCTCGTGCGCGGCGAGGGCCAGGGAGATGACGCTCGCGGAGAGCTTGTCCTCGGAGGTGACGGTGCGTCCGGCGCGGGCCTTCGGCTGCGGGTCCGAGGTGAAGTTGAACATGTTCGCGAGCGGCTGGCAGGCGGCCGGGTTCGCGGGAACGGGTACGGCGGGCATGTCCTCCGCGGGCATGTCGGCGATCTTGTAGCCCTTCACGTCCCCCTTCGCGAGGGCCGCCTCCTTCAGTTGGGCCTCGGTCAGCGCGGCCTTCCCGGCCCCGTCCTGCCCGTCCTGCCCGTCCTGTCCGCCCTTCGCGTCCCCGGCGGCCGACGGCTTCGCCTCCGCGTCCTCGGCCTCGCCGCCGCCCCCGCCACACGCCGCGGTGAGCCCCAGCGCGGCCGCGACCGAGACGGCCACCACCGCCCGCGACACCTTCGACCTCATGTCCCCCACCTTCATGTCCCCCACCCTTACGGCTTTCTTCGCATGCCTCACAGAGGCCTCACAGGCCACATCAGATCATGCGGGCGACCTGGAGTCGCAAGCGGTTTCGGGTATCACTTCAGCCTCGACAACATGTGACTCAGGTCACATAAGAAATCTGTCATCGCGGGGGCAACCCTTCACACGACTCACCGGTCACACCTGGCACACGAGAGAAGGACCCGCGCTCGGAGGGGGGTGCGGGTCCTTCTCCGCTGTACCTCGCGCGCACGGCCATCGCGCCGCCGTCGCCCCACCGTCATCGCAGCCGCGGACGCCGCGGCCGGACCTACTTCTTCGGCGGAACGGCCGGCACCGGCAGCAGCGGCAGCCGCAGCGCGCCGAAGGCGTCCGCCGGGACCGCCGGGCGCAGGGGCTCCACGGGAACGAGGCGCTCGTAGGCCGCTCCCGGAGCCGGGCGGTGGTCGGCCTCGCCCTTGTTCGGCCAGTACGACATCGCGCGCTCGGCCTGGGCGGTGATGGTCAGCGAGGGGTTCACCCCCAGGTTCGCGGAGACGGCGGCGCCGTCGACGACGGAGATGCCGGGGTGGCCGTAGAGGCGGTGGTACGGGTCGATGACGCCGTCGGCCGGGGTGGCGCCGATGGGGCAGCCGCCGAGGAAGTGCGCGGTGAGCGGGGTGCCCATCAGCTCGCCCACGTTGCTGCCGGCGAAGCCGTTGATCTCGGCGGCGAGGGTGGCGGCGGCCGTCGAAGCGGCCTCGATCTGCTTGGGGTTGGGCGCGCCATGGCCCTGACGTGCGGTCAACAGCCCCTTGCCGAGGCCCTTCGGCTTCAGATGCGTCGACAGGGAGTTGTCCAGGGACTGCATCACCAGGCCGATGATGGTCCGCTCCGACCAGCGGCGGTTGGACAGCGAACGGGCCACCAGCAGCGGGTGCCTGACCGCGTTCGCCAGCCAGCCGAGCACGCGGGAGGCGTCCGACGCGGTGCCGCCCGCGTAGGGGACCTGGAGGATCGACAGGCCGCCCATCGCGTTGGACCCCTTGCCGTAGCGGACCGGCTCGATGTGGGTGTTCTCGTCGGGGTGGATGGAGGAGGTGATCGCCACACCTCGGGTGAAGTCGACCTCGGGGGCGCCGTGGGCCTTGCGATAGCGGCGCCGGTCGGTCTGGGCGCCGACCAGTGCCTCCGAGTTGGTGCGGGTCAGCATGCCCAACCGGTCGGAGATGTGCGGCAGTTGGCCGCCCGCCTTCATCCGGTGCAGCAGGGTCTGGGTGCCGTAGGTGCCGGCGGCGAGGACGACGCGGCGGGCCTTCAGCACGCGGGATTCACCCTTGCGGCGCGCGTCGGTCGGCAGGGTCGTGACGGCGTAGCCGCCCTGGGAGTCCTCGGTGACGGCGACGACCGTGGTCATCGGGTGGACGACCGCGCCCGCCTTCTCGGCGAGGTGGAGGTAGTTCTCGTTGAGGGTGTTCTTGGCGCCGTGACGGCAGCCGGTCATGCACTCGCCGCACTCGGTGCAGGCCCTGCGGGCCGGGCCCGCGCCGCCGAAGTAGGGGTCCGCCACCTGCTCGCCGGGGGCGGCCTTCGCGGTGCCGTCGGCGTCCTCGCCGTCGCCGAAGAAGACACCGACCGGGGCGAGGTGGAAGCTGTCGCCGACTCCCATCCGCTCGGCGGCGGCCTTCAGGTGCACGTCGGAGGGGGTCATCGTCGGGTTGAGCCGTACGCCGAGCATGCGCCGGGCCTGGTCGTAGTACGGCTTCAGCTCCCCCTGCCAGTCGGTGATGTCCTTCCACTGCGGGTCCTCGAAGAACGGTTTCGGCGGTTCGTAGAGGGTGTTGGCGTAGTTGAGGGAGCCGCCGCCCACGCCGGCCCCGGCCAGCACCATGACGTTGCCCAGCAGATGGATGCGCTGGAGGCCGTACATGCCGAGGGCGGGGGCCCAGAGGTAGTTCTTGAGGTCCCAGGAGTTCCTGGGGAGGGTTGCGCGGGTGAAGCGACGGCCCGCTTCCACGACGCCGACCTTGTAGCCCTTCTCGGTCAGGCGCAGGGCGGTGACCGAACCGCCGAAGCCCGATCCGACCACGATGACGTCATAGTCGTACGACACTTGTTCTCCTCGTCGAGAACGGTCCTCAGCTGCGGGCCGTATGTGGTTGCTCACGCTCACGCGGCGGAGCCGCACATCGATACGGCCCCGCGCCCTCACGGGGCGCTCACCTCAGGCGCAGCGCCTTCATCGCCTTCAGGCTGCGGCTCATGAACTGGGCGTACTTCTCGTCGTCCATGCCCAGGGACGGGGCCATGGGCAGCAGGCGCTGCTGGGCGACGGTCTGGGCCTCCGTGTACTTGAGGATGCCCTCGGAGCCGTGGCGGCGGCCGAGGCCGGAGTCCTTCATGCCGCCCATCGGGGACTGGACGCTGCCGTAGGCGGAGGCGTAGCCCTCGTTGACGTTGACCGTGCCGGCGCGCACGCGGGAGGCGACCTCGCGGCCGCGGCGGCCGTCCTTGGTCCAGACGGAGGCGTTGAGGCCGTACGCGGTGGAGTTGGCCTGCGCGACGGCCTCGTCCTCGTCCGTGAAGCGGTAGATCGAGACGACCGGGCCGAAGGTCTCCTCCGTGCACACGGACATGGGCTCGGTGACGCCGTCGAGGATCGTGGGCTCGTAGAAGTAGGGGCCGATGTCGGGGCGGGCGACGCCGCCCGCGACGACCTTCGCGCCCTTCTCCACGGCCTCGTCGACGTGGCGGGTGACGGTCTCCAGCTGGCGTTCGCCGACGAGGGAGCCCATCTCGGCGCCGTAGGCGAGGGACCTGCCGAGGCGCATGGCCCTGGTGCGGGCGGCGAAGCGCTCCAGGAAGGCGTCCGCGACGGACTCGTGGACGTACAACCGCTCGATGGAGATGCAGAGCTGGCCGGCGGAGGAGAAGCAGGCGCGGACGGCTCCCGCCGCGGCCTTCTCTATGTCGGCGTCGGCCAGGACCAGCATCGCGTTCTTGCCGCCGAGTTCGAGGGAGACGCCGACGAGGCGGGCGGCGGCGCCCTGGGCGACCTCGCGGCCGGTGCGGGTGGAGCCGGTGAAGGAGACATAGTCGGCGTGCCGCACGACCTCGGGGCCGATGACGGGGCCCTCGCCGAGGACGACCTGGAAGACGTCGGCGGGCAGTCCGGCCTCGATGAGCAGGTCGCGGGCCCACAGGGCGGTCAGGCAGGTCTCCGTGTCGGGCTTCATCACGACCGCGTTGCCCGCGACGAAGGCGGGGATCGCGTCACCGACCGACAGTTCGAGCGGGTAGTTCCAGGGGGCGATCTGGCCGATCACACCGCGCGGGTGGCGCAGCTCGGTGACCTTGGTGAGGGTGGGTACGGCGCCGGTGTGCCGCTTCGGCTTCAGGTAGAAGGGGGCCTTGCGGCCGTAGTGCCGGGCGGCGACCGCGACGGCCTGGACCTCCTCGTGGGCGTGCAGACGGGCCTTGCCGGTCTCCAGCTGGATGAGGTCGAGCACCTCGCCCTGGCGCTCCAGCACCAGGTCGTGGAAGCGGAGCAGGACGGCGGCGCGCTCGCGCACCGGCCGCTGGGCCCAGACGGCCTGGGCGGCGCGGGCCCGCTCGTAGGCCGTCGCCACGTCCTCGGGGGTGGACTCCGGCAGGTCGGCGAGCTTCTCACCGGTGAAGGGGGTGTGGTTGGCGGTCCGGCCGGAGCCGACCACGCCCTTGGTGAGCTGGGCGACCAGTTCGGGGGTGACCACGTCGGCGGCGGTACGGGCGCCTTGCGGGGCTGCCGCGAGGGGGTTGGTGCCTGTCGTCCGTGCCGTGCCGGTCGTTCCCGTGATGGTCGTGCCGGTCTTTTCGGGGGCCTGCGAGTCCGTCATGACGCGCAGGGTATTCCGGACCGGACGACTTTGGGTACCCGGCGGTAACAGGGTTTCACCGGGCCCACCCATCACGCCAGTGATCGCTGGCAACGAAGTCGCTGATCAGCGCGGCGGGCGATGCCGTACGGGGGCGGATGCGGCGTGGATCACCTTGTGCGAATCCGCGGGTCGCCCCCGGGTCACGGCGTGCACGTCCGCCACGCCGGACGCCTAACGCCACCGGTCCCACAACTGCTGCGCCCAGCCGTACCGTTCGCGGTGCTTGGGCAGGGCCGTGCGGCCGACCGCGGCGGCGAGCTTGCGCAGCCGGCGCCAGTCCAGGGGCGGCTTGGGCTCGGGGACGCCGGGCCGGTCGCGGGGCACGCGGACGCGCAGGGCCTTGGGCGAGACCCGGCAGTGGACGGGGGTGGGCAGGAGGAGGGCCTCGCCGTCGACACCGACCTCGATCTCGGCCCGGTCGGCCTCGACGACGATCTCGTCCGCGACGAGGAGGCTGAGCCCGGGGGCGTTCGGGCCGAGGACCATCCCGGCCGCCTCGGCGGCGCTGTCGACGCGCACTCCGACGACGCCCAGCACCCCGGCGTCCAGCCGCTCGCGGCGGCCGAGGCCGACGAGGTCGTCGCTGCGGTAGACGTTGTTGCTGACGAGGACGGCCTGCGGCGCGTCGATGACGGCGTCCCCGATACGGGCGGTGAGCCGCGGGCCCCGCTGGTGCGTGAGCAGTTCGGGCAGCAGCTCCAGGGTGGTGCGGACCTTGTCGTCGCGGTAGGCGGGGCTCTGCACGACGGCGGCGTACGCGCCGAAGGAGGCGTTGTTGACGAACGGATGGCCGCTGGCGTAGCCGAGGTCGACGTGGAGCTCGACACCCTTGTCGGTGAGCGCGTCGAGGCAGGCGGCGGGGTTGTCGCGGTCGAGGCCGAGGTCCATGGCGAAGTGGTTGCGGGTGCCGGCGGAGATGACGAGGAGGGGGACGTCGTACGCGGCCGCGATGGCGGCGACCTGGGCCTGGGTGCCGTCGCCGCCCGCGACACCGAGGAGGTCGGCGCCGTTCCTGACGGCGTCCCGGGCCAGTACGGCGACGTCCTCGTGGTGCGCGGGGTCGAGCAGATGGACCGTGGCGCCGAGCCGCTCGGCGCGCTCCTTCAGCCGGAAACGCTCGACCTTCCCGCCACCCGACCTGGGGTTCATGATGAGGAAGGGCCGGGTGGGGGCGGGGGTGCGGTGCTCGGGCACGTGCACCTGGTGGGACTTGGTGCTGCTGAGGGCGAACTTGCCGGACCAGACGGCCACGGCCCACAGCCCGGCGGAGGCGATCACGACCCACAGCAGGTTGACGACGGCGAACCACCAGATGACGCCGACCGGCGCGGCCACGGCCAGTACGCCCGCCGCGATCCGGACGGCCCCGCGGTGGATCAGCACCCACCACAGCGCGGCCACGGTGAGTCCGGCTCCCAGCACGACGCCCGCGGCGAGCAGCAGGCTCGCGCCGCGCGCGTAGCCGAGCGGCAGAAGTACGGCGAGCGCGGCGCAGCCGAGTGCGGCCCTGGCCGCCCAGCGCTGTCTCGCGTGAGCCCGCACGTCCAGGTGTTCGATGCCCACGCTCGCTAGCCCTTCGCGCCGATCATGCACTTGACACGGCATGTTAGGGGCAAGGGGCCGGACAAAGCGATGCCTCCTGGACACCGGCCGCGTCGTCCTCGGCCGTCCCGCGCGCACACGGAGGACGACTCCCTCGCAGCGAAAACCCACCATTGTTTTCGAGAGCGGGCATTTCGCCGCAACCCCCGTGCCCCGCTTGGCATTTGTTCGAGCTCGCCGCCTATAGTCCGGGTGCGCACGCGAGCAGGCCGTGTGGGCGCTCCCCCGGTGGACGCTTCGAGCCACGAGCGGACGCGGACGCCTCGATCGGATCCCGCGCCCGGGGACAACGGACGCCTGCCGTCGGGTCGTATGCGAAGGGCTGGTGGCCGTGCGTCGCCTCTGGGGTTGTCTGTTTCTTAGCGCCGCGGCGGTCGCGGCGCTCCTCGTCTCCGGCACGCGCGACAGCGCGGCGGCCGGCCGCGACGAGGCCACGTACTCCTACGGTTCGCACACCCGGCAGACCCTCGACGCCTACTGGAACGCCGCCGGCGAGGAACGGAACGGCACGCAGCCGGGCCTCGTGATCCTGCACGGCGGATACTGGCACGAGGACACCGGCTGGGCCACCTGGTCACGCACCTTCGCGGACGCCGGGTACGCCGTCTTCGCCGTCGACTACCGGCTGAACCACGACGCGCCCTGGCCGGCCCAGCGGACCGACGCCCTCTCCGCGCTCGACTGGATCCGCGACCACGCCGCCGACTTCGACCTCGACGTCAACCGGATGGTGCTCCTGGGCTCCTCCTCCGGGGGCCAGATCGCGACCAGCGTGGCGACGTACCGGTCCGGTGTGCACGGTCTCGACGGCGTGGTGGGACTGTCCCCCGTGGTCGCCCCGTACCGCGCCTGGCGGGACGGCAACGCCGCCACCGCGACGGACCGGCAGCGCAGGCTCCGCGACAACGCCGTCATTCTGGCGCGCTGCTCCCCGGAGGCGAAGCCGGTCACAGGCTCGGACACGCGAGCGCCGGCGAATGCCCCCGACACCGCGTCCACGCCCCCCGACTGCCGGGAGACCTGGAACGACATGGCGGCCAAGAGCCGGGCCTCCGGTGCCGACGACGCCCCCATGTACCTGGTCCACTCCAAGGGCGACGCCGCACCCGTCCAGCCCTCGCTCGACCTCGAAGCGGCCGAGGAGAGGGACCACAACATGCCCGCCAACGGGGTGACGGTGAAGTCGGTGGCCGGTTCGGCGCACGGCGCGGCGCTGCTGGACGATCCGAAGGTGGCCGAGCGGGTCATGGCCTGGATCGCCGAGAGGACGTACTGAGCGCCTACGTGTGCGTGAACTCCAGGTTCGAGAGGACCGTACGCGCGATCTCGCGTCCCTGCCCGGTGAAGTGCCCCTTGCCGGGATAGTCGATCCAGACCCGGTAGACGTCGCCGTTGCGCGCCTTGTAGTACAGAACCCGCGCCTCACGCAGGCGCGGGGCCCGGGTGTCCGTGGTCGTGTACACGATGGTGTTCTCGGCGGCGTCCCGGTCCTCGAACCGGGCCTCCTGCGGCCGCCCCTTCGGCGTCGGCGTGTCGGCGATGTCCAGGCTGTACTCGCCGTCCTTGACCACCTCCCAGTCGGCGTACGCCTTGTCCAGCGCGTTGCCCGGGATCTCGTTGTCCTTGTCGTCGTTCTCGACGTCCCGGTCGACGTTGATCCGGATCAGCCCGCTGGGGTCGCTGTACTGCGCGAAGGTGCCGTCCGTGGCGTCCGGCTCGAAGGTGTCCTTCACGAAGTCCCCGGGCACGCCCACGCTCGCGGCGACCTTCGCACCGAGGTCCCGCTGCTTCCAGCCGTCCGGCAGGGGCCCCGCGAAGGGGTCGGCGATCACCAGGTACGCCGTCACCGCCGCCGCGACGACCACCGCGCCCAGCCCGGCCAGGGTCCTGGCGCCGACCCGGATGCCCCGAAAGTCACCGGCCGGGGTCCCGGCGACCTGCGGAACGGCCCGGGTGGGCGCGGGCTCCGGCGGGTTCGCGGCCGCCTCCAGCAGCTCGCGGACGCGGGCGGCGGCCGGGCGGCGCGCCGGGTCCTTCTGCAGCAGGCCGTTGATGGCCTCGGCGAGCGGACCGGTGGCCGAGGCGGGCGCCGCCGGCGTGGCGTTGAGGACGGACTGCAGGGTCGCCGGGGTGTTGCTGCGCCGGAACGGCGACACGCCCTCGGTGGCGGCGTAGAGGACGACGCCGAGCGACCAGAGGTCCGAGGCGGGGCCGGGCCGCTGGCCCAGCACCCGTTCGGGAGCGATGTACTCGGGCGAGCCGACGATGCCCCCGGTGTCCGTCAGGTTCGTCTCGCCCTCGATCTGGGCGATGCCGAAGTCGGTGAGGACGACCCGGTCGTGGCGGCCTAGGAGGACGTTGTCCGGCTTGACGTCCCGGTGCAGGATGCCCGCCGCGTGCGCCGCCTCCAGCGCGCCGAGCACGTCGAGGCCGATTCTCGCCGCGTCCCGCACCCCGAGGGTGCCCTCCTGGAGCGCGTCGCCGAGCGAACGCCCCCGGACGAGTTCCATGACGATCCACGGCTGGCCGTCCACGACCGCCACGTCATGCACGTTCACGACCGACGGATGATCGAGCCGGGCCGCGGCACGGGCCTCCCGGCGCATCCGCTCGAAGGCGTTGGCCCGTTCACGCTCGGGAAGATGGTCCGGTACGCGAGGCTCCTTGACGGCGACCTCACGATCCACCGTCTCGTCCTTCGCCCGCCACACCGTGCCCATGCCGCCATGGCCGAGCTTGGCGAGCAGCCGGTAGCGCCCGGCGATCAGGCGTCCGGTGCCGGGGTCCTGCGGGGGCTGCGAGGGCTGCGAGGGCGGCGCGGACTGTACTGGTGGCCGCACCGGCGGCTGTACCGGTGACGGCGATGCCGGCTGTGCCACCACCCCCGTCGGCTGCGCATACGGGTTGCCCGGGTACGGCACGCTCGGCTGCGGCGGTTGCAGTCCGAAACTCGTCGGCTCGTCCGACCCGTAGCCGGATCCGTAAGGGGCGCCCCCGTTGCTGCTCATACGGTCATCTGTATCGCGGCGAGCGCGTCGGCATCCACCCCCGTCGCTTTCCGGTCACAGACCCGTGACGCGGAACGCCGCATATATCCGGTTTGACACGAACGGACGTACTGGCCGGCAGCGTACGAGGACGCCGCCCGGCCACGCTCGGGGGCGGCGCGCCCAGCCGCGTGTCGAGGCGCGCCCAGCCACGCGTCGAGGCGCGCTCAGCCGCGTACCGGGACGCGCCCAGCCACGTACCGGGACGCGCCCAGCCACATACCGGCGCGCTCAGCCGCGGGCGAACGTGTCCACCGCCACGTCGAAGTACTCCTTCGCCTCGCTCACCTTCCCGACCGGCGCCGACACCCACACGTCGTACAGCCGCCCGTCCTGCTCCCAGCACAGGTCGTAGGTGTGCCGTGGCCCCTCCGTCGTGCTGAAGCCGTCCCAGGTGAACTCCCAGAGCGCGGCGGGGCGCCCGCCGTGCGTGGTCTCGGTGACCCTGCCGTCGCGGTAGCCGGGATTCGTCGAGGGCCCCTTCTCGTGGGCGCGCCGCATCACGCCGGCCGGTCCGCCCTCCTGCGGGTCGTCGAGCTTGACGCCGATACGGATCACCGCCCCCGGCGACATGTAGAAGACCCGCTCCCCCTGCGGGTCCCGTGTGAAGTCGTCCGGCACGGCGAGGCTGAAGCCCCGCTCGTCCTCGGCGAGCCGGTACCCCGAGGGCACGGCCGGCGCGGTCGCCGCCCGCGAGCGCGTCACCGTGGGCGTGACGTCGGACGATGTGCCCGGCGTGTCGTCCGTCGACGTACCGGGCGTGCCGGACGTGCCGGGCGCGCCGCCGGACGCGCCGGGCCGGCCCGAGGTGGCCGGCGCACCCGTCGTGCGCGACTCGTCCGGCGTCCGCGGTGCCGAACTGCTCGGCGTGCCGCCGCCTCCCCCGCCGCCCCCGTCCCGCATCAGCAGCGCCGCCGCCGAGACGCCCGCCCCGGCCATCGCCGCCACCAGCGCGGCCGCGACCAGCACGGTCCGGGCGGACTGCGGTTGCCGCTGCTGCGCGGGCTGCTCCCGCAGGGACGCCTCGGGGGCGACGGGCGGGGGCGGCCCCGACGGCGACGGTCCGGCCGCCGCCGGCCCGCGCTGGACGGCGTGCCCGGCCGCGGCCCTCCTCAGCGCGTCCCGCCCGGGGCGCGGCACGTCCCGCCGGGTCGGGGTGTAACCGGCCGACGTCCGCGGGGCCTTGGTCGTCCTCGGTGTCCGCCCGGTCTCCCGGAAGGCCCGCAGCAGCCGTTCCGCCTCCGCCGCGTCGAGGCGCCGGTCCGGGTCGCGCTCCAGCAGCCCCCGCACGACGGGGAGGAGCGGCGCGGCCTGCGCGGGGGGCCGGATCTCGTCGACGACGACCGCGTGCAGGATGCCGCCCAACGAGTCCCGCCGGAACGGCGATTCCCCGCTGAGCACGGCACACAGCAGCGCGCCCAGCGACCACAGGTCGGACTCCGGTCCGGTGCGGGTTCCGGACATCCGCTCCGGCGCGGTGTATTCGGGCGAGCCGACGAAGGACCCGCTCTCGGTGAGCGTGGTCGCGCCGGCGACCTGGGCGATGCCGAAGTCGGTGAGGACGACCCGGTCGGTGCCGGTCTCCATCAGGACGTTCGCCGGTTTGAGGTCGCGGTGCAGCACCCCGGCGTCGTGCGCCCGCCGCAGCGCGCCCAGCAGGGCGATCCCGATCCGCGCGGCCTCGCGCGCGTCCACGGGCCCCTCGGCCTCGATACGCTCCGCGAGCGAGCTGCCGTTGATCAACTCCATGACGATGTACGGACGTTCGTCCTGTTCGACGACGTCGTGCACGACGATGATGTGCGGGTGGCCGAGCCGGGCGACCGCCCGCGCCTCCCGCAGGGTGCGCTCGCGCCGCTGCCGGGACCGCTCCTCGGGGAGCGAGTCGTCGAGGGCCAGCTCCTTGACCGCCACCTGCCGGCCGAGGAGCTGGTCGGTGGCGCGCCACACGATCCCCATACCGCCGCGGCCGATCCTGGCCTCCAGCCGGTAGCGGCCGGCTATGAGACGGACGTTCTCCCCCTCGGTCCCCATACGCCCCATCATGCCGCACCGGACCGAAACCCTCCGGTGCCGCGGGACGGCCTGGCCGACAAGCGACGTACGCGCGGCCCGTGCGCGCCGCGTGCGAGGCTCACGCACACCACGGAACCGCTCGGCCCCGCTTCACTTCTGCGGCGGCCGCCAGCTGCGCAGCACCGTGTAGAACCGCTCCTTCGCCGTGTCCCAGTCCCCGGCGGGCGCGGACATGTAGATCGTGTACTCGACGCCGTCCCGGGAGAGGTACATCTGCTCGATCGCCCGGCGCGGCCCGGGGAACTTGGTGTCCTTCGCCGGCGCGGTCCAGGTGAAGTCCCACAGGGCGCCCGGCCGGTCGCGGAAGATGTTCTCCTCCAGACGCACCCGCCGGTACTCGGGCCGCGCCGTTCTCAGCTGCTCCTCCAGGTCGAGCTGGTGATGGTACGGGCTGTCGAAGTCCGGCGCGTCGTCCACGGCGATCCGCAGGAAGTGCTCACGGTCGTCGGGGGTGTAGTCGATCTGCGTGCCCATCACCTGCCGCTTCCACCCCTTGGGCAGGGCGAGGCTGAAACCCTCCGGGTCCTCGACCCGTTCCCACCCCTCGGGCACGCCGCCGTCCGCCTCGCCCGCGCCGTTCGCTCCGGCCGTGGAGCCGCTCCCCGCGCGCCAGGTGTCGGCGTAGTGCATCGCGACGGCACCGCCACCGCCGATCAGCGCGGCCAGCAGGAGTACGGCCACGACCGTACGACCCCGGCCGCGCCGCCCGGCGGTGGGCGTCGGGGCGGGGGCGGCCGGCGCGGGCGGGACGCCCACAGCCATCGGGGCGGCCGGTGTGCCGAAGCCACCGTCCGCGGCCAGGTGGCCTCCGGCAGCGGGCACGTGCCCCCCGGCGGAGCCCGCGCCCACGGTGGGACGCCCCGTCACCCGCGCACCACCACCCGTATGTGAACCGGGAGTGCCGGGCGCGCCGGACGCACCCTGCGCACCACGCGTGCCCCCACCCTCCGCACCGACCGGCGCGACGGCGGCTCCACCCGTGTCGTCCACCGCTCCCGCCGACTGCTGCCGGGTCGGCACATACGCCTGCGCCACCCGGGGCCGCCGCCCCTCCGCCGCCTCGGCGAGCATCTCCTCGATCTCGTCGGCGGGGGGCCGTGCGGCCGGGTCCTTGCGCAGCAGCGCGGTGATGACGGGCCCCAACGGCCCGGCCGCCACGGGTTCCGCGGCCTCCTCGCCCACCACGGCCTGCATCGTGGTGAGCGGTGTGGTGCGCCGGAAGGGCGACTTGCCCTCGACCGCCGTGTACAGCGTGGCGCCCAGCGACCACAGGTCGGAGGCGGGCCCGGGGTCGTGCCCGCGCACCCGCTCGGGCGCGATGTAGTCGACGGATCCGACGATCTCGCCGGTGCGGGTGATGGTCGTGTCGCCCTCGACCTGCGCGATACCGAAGTCGGTCAGCAAAACCCGGCCGTCCTCGGCGAGCAGGACGTTGCCCGGCTTCACATCGCGGTGCAGGACGCCGGCCCGGTGGGCGGCGCCCAGCGCGCGCAGCACCCACATCCCGATCCGCGCCGCCTCCCGCGCCTCGACGCGCCCCCGCTTTTTGACCGCGTCGGCCAGGGAGACGCCTTCGACCAGCTCCATGACGATCCACGGCCGGTTGTCGTGCTCCAGCACGTCGTGCACGGTGACGACGGCCGAGTGGTTGATCCGTGCCGCCGCGCGCGCCTCCGCCCGGGTCCGTTGCAGCAGGACGGCCTGGTCGCTCTCCGAGACATAGAGCGCGGCCGTCAACTCCTTGATCGCGACGGTCCGGTGCAGCACCTCATCGTGCGCACGCCAGACCCGTCCCATGCCCCCGCTGCCGATCGTGTCGACCAGCCGGTAGCGCTCCGCGAGGAGCAGCCCCTGCATCTGATTCACGTTGCCCCGCAATGTTCTTGACAGGGTCACATTAGGGAGCGGCTCGCGCCCCGGGGAACCGGCGGGGCCGCACAGGGACAGCACTGTGACGGTTCTCGCTTCCGCCACCGGAGCGCAACCTTCCGGAGCCCGCGCGACCAAGCACCCGTCCGCCCTCCCGAGGAGCCGGTTCGCCCGCGCGCGGCGCCCGTTCGGCCTGCCCGGGGAGCCGCTATCCGGTCACCTTGTACGTGGCCGCCGCCTGCTCGTACAGCCGAGTGACCTCGTCCCGCTCCGCCTCCGGCCCGCGCAACTGCACCACGTGGTACCGCCCGTCGAGGAGGATCGCGAGATTCCGTACGTAGACGCCGCGCCCCTCGGAGTCCTGCCAGGTGAACTGTCCCTCGGCCGAGGACACACCGCCGACCTCGATCAGTCGCATCCCGGTGGAGGTGGCCCAGGACGAGTCGCGGAACGGCTGCAACTCGCGCTCGTCCTCCCGCTGATACTTCAGCGGATCGCCGCCGTACGTCGCCCTGCTGTCCCGCCCCGGCACGAGTATCAGCTCGAAGTCGCCCTGGGTGTACACGATCTGACCGCGCCCGTTCTTGCCGCTGCGGTCCCAGCCGCTGGCGACCGCGACCTGGAACCCCTCGGGGTCCTTGCGCAGGGTGAACCCCTGGGCGACCTCGGGATCACCGGTCTGCGTCTGCGTCGAACCGGACGACTGCGACGGGCTCGCCTTGCTCTGGTCCTTCTCTCCGCCGTCGGGGGAGTTCGAGTTCCGGTCGGGCCGGGGCTCGTCGCTCGCCGTGGGCACCGAACTCCCCTGCCCGGCACTGTCCGTACGGGTGCCCGTGTCCCCGCCCTGGCTGCCCGGCGCGGCCTTCGGCATGAAGACCACGGCGTACGTGAGGGCCGCCACCAGCGCGAGCAGGATCAACAGGAGCAGGTTCCGGCCCAGTTTGCGGGGCTGCGGGGGCTTCTGGCGGGTGCGCTTGTGGCGGGCGTGCGCACTCGTCGCGGGCAGCCCCGCGCGGCGCCTGCGGACCAGTTCGCCGCGTCGCCGTACGATCGGCAGCCGGCTCGCGTCCACGGGTGGCGTCGGCACGACATGCGTACCGGCCTCGGGCTCGGGCGCCGACCGCACCAGTGAGCGCAGCCAGCCGCGCAGTTCCTCGAAGTCCAGCCGCTCGGTGGGGTCCTGGCGCAGCAGGGACTCCACGACCGGCCGCAGCGGCCCGCACTCCTCGGCGAACGCGGGCGGTTCGGCGCACACCAGCTGCACCAGCTCGGCGGTGTTCTCCTCCGGGTACGGCGCGTGTCCCTGCACGGCCCGGAACAGCAGCGCCCCGAGCGCCCACAGATCCGTCGACGGCCCGATCGGCGCCGCCAGCTGCCAGTTCTCGTGCACCGGCCCGGCCTGCTCCGGCGCCCACCGCTCCGTGACGGGCCCGACCACCGCCATCCGCGCCTGGCGCGCCCGCTCGGCGGCGAGCGCGGTCGCGGGCCCCCGCCGGGCAGCGGCCCCGCCGCCCACGCCGTCCCAGGCGACGCCGTCCTCGCCGCCCCCGGGATACGGACCGGCCGTGTCCCGCACGGAGTCGGTGTGCCCGCCGGCCACCAGGTGCGTGCCGGTGTCGCCGCCGTCGAAGGCGTCATCGGCCCGACCGCCCACGGCCGGGGCTCCGCCGAGCGAACTCGCGGCGTACGGCGAGGAGTTCCCGGCGGCCGGAACCACCCGGCCGTTGCCGCCGGGCGCGGCCGTCGTGCCGCGTGGCCCGGCACCGTGCCAGGCGCTCGTGGCGCCGCCGTTCGCGAGGACGCCGTAGGGGTCGGCTATCCGGCCCAGCGGCACCGGTCGTGTCCCCGCGCCGGAGGCGGGGTCGCCGTCGCGCCCCGGTCCCGTCGCCGAGGTGTCCTGCGGCGCCGGCCGCTGCGCGGGCAACCCGGCGCCCGGCCCGCCCCGTTGGTCGTCCTGCACCCGGGCCGCGGCCCGCGCGCCCGCCCGGTACGCGGCGATCGCGCCCGCCCGCGCCGCCCGGGCGTCCCCGCCCGCCTCCAGCGCGCGCTGCCCCCCGGAGGGATCGCCCGGGGCCGTCGCGCTTCCCGCTCGTGCCTCTATCGCCGCCCGCCGCGCGGCCTCGGGGTCCTCGACGGCGCCCCCGGGCACGCCGGCGCGGGCGCCGCCGAACGTACTCGCGCCGGTGCCCCCGGGCGCCGACGCCCCGCGCGCCGCGGGAAGTCCACCGGGCGGCACCGGGTCACGGTGTGCGAGCCGACCCCCGGCGGGTCCCACGGCAGGCACTCCCGCGCCACCGCCGGGAGCCCCGGGCGGCGTGTCCTCGAACTCCCGCACGGGCACCGGGTCGTACCCGCACAACGCCTCTTCGGCCGCCCCGGCGGCCAGCCCGGTCAGCATCACCCGGCCGTCGTCGCAGATCAGCACCGTACGGGCGGTGATGTTCCGGTGGACCCAGCCGTGGGCGTGCAGCGCCCGCAGCGCGGTGAGCACGTCGGAGGCGATCTCGGCCGCCCGGTACGGGGTCAGCGGCCGGTCCGCGAGCAGTGCGGCGAGGGGCCGCGCGGGCACCAGTTCGCTCACTATCCACAACGAGCCGCCCTCGGCGAACACGTCGAAGACCTGGTCGAGCCGCGGATGGTCGGGGATCTGGGCGGCGGCCTGCGCCGCCTCGATGGCCCGCCGTACGGCGGGGTCCGCGGACCGGCGCGTGGCCCGCCCCGCGCCCCGGCCTCCTCCGCCGTCCCGCGCCACATAGCCTTCGGGCAGCCCGTCCGCGTCGAGCATCTCCGCCTCGACGACCTCGGGCAACGGCACCTGGCGGACCAGGACTTCCTGTCCGCTGTAGGTGTCGAAGGCGCGGAGCTCCGAGGCGGGTTCGTACTCGTCGGAGGGCGGCAGCGGCAGGCGATAGCGGTCGGCGAGCACGCGCCCCGCGTATGCGTCCACAACGCCCTCCCCCGGCCGCCCGGTTGGTCAATTCCGTTCGCCTTGTGTCCCGTTCCGCTCTTGATGCGTACGGTCCGCAGCCCTACACGATACGTGCCGGAGGCAACTCACATTGACTCGATGCGATATCTCGTTCGTCTCGAATGTGCTCGAACGCATCCGATCTTCCCCGGAAGCAGCGCTCCCGAACTCACCAGGCGGGCACAAGTGCCGAAGCCGAGGTCACAGCGGGGAGGCTCACCCCCGGCCCCGAGCCCGCACGCCCCCGTACGGCACCCCGAGCCGAGGCACGAAACCGCACACGGCCCCGGCTCTGAACGCACCGGCGCACAACACCCCACCCGCGCACGCCCCCGCGCGCACCGTCACGGGCGGGGCACCCGGCGCCTCACGACTTCGGCTTGAACGTCTTCGTGAACGTCCGCCACGTGTCCTTGCGCAGCTCACCGCTCCACTTGGACGCCTTCGCGGTGTACATCAGCGCGTAGCCCTGCCGGGAGTCGACGACGAAACCGCGGTCGATCGACCGGTACTTCGTCCCGCTCTCCACGTAGGTGAACTCCCAGTCGGCCGCGTTCCAGCCCCGGTAGTTCACCGCCTCTATTCGGATCCGCTTGTACTGCGAGCGGACCATGTACTGCTCCTGGGTCTTCCAGTCCGCGACCGGGTCCGTCTTCGGCGTGCTCGTCCAGCCGACGAGCAGCCGCTGCCCGTCGGGGCCGGAGAAGCGGGCGCCCGCCGCGTCCGTCGACTGGTACTTCCACCCGTCGGGCAGCCCGATCGAGAACCCCTGACCGCTCTTGTACGTCTCGGTCGCGATGGTGCCCGAACCGGAGCCGCCCTCGCCCACCGAGCCGTTCGACCCGCCCGTGGGGTTCGGTGAACTGCCCCCGGCGCCGCCCGAACCGCCGGCCTCGTCCTTCGTGTCACCGTCCGGACTGGGGTCGGACCCCTTGTCCTTCCCCTTGTCCGCTTCCTTGCCGCCCTCGCCGTCCTTGGTGTCCGCGTCCTTGCCGTCGGCGTCGCTCCCCGACGCCGCCCCGCTGGACGCGGCCGCCTTGGTGTCGGCGCCCTTGCTGTTGTCGGAACCGCCGTCGTCGTTGCCGAGGGTGAGGGCGAGGACGGTCCCGAGGACGACCAGCACCACGGCCACGGCGATGACGGCCAGGGTCCGCCGCGACACCACGTCCGTGATCGGCGCCCGGGGCACCGGACGCGGCGGCAGATCCGGCGGCGGCACCTGGGGCCACCCGGAAGTCCGCTTCGCCGACACGGAGTTCCCCGCACCGTCGCCCGCGCTCGCGCCGGCCGCACGCGGTCCCGGCACCCCTGGCGCCGACGTGCCCGTGGGCTGCTTCGCGCCGCCGCCCTTCGCGGCATCGGCACCCGACGCCACCCCGACGGAGGCGGACCTCGTCGTCACGGCCGCCGAGGACGCCGCCGCAGACGCGGCACCCGCCTTGCCCGAAGCCCCGCCGGAGCGCGCGCCGGACGTCCCACCCGAGGCGGCGCCACCGACACCGCGCGCCACACCGGCACCCACACCGGCGGCAGCGGCCCCCGACGCGCCCTTCCGCATGGACCACCGGGGCGCCCGCGGCCGCTCGCCACCGCTCTCCTTGGCCCCGGCGCCCGCGGAACCACCCTTCTTCGGGCGCTCCTCCGGCACCGGCGGCAGCGGCACGACCCGCGTCGCGTCCACCGGATCGGCGTCCTTCGGATCGGGCGCGTGGATCACGGTGTTGAGCATCGCCCGCGCGCCGGCGTCGTCGAGCCGCCGCTCGGGGTCCTTGGTCAGCAGCCCGAAGATGACGTCCTTCAGGGGGCCGGCGCGCTTGGGCTCCGGCACCGGCTCGGTCATCACCGCGGTCAGCGTCGCTATGGCCGACCCCTTGTCGTAGGGCGGCACCCCCTCGACCGCCGCGTAGAGCAGACCGCCGAGCGACCACAGGTCGGCCGCGGGGCCGGGCTTGTGACCGCGGGCCCGCTCCGGCGAGATGTACGAGGGCGCGCCCACGAGCATGCCGGTCGAGGTGATGGAGGGGTCGCCCTCGACCTGGGCGATGCCGAAGTCGGTGAGGACGACCCGGCCGTCGTGCTTGTCGATGAGGACGTTCGACGGCTTCACGTCCCGGTGCAGGATGCCCTCGCGGTGCGCGGCGCGCAGCACGTCGAGAATGGCGAGCCCCACCTCGGCGGCCCGTTTGGGTTCCAGCACGCCGTCCTCACGGATGGCCTCGGCCAGCGACTTGCCCTCGACGAGTTCCATCACGATCCACGGACGGTCGTCCTCGTGCACGACGTCGAAGACCGTCACCGCGGCGTTGTTGCGGATCCTCGCGATCGCCTTGGCCTCGCGCAGGGTGCGCGTGATCAGGCGCCGCTTCTCGTCCGCGTCGATGCTCGACGGGAACCTCAGCTCCTTGACGGCGACCGTACGGCCCAACGTCTCGTCCTCGGCACGCCACACCGTGCCCATACCGCCGCGACCGAGCACCCCTCCCAGCCGGTACCGCCCGGCGAGGAGACGTGCGTCCTTGTCCTGACGGGATTCCCCAGCCCGCTCCGCCTCCGACATGCGTCCCCTCATACAACCCGCCCTGACAGAGCCTCCATTGTCACCCACCCGCCAACCGCCCCACGCCCAGGGCCCCCTCAACCAGCCACGGCGGCGGCTGAGAGGGCTTCAGAGGCGCATGGGTACGGGGCGGACAGGGACCGGCGGGGGCCGGCGAGGGGGGGCGGACACCGGCCGCCGTCCCCCGCGGCCCCGGCCGCGCGCGACTACAGCGGCACGATGTCCGGCGCCCCCAACCGGGCGGCGTCCGCCGTCAGATCGTCCGGCTGCCGCTGCGATTCCCGCTCCGCCTCCACCCTCTTCTCGTAGTGTTGGACCTCCCGCTCGATCTGGTCCTTGTCCCACCCGAGCACCGGGGCCATCAGCTCCGCCGCCTCCCGCGCGCTGCGCGTCCCGCGGTCGAAGGTCTCGATCGAGATCCGCGTCCGCCGCGTCAGCACGTCGTCGAGGTGCCGCGCCCCCTCGTGCGAGGCCGCGTACACCACCTCGGCCCGCAGATAGTCGTCGGCCGCGTGCAGCGGTTCACCCATCGACGGGTCGGCCGCGATCAGTTCGAGCACCTCCTCGGTCGCCGACCCGTACCGGTTCAGCAGGTGCTCCACCCGCACCACGTGCAGCCCGGTACGCGCCGCGATCCGCGCCCGCGCGTTCCACAGCGCCCGGTACCCCTCAGCGCCCAGCAGCGGCACGTCCTCGGTGACGCACTCCGCGACCCGCTGGTCCAGCCCGTGCACGGCGGCGTCCACCGCGTCCTTGGCCATGACCCGGTACGTCGTGTACTTCCCGCCGGCCACGACCACCAGTCCCGGCACCGGATGCGCCACGATGTGCTCGCGCGAGAGCTTGCTGGTGGCGTCCGACTCCCCGGCGAGCAAGGGCCGCAGCCCGGCATAGACCCCCTGCACGTCGTCCCTGGTCAGCGGCACGGCGAGGACCGAGTTCACATGCTCCAGCAGATAGTCGATGTCCGCGCTGGAGGCCGCCGGATGCGTCTTGTCGAGGTCCCAGTCGGTGTCGGTCGTCCCCACGATCCAGTGCCGCCCCCAGGGGATCACGAACAGCACGGACTTCTCGGTCCGCAGGATCAGCCCGGTCGTGGAGTGGATCCGGTCCTTGGGTACGACCAGATGGATGCCCTTGGAGGCCCGTACGTGGAACTGACCCCGCTCACCCACCATCGCCTGGGTGTCGTCGGTCCACACCCCGGTGGCGTTCACGACCTGCCGGGCGCGGATCTCGTACTCCCCGCCGGCCTCGACGTCCTGCACCCTGGCCCCGACCACGCGCTCGCCCTCGCGCAGGAACCCGGTGACCCGCGCGCGGTTGGCGACCTTCGCCCCGTACGACGCGGCCGTGCGCACCATCGTGGCCACATAGCGGGCGTCGTCCATCTGGGCGTCGTAGTACTGCAATGCCCCGACCAGCGCGTCCTTCTTCAGACAGGGCGCGACGCGCAGGGCGTGACCGCGGGTCAGATGACGGTGGACCGGCAGCCCCCGGCCGTGCCCGCGCGCCATCGACATCCCGTCGTACAGCGCGACGCCCGAGCCCGCGTACCACCGCTCCCAGCCCTTGTGCTGCAAGGGGTAGAGGAACGGCACGGGCTTCACCAGATGGGGCGCGAGCCGCTCCAGCAGCAACCCCCGCTCCTTCAAGGCCTCGCGCACGAGGGCGAAGTCGAGCATCTCCAGATAGCGCAGACCGCCGTGGATCAGTTTGCTGGACCGGCTGGACGTGCCCGACGCCCAGTCACGTGCCTCGACCAGGCCCGTGGACAGGCCGCGGGTCACGGCGTCCAGGGCCGTGCCCGCACCGACCACGCCACCACCCACGACCAGCACGTCCAGCTCGCGCTCGGCCATACCCGCCAGTGACTCGGCGCGCTGCGCCGGTCCCAGTGCCGCTGTCCTCACCGCTGCCTCCTGCTGTCGGTCGCGCCGGCCTCACCTGTCCATACCTCTCGGACGAGACCCGGTACATGTCCCCCTGCCCAAAATTCTGACCGCCCTGCCCGACTTCGGCCACCACCCGCCCGCGGCCTGTGGATAACTCCGCAGGACGCGCACAGAAAAACAACTCCACAATCCCGCATATCGGTCATATTTACGCCTAGTGTGACATTGCGCTCGCTCGTCCAGTCCACAGGGCTTGCGCGTCTGTCCCGCTTCGGTTATTGGGAAGGACGGCCCACGCCATGCCCGCAGATCTCGCCGTCATCGGACTCGGCCAGTTGGGGCTGCCGCTGGCCCAGGCCGCCGTCGCCGCCGGCATCCCCACGCTCGGTTACCGCACCGGCCCCGACTCCGGCTCCCTCACCCCCGGCGAACTGCGCCGCATGCTCGCCCGCGGCTTCAAGCCCACCACCAGCCCCGCCGAACTCGGCCGCGTCCGTACGGCGGTCATCTGCGCGCCCACCCCCCTCGGCGCCGACGGCTCGCTCGACCTCACGCAGGTCGAGGAGGCCGCCCGCACGCTGGCCGCCCGGCTGCGCCCGCACACCACGGTCATCCTGGAGTCACCGGTCCCCCCGGGCACCACCGGGGAACTCCTGCGCCCCCTCCTCGAAGAAGGCTCCGGCCTGCGCGCCGGTCGCGACTTCCACCTCGCCTACTCCCCCGCGCGCGTGGACCCGGGCAACCGCGACTTCGGCCCCGCCAACACCCCCAAGGTGATCGGCGGCCTCACCTCCGCCTGCACGGAGTCGGCGGCCGCCTTCTACGGCCGCCTCACCGACAAGGTGGTACGCGCGCGTGGCCTGCGCGAGGCGGAGACGGTCCACCTCCTGGAGACCAACTACCGCCACGTCAACATCGCCCTGGTCAACGAGATGGCCGCCCTCTGCAACGACCTGAACGTCGACCTCTGGGACGTCATCCGCTGCGCCGAGACCAAGCCTTTCGGCTTCCAGGCCTTCCGCCCCGGCCCCGGCGTCGGCGGCCACGCCCTCCCCCAGGACCTCTCGGGCCACGCCCCCCGCTCGCTCCGCATGGTCGAACTGGCCCAGCGCGTCAACAACCGCATGCCCCAGTACGTCGTCCAGCGCGCCGCCACGCTCCTCAACGAGCACGGCAAGTCGGCCCGTGGCGCCCGTGTCCTCCTGCTGGGCATCACCTACAAGCCCGACGTCCCCGACCAACAGGGCACCCCCGCCGACGAGATCGCCCGCCGCCTCATCGAACTCGGCGCCCACGTCAGCTACCACGACCCGCACGTCCCGACCTGGAGCGTCCTCGACCGCCCCATCCCCCGCGCCGACTCCCTCTACGAGGCCACCGCCGACGCCGACCTGACGATCCTCCTCCAGCAGCACCGCACGTACGACCTCCAGGGCCTGTCGGTGAAGGCCCAGCTCCTGCTGGACACCAGGGGGGCCACGCCCACGGGGGCGGCGCACAGGTTGTGAGAGGGGGCGCGCGCCACGGCCCCGGCCTCCAGGGCTGGTGGCAGACACCGCCCCGCCCCGGTACCGTACGAAAACAGGTGAAGCCCACCGCAGTTGGCCCTGCGGCAGGCTCCTGGATGGTTCACGGAGTGTCCGCCCCTATTTGGTGTGGGGGCGGCCGCTCACCATCCGAAAAGCCGCAAGATCCACCTCCTCCGGCACTTCACCATCCGAAGACGGAGTCGGTCCCAGCGGGTGGGCTTGCGGTGGCGTCCCATGGGAGCCCCCACCCCACAACTCACGCCCCCACCACCCCACTTGGGCACACAAAAGGGCCCGGTCACCCCAAGGCGACCGAGCCCTCAAACCCCGCTCAAGCCAAGCGCGGCGTCACGTCACCGCATGTGCTGCGAGTCCGCCACCGTGACCTCGACCCGCTGGAATTCCTTCAGCTCGCTGTACCCGGTCGTGGCCATCGCCCGCCGCAGCGCGCCGAAGAGGTTCATGGAGCCGTCGGGCGTGTGGGACGGCCCGGTGAGGACCTCCTCGATCGTGCCGACGGTGCCGAGGTCGACCTTCTTGCCGCGCGGCAGCTCCTCGTTCACCGCCTCCATGCCCCAGTGGTTGCCCTTGCCGGGCGCGTCCGTGGCGCGGGCCAGCGGGGAGCCCATCATCACCGCGTCGGCGCCGCAGGCGATCGCCTTCGGGATGTCGCCGGACCAGCCGACACCGCCGTCGGCGATGACGTGCACGTACCGGCCGCCGGACTCGTCCATGTAGTCCCGGCGGGCGGCGGCGACGTCGGCGACCGCCGTGGCCATCGGGACCCGGATGCCCAGCACGTTGCGCGTGGTGTGCGCGGCACCGCCGCCGAAGCCGACGAGGACGCCGGCCGCGCCGGTGCGCATCAGGTGCAGGGCGGCCGTGTAGGTGGCGCAGCCGCCGACGATCACGGGGACGTCCAGCTCGTAGATGAACTGCTTCAGGTTCAGCGGCTCGTGCGAACCGGAGACGTGCTCCGCCGACACGGTCGTACCGCGGATGACGAAGATGTCGACGCCCGCGTCCACGACGGCCTTGGAGAACTGGGCCGTGCGCTGCGGGGAGAGCGCGGCGGCGGTCACGACACCCGAGTCGCGCACCTCCTTGATGCGCTGCCCGATCAGCTCCTCCTTGATGGGAGCGGCGTAGATCTCCTGGAGGCGGCGGGTCGCGGCCTCGTCGGGCAGGCCGGTGACCTCGTCGAGCAGTGGCTGCGGGTCCTCGTACCGGGTCCACAGGCCTTCGAGGTTCAGGACGCCGAGGCCGCCCAGCTCACCGATGCGGATCGCGGTGGCCGGGGAGACGACCGAGTCCATGGGGGCGGCCAGGAACGGCAGCTCGAAGCGGTAGGCGTCGATCTGCCAGGCGATCGAGACCTCCTTCGGGTCCCGCGTACGGCGGCTGGGGACGACGGCGATGTCGTCGAAGGCGTACGCCCGGCGGCCGCGCTTGCCGCGCCCGATCTCGATCTCAGTCACGTCTGTGGCCTTTCCCTGATGCGTTCAGCGTCTACCAGTATCGCCGACGGGCACGACGAGGGCGGCCCCGGATGCCCCGGGGCCGCCCTCGCGAAGCCTGGCGACTACGTACGGCTACTTACGGCTGTAGTTCGGCGCCTCGACCGTCATCTGGATGTCGTGCGGGTGGCTCTCCTTGAGGCCCGCGGAGGTGATCCGTACGAAGCGGCCCTTGGTCTCCATCTCCGCGATGGTGGCCGCGCCCACATAGCCCATGGTCTGGCGCAGACCGCCGACGAGCTGGTGCAGCACATTGCCCAGCGGGCCGCGGTAGGGCACCTGGCCCTCGATGCCCTCGGGCACGAGCTTGTCGTCGGCGGCGACCTCGGCCTGGAAGTAGCGGTCCTTCGAGTACGACCTGCCCTGGCCACGGGACTGCATCGCGCCGAGCGAACCCATGCCCCGGTACGACTTGAACTGCTTGCCGTTGATGAACTGCAGCTCGCCGGGCGACTCCTCGCAGCCCGCGAGGAGGCTGCCCAGCATGACGGTGTCGGCGCCGGCGGCGAGCGCCTTGCCGATGTCGCCGGAGTACTGCAGGCCGCCGTCGCCGATGAGCGGGACGCCGGCCGGGCGGGCGGCGAGTGAGGCTTCGTAGATGGCGGTGACCTGCGGGACACCGATACCGGCCACCACCCGGGTCGTACAGATCGAGCCGGGACCCACGCCGACCTTGATGCCGTCGACACCGGCGTCGATCAGTGCCTGAGCGCCGTCGCGGGTGGCGACGTTGCCGCCGATCACGTCGACGGAGACGCTCGACTTGATCTTCGACATCCAGCTCAGGGCGTTGCTGTTGTGGCCGTGCGAGGTGTCGACGACCAGGAAGTCCACACCGGCCTCGGCGAGGGCCTGGGCGCGCTCCAGCGCCTCGGGACTGGCGCCCACGGCGGCACCGACGATCAGCCGGCCCTCGGAGTCCTTGGCGGCGTTCGGGTACTGCTCGGCCTTGACGAAGTCCTTGACCGTGATGAGGCCCTTGAGGATGCCCGCGTCGTCGACCAGGGGAAGCTTCTCGATCTTGTGGCGGCGCAGCAGCTCCATGGCGTCCGCGCCGGAGATGCCCACCTGGCCCGTGACCAGCGGCATGGGGGTCATGACCTCGCGCACCTGACGGGAGCGGTCGGTCTCGAAGGCCATGTCGCGGTTGGTGACGATGCCCAGCAGCTTCTTGTTGCCGTCGGTCACCGGGACACCGCTGATGCGGAACTTGGCGCACAGGGCGTCGGCCTCGCCGAGCGTGGCGTCCGGGTGCACGGTGATCGGGTCCGTGACCATGCCGGACTCGGAGCGCTTCACGAGGTCGACCTGGTTGACCTGGTCCTCGACGGAGAGGTTGCGGTGCAGTACGCCGACGCCGCCCTGGCGGGCCATCGCGATCGCCATGCGGGACTCGGTGACCTTGTCCATCGCCGCCGAGAGCAGCGGGATGTTGACACGGACGTTGCGGGAGATGCGGGACGAGGTGTCGACCGCGTTGGGGAGCACCTCGGATGCGCCCGGCAGCAGCAGCACGTCGTCGTAGGTGAGCCCGAGGGTCGCGAATTTTCCGGGCACTCCGTCGACGTTGGCAGTCATGACACCTTCCCCAAATGGCCTTGATCGGTGCGGATGTCCATGCTAACGGGAAGCGTGGGGCACACATTCCACGGTACGAAGTGATACCGGGCTTCGTATGTTCGTACGGAGAATACGGAGAACGCACCCCGCGTGTTCATGCGCGGCGTCCGGGGAGCCCGTACGAGCCCGCGCGGCTACTGCTCGGCCAGCGCCCGGAGCCTGCTCAGCGCACGGTGCTGTGCCACCCGGACCGCGCCCGGTGACATGCCCAGCATCTGTCCGGTCTCCTCGGCCGTGAGCCCCACCGCGATCCGCAGCAGCAGCAGCTCCCGCTGGTTCTCGGGGAGGTTGGCCAGGAGCTTCTTGGCCCACTCGGCATCGCTGCTGAGCAGGGCGCGCTCCTCGGGACCGAGCGAGTCGTCGGGGCGCTCGGGCATCTCGTCCGAGGGGACGGCCGTCGACCCGGGGTGCCGCATCGCGGCACGCTGGAGGTCGGCGACCTTGTGGCCGGCGATGGCGAAGACGAACGCCTCGAACGGCCGGCCGGTGTCCTTGTAGCGCGGCAGCGCCAGGAGTACGGCGACGCAGACCTCCTGCGCCAGGTCCTCCACGAAGTGCCGCGCGTCACCCGGGAGCCGGGACAGACGGGTGCGGCAGTAGCGCAGCGCCAAGGGGTGGACATGGGCGAGCAGATCGTGCGTGGCCTGCTCGTCCCCGTCGACGGCGCGATGCACGAGCGCACCGATCACTGTCGTCTCGTCGTCGCGCATCGGTCCATGGTGCCTTGCGGCCGTCCGGTCCGTGGCGCCACGTCCATGGTTGTGCACCGAAGCGTTATGAGCAGGTGCGCCGGAATCCATCTCCTGCGCCCTCCCCTCCCGCTCGTTCGACTGCTCCCCGAGAAGCTCCACACCTCAAGGATGCGGCATCCGCGGCGAAACGAGCAGCGGGCACCCGCGCGGCCCCGCTCACCTCGCGGTAAGCGCCCCCGCCCGCCTCATGGCAGGCGGGGTCTCCCGAACCCCCGTCGCGGCTCACCTAGCGGACCAGGCCCCAGCGGAAGCCGAGCGCCACCGCGTGCGCGCGGTCCGAGGCGCCGAGCTTCTTGAACAGACGCCGGGCGTGGGTCTTGACGGTGTCCTCGGAGAGGAACAGCTCACGACCGATCTCGGCGTTGGAGCGGCCGTGGCTCATGCCCTCCAGCACCTGGATCTCACGCGCGGTGAGCGTGGGCGCGGCGCCCATCTCGGCGGAGCGCAGCCGGCGCGGGGCCAGCCGCCAGGTCGGATCGGCGAGGGCCTGGGTCACCGTGGCGCGCAGTTCCGCGCGGGAGGCGTCCTTGTGCAGATAGCCCCGTGCCCCGGCGGCGACCGCGAGGGCCACGCCGTCCAGGTCCTCGGCGACGGTGAGCATGATGATGCGCGCCCCGGGGTCGGCGGACAGCAGCCGCCGTACGGTCTCGACGCCGCCCAGTCCGGGCATGCGTACGTCCATCAGAATCAGATCCGAGCGGTCGGCCCCCCAGCGGCGGAGGACTTCCTCGCCGTTGGCCGCCGTGGTCACGCGCTCGACGCCGGGCACGGTGGCCACCGCGCGGCGCAGCGCCTCTCGGGCGAGCGGGGAGTCGTCGCAGACGAGGACGGATGTCATGGCCGCCCTCCGCAGCTGATGCGCGTCACCTTGAGCCTCCAGGCTGGTACGAAATCGTCACCTGTGCGGTCGACACTCACGAGCGGACACGAACGCCTGCCCGAGCGCTTGTTCCTTCAACCGCCTCCGCCCGTCTCAACGACGGTCACTCGAAAGAGTTACGGGATGGCTGGCTACCTTCGGCACTCTACGTGAGGGCGCGCACACGGTGCAGACATGCACAACGGACCCTCAATGTTTCATCACAACCTATGCCCCATTCAGCCGTTTTTCTTCCCATTTCTTGGTGTCTGAGGCTAGATTCGCAATGAGTCATATTTTCATCTCCTTAGATAGTCGATGTACGGTCATGGGCAACATCTCCGCCCATAACGGCAACAAGGGGACACGTAATGGCAGATTTCTCCCGCCTTCCCGGACCGAACGCTGATCTGTGGGACTGGCAGCTCCTCGCGGCATGCCGCGGGGTCGACAGCTCACTCTTCTTCCACCCCGAAGGAGAACGCGGTGCGGCACGGAGTGCTCGTGAGAACTCGGCCAAGGAGGTCTGCATGCGGTGCCCCGTCCGCGCCCAGTGCGCGGCCCACGCCCTCGCGGTGCGCGAGCCGTACGGCGTGTGGGGCGGGCTGACCGAGGACGAGCGCGAGGAACTCATGGGCAGGGCGCGCCACCGGCTGGTGACGGCGTCCGCGTCGGCGCCGGGGAGCGACACCGCCTCGGACGACTGAAGGAACGTTTCTCTAGGATGTCGACGGCCTGGAGACCGTCCGGCGCCACCGTCCGGCGCTAGCGCGCGGCCGCTCCGGCCAGCCGGTCCAGCGTCGCCGCGACCGTGGGCACCTGGGCCAGGTCCGGCAGGGTGAGCGCCACGATCTCCCGGCGCACCACCGGCTCGACCGACACCATCCGCACACCCTTGGGGCGCACGGACTCGATGGCCAGCTCCGGCAGCACGGCGACCCCGAGGCCCGCGCCCACCAGGCCGACCACCGCCGGATAGTCGTCGGTCGCGAAATCGATGCGGGGCGTGAAACCCGCGCTCTCGCAGACCCGCACCAGCTGCCCCCGGCAGCGCGGGCAGCCGGCGATCCAGGGCTCCCCAGCGAGTTCCCCGATGCCGATGGACCGCGTACGGGCCAGCCGGTGCCCCTGCGGTACGAGGCCGACGAGCCGGTCCGTGAGCAGGGGCCGGACGACCAGGTCGGCCCACTCCCCCTCCTCCGCGCCCGGCGCGCCCTCGTACCGGAAGGCGAGCGCGATGTCGCAGTCGCCTTCGCGGAGCATCTCGA
The DNA here is from genome assembly GCF_053593335.1 of Streptomyces sp. NPDC002324. Lineage (NCBI taxonomy): Bacteria > Bacillati > Actinomycetota > Actinomycetes > Kitasatosporales > Streptomycetaceae > Streptomyces > Streptomyces sp. NPDC002324. The sequence continues at coordinate 190,251 of NZ_JBSFCF010000004.1, forward strand.
CCGAGCGCGGCGGTTCGGCCTCTTCCAGGGAGACCCGGGTGCCGGGGTGGGCGGCGCGCAGGGCGGCCAGGGCCGTGGGGACGAGGGTGGAGCTGCCGCTGGGGAAGGAGACCAGGCGGACCCGGCCGGCACGCAGTCCGGCGATGGCGGCGACCTCCTCCTCGGCAGCCGTGAGCCCGGCGAGGATGCCGGCCGCGTGGCGCACCAGGGCCTCGCCCGCCTGGGTCAGCCGCGTCTCGCGGCCGCTGCGCACGAGCAGCGGTGTGCCGACGGAGGATTCGAGCGCCTTCATCTGCTGGCTGACGGCGGGCTGGGTGCAGCCGAGTTCGCGTCCGGCCGCCGAGAAGGAGCCGGTGGCGGCGACGGCGCGCAGGACACGGAGATGGCGGGCCTCGATCACGGGATCGAGCATAAGCGGAGCTTGGACAGCGTGCCGAATATCGCGTCGACGCTTTGACCCACGGCCGCATAGCGTGCCCCTATGAAGCTTCTGTCAGTCAACTTCTCTGCCCGAAGGACCGAGCCCCTTGACTCGGCCCGAAGGGCGTTGATTGCAAGTGGAGCGTGACTGGCTGCCACGTGGTCCCCTGCGTCCGGTGCGGCAAGCCGCACTGGGGCGATTGACTGCGCCCCGCTGCCACACGTCCCGAAGGACGAGGGAGTCGCCGCGAGCCGCCTATGGGCGACTCAAGTCTGTTCGGGCTGGTCCTGGCGTGGAAACCGTGTCCCCACCGGCGTGTGGTTCGTGCCTTCTCGCTCGCAGCCCGTGCGAGGCACGCTACCGCATCCGAGGGCGGTGTCCCGCCCTGGAGGCGAGAATCCCCGTTCCTTGCCCTGCTCCTCGGGGAGTTCGATGCCCTCCCGGGGTGAACGGCAGTGGGTCAAGCGCTTCACGCGCCAGGGCGCGCCCGGCGCGTATCTGCGGGTGATCCAGCCGGGCGAGATCCGTGCGGGCGACCCGATCGAGATCGTCCACCGTCCCGGCCACGACATCACCGTGGCCCTGTCGTTCCGCGCCACGATGAACGAACACAGCCTGCTGCCAAGGCTGTTGGCGGCGGGCGACGCGCTGCATCCGGAGCTGCTGGAGATCGCGCGGAAGTACGTGGCGGCACAGGGGTGACGGGCCGGCCCCGGGGCGGGGCGTCGGTGAAGGTGCCGCGCCGGGGCGGGTGTTCACCGAGGGGCCCGCGAAGCCGCTGGTGAACGTGCGGTGGAGCGAACGGGTCCGCACAGCCCCGGTCACTACGCTTGTGCCATGACAACGGCTCTGATTACGGGATCGACCGCGGGGATCGGTGCCGCGTTCGCGCGGCGCCTGGCGGCGGACGGGCACAACCTGGTGCTGGTGGCGCGTGACACCAAGCGGCTGCGGGAGCAGGCGACCGAACTGCACGACCGGCACGGCATCGAGGCGGAGGTGCTGACGGCGGACCTCGCGACGGACGACGGCATCGAGACGGTGGCGCGGCGGCTGTCGGACCGCAAGAACCCGGTCGACCTGCTGATCAACAACGCCGGCTTCGGCAACAAGGGCCGCTATCTCGATGTCTCCATGGCCGACGAGCTGAGAATGCTGAAGGTCCACTGCGAGGCGGTCCTGCGTCTCACCTCGGCGGCCGGCGAGGCCATGCGCGAGCGGGGCCGGGGTGGCGTGGTGAACGTGGCGTCCGTCGCCGCGTTCGTACCGCGGGGCACGTACGGGGCGTCGAAGGCCTGGGTCGTGCAGTTCACGCAGGGTGCCGCGCGGGACCTGGCCGGCACCGGGGTCCGGCTGATGGCCCTGTGCCCCGGCTTCGTCCGCACCGAGTTCCACGACCGGGCCGGCATGGGCACCGACAGCATCCCGTCCTGGATGTGGCTGGACGCCGACAAGCTGGTCACCGCCGCCCTCGCCGATCTGTCCCGGGGCCGGACCGTCTCCATCCCCGACCCGCGCTACAAGGCCCTGATGGGTGTGGTGAAGGTGGTGCCGCGGGGGCTGCTGGGCGGGATCAGCTCGAAGACGGGGCGGAAGTACGGGCCGCAGTAGCGGGGGCGGCGGCCGCATAGCGGTGGGCCCCGGCGGCGTCCGGGGGTGAGAGGCGACGGGTGCCGGGGGACAATGGAGCTGTTCACCCGGACGCAGGGGGGCCGGAGGCGGTCTCATGACATTCGTGCAGCTCATCGACTGCAGGACCAGCCGGTTCGACGAGATGAACCGGCTGATGGACACATGGGTCGAACAGACCAGGGGCAAGCGGACGGCGACGCACAGCGTGATCGGGAAGGACCGGTCGGACGGGTCGCACTTCGTGGAGATCGTGGAGTTCCCGTCGTACGAGGAGGCGATGCGGAACTCCGGGCTGCCGGAGACGGAGCGGATCTTCCAGGAGATGGTGGCGCTGTGCGAGGAGATGCCCACCTTCACGGATCTGGACGTGGTGCGTGACGAGCAGCTGTACGCCGGGACGGCCCGGCGGTTCCTCGCGACCATCGCCGCCGAGGGCGAGCTGCCGCCGCTGGACGGTCTGCTCGTGGAGGACTATCACGACCACGTTCCCTCGGAGGAGCCGGACGCCATCGGGATGGACGCGTTCCGGCGGACCGTCGAGGAGTGGCGGCGCGGCTTCGACTTCGCGTTCACCGTGGAGGACCAGATCGCCCAGGGTGACCGGGTGTGCACGCGGTGGACCTGGAACGCGACCCACAAGGGGGACTTCCTCGGGATCCCCGCCAGCGGCAGGGCGGTGCGGATGACGGGGACGATCGTGCACCGGTGCGCTTCCGACGGGAAGATCAGCGAGGGATGGTGGGAGTACGACCGGCTGGGGCTGATGGGGCAGTTGGGCGCGCTCGACGACCTGGAGAAGTAGGCGGGGCGACCGGAGCGGCCTGAGCAGCCTGAGCGGAACGGGCTGCGACGCGGGAAGGCCCGGCACCCCCCTCGTGCGGGGGTGCCGGGCCTCACCTGTCGCTGTGCCCTGCCGACGTGGCTGACGTCAGTGGGAGTGGCCGTGGCCGCCGTGGCCCGCGTCGGCCGGCTCCTCTTCCTTCTTCTCGACGACCAGGGTCTCGGTCGTCAGGAGGAGGGAGGCGATGGAGGCGGCGTTCTCCAGGGCGGAGCGGGTGACCTTGACCGGGTCGATGACGCCCTGCTTGACCAGGTCGCCGTACTCGCCGGTGGCGGCGTTGAAGCCCTGGCCCTTGTCGAGCTCGGCGACCTTGGAGGTGATGACGTAGCCCTCCAGGCCGGCGTTCTCCGCGATCCAGCGCAGCGGCTCGACGGCGGCCTTGCGGACGACCGCGACACCCGTGGCCTCGTCGCCGGTCTTGCCGAGGTTGCCCTCCAGGACCTTCACGGCGTGGACGAGCGCGGAGCCACCACCGGAGACGATGCCCTCCTCGACCGCGGCGCGGGTCGCGGAGATGGCGTCCTCCAGACGGTGCTTCTTCTCCTTCAGCTCCACCTCGGTGGCGGCGCCGACCTTGATCACGCACACGCCGCCGGCCAGCTTCGCGAGGCGCTCCTGGAGCTTCTCGCGGTCCCAGTCGGAGTCCGTGTTCTCGATCTCGGCCTTGATCTGGGCGACGCGGCCCTGCACGGCACCGGAGTCACCGGCGCCGTCGACGAGCGTGGTGTCGTCCTTGGTGACGGTGACGCGGCGGGCGGAGCCGAGCACGTCCAGGCCGACCTGGTCGAGCTTGAGGCCGACCTCCTCGGAGATGACCTCGGCGCCGGTCAGCGTCGCCATGTCCTGGAGCATCGCCTTGCGACGGTCGCCGAAGCCGGGGGCCTTGACGGCGACCGCGTTGAAGGTGCCGCGGATCTTGTTCACGACCAGGGTCGACAGGGCCTCGCCCTCGACGTCCTCGGCGATGATCAGCAGCGGCCGCGAGGCGTTGGACTGGATGACCTTCTCCAGCAGCGGCAGCAGGTCGGCGATGGCGCCGATCTTGCCCTGGTGGATGAGGATGTACGGGTCGTCGAGGACGGCCTCCATACGCTCCTGGTCCGTCACGAAGTACGGCGACAGGTAGCCCTTGTCGAAGGCCATGCCCTCGGTGAAGTCCAGCTCCAGACCGAAGGTGTTGGACTCCTCGACGGTGATGACACCGTCCTTGCCGACCTTGTCCATCGCCTCGGCGATGAGCTCGCCGACCTGGGTGTCCTGGGCGGACAGACCGGCGACGGCGGCGATGTCGGACTTCTCGTCGATCGGGCGGGCGGTCGCGAGGAGCTCCTCGGACACGGCCTTGACCGCGGCGTCGATGCCCTTCTTCAGGGCGGCCGGGGAGGCGCCCGCGGCGACGTTGCGCAGGCCCTCGCGGACGAGCGCCTGGGCCAGCACGGTGGCGGTGGTCGTACCGTCACCCGCCACGTCGTTGGTCTTGGTCGCCACCTCCTTCACCAGCTGGACGCCGAGGTTCTCGTACGGGTCCTCGACCTCGACCTCGCGGGCGATGGTCACACCGTCGTTGGTGATGGTGGGGGCGCCGAACTTCTTGTCGATGACGACGTTGCGGCCGCGGGGGCCGATCGTCACCTTGACCGTGTCGGCAAGCTTGTTGACGCCGCGCTCGAGGGCGCGACGGGCGTCCTCGTCGAACTTCAGGATCTTCGCCATGGGAGCGGTTCAGCCCTCTCGGAAAACGTGGGTGAAACGAACTGCGCCCCCAACGCCCGGCTGATTAGGTCGCGGGGGCCAGGGGCGCAGCTCAAAAAACGATGGGTGAATTACTTCTCGATGATCGCGAGCACGTCGCGAGCCGAGAGGACGAGGTACTCCTCGCCGTTGTACTTCACCTCGGTGCCGCCGTACTTGCTGTACAGCACGATGTCGCCGGTCTTGACGTCGAGCGGCAGGCGCTCGCCGTTCTCGAAGCGGCCCGGGCCCACGGCCAGGACGACGCCCTCCTGGGGCTTCTCCTTGGCGGTGTCCGGGATGACCAGGCCAGAGGCCGTGGTCTGCTCGGCGTCGAGCGGCTGGACCACAATGCGGTCCTCGAGCGGCTTGATGGCAACCTTGGAGCTGGTGGTCGTCACGATCCGACCTCCCCCTTCGGAGATCTCACGGGGTTAACTGTCTGAGGTGGCGACCAGGTGGATCCGTCGTCGCGGGTGCCGGACCTGCCCGTCGCTGTTTGGCACTCTCCAGGGGGGAGTGCCAGACCTGAGACTATGACCGCGATTAGCACTCGGTCAAGCGGACTGCTAATCGAGTGGGTCGCGGCGGGTCGGCGGGGGTGCCTCAGAGGTAGTCCTCCAGACGTGCGACCGTCAGGCCCTGGGCCTGGATCCGGCGCAGCAGCCGTGCCGTCATCTCCGTGAGGGTCGCGCCCTGGAGCTGGTCCGGGCCCCGGAACTGGGCCAGGACGATGTCGCCGGGGCGCAGGCGGTCGCCGACGGCGTAGCGGAGGTCGTTGATCTGCATGGACGCCCGCCACAGGACGACGGCCGCGATGCCGCAGTCGGCGGCGGCGCGGAGCGTGGTGGCGTCGTGGACGCCGTAGGGCGGGCGGAAGAGGGTCGGCCGGGTGCCGAAGCGCTGCTTGAGCTTGTCCTGCTGGCCGCAGATCTCGGCGCGCTGCCCGGCGTACGGCAGGCCGCGCAGGGCGGTGTGGTCGAGGGTGTGGTTCTGCACGGTCGCCCCGACGGCCCGCAGCCGCGCGAAGTGGCCGTATCCCGGCCCCACGACACTGTCCGTCAGGAACATGCTCACCGGCAGCCGCAGCTCGCGGACCATGTCGACGAACGCCGGGTCCTTCTCGGCCCCGTCGTCGTAGGTCAGGAAGACCACCTTGTCCCGCGTCGGAACCCGGTCCACGACGGGCGGCAGCCCCGGCCCGGCCGCGCGGAGTCGGGAAGGCCGGTCGGGACGCGTGGGCGGCGGAGCGAGGGGGGCGGTGAGGCCCCAGCGGCGGTACGGGGGCGCGTGCCCGGGAGCGTGGGGATCGGCCGGGGTACGGGGCGACGCGCCGCCCGCGCGGGGGTGGGGAGCGGCCGGGACCGGGGCACGGCCGCCCGGGGGCGCGGTGGCCGAGGCCGACGTCCGGGCGGCCGCCGGGGCGGAGGGCGGGCTCGTCCCGCGCGTCGGCGGGCGGCCGTTCGCCGTCGCTTCGGCTCCGGGCCCCTCGTCGCGGGCCGCGCGGCCGACGGGATCGGCCGCGCATCCGGCGAGGAGCAGGACGGCGAGGGCCAGGAGCGCGGAGAGGGCGGCCAGGGCGCGGGCGACCGGCGCACGGGGTGCCGTCGCGCACGCCCGCAGGGCCCCGCGCGCTCGCCCCTCCCGCGCCGCCCGCGCCCGGCGCCCTCCCTGCCCCGCGAGGCCCCCCGAGGTCTCATCGCCGACTCCCCCTCCCGCCGCGCCCCCGCTCCACACCGGTCGCCCCACCCACGCCCCGCGTTTCACGCGCCCCACACGGTTCTCCGAGGCATCACGGGTGGCCTTCCCTCCCGCCGCGCCCCCACCCCGCACCCGGCCCCCTCCCCTCCGATGTCGTCCGGCGCCCCTCACAGGTAGTCCTCCAGCCTCGCCACCGCGTAGCCCTCGGCGGTGACCAGGTTCAGGAAGCGGCGCATCATGTCGGACATGGTGCCGTTCCAGTCGGACCTGCCCCGGAAGTGGGTGAGGACGATGTCGCCGGGGCGGAGCGCGCGGTCCGCTTCGCGGTAGTCCCAGCGGTCGACGAAGACCTCCTCGTTCCAGAGGGGGACGGCCTCGATGCCGCAGGAGCCGGCGGCGCGGAGGGTGTCCCGGTCGTAGCTGCCGTACGGCGGCCGGAACAGCGTGGGCCGCTTGCCGTACCGCTTCTCGATCACGTCCTGCATGCCGCAGATCTCGCGCTTCTGGGCGGCGTAGGAGAGGGCGGGCAGATGGCGGTGGTGCAGGGTGTGGTTGTCGAGGGCGACGCCCCGGTCCCGCATCCGCGCGAAGTAGCCGTAGTCCTCCTTGATCAGGTAGTCGGTGAGGAAGGCGGTGTACGGGATGCGCAGCTCGCTCGTCATCCGCAGGAACTCGGGGTCCTTCTCGGCGCCGTCGTCGATCGTGAGGAAGAGGATCTTGTCGCGGGTGGGAACGGTCGTGAGGACCGGGGGGAGACCGTCCTCCTCGTGGCCGTCGACCTCGAACCCCGCGCGCGTCCTGAGCACCGGCTTGCGGGCCGGAGGCGCCGGCGCGAGCAAGGGCACCTCGGCCAGCCCCCAGCGTTTCGCGGCGGCGACCCGCGCGGCGTGCGCCCGGCGCAGCTTCCCGACGTACGCGTCGAGGGCACGGGCGCCCGGCGCCTCGAAGGGCCGCTGCCCGCGCTCCTGGCCGTGCACGGGCCCCGCGGTGCCCCACCGCCCGGGCGGGTCCCCCTCCGGGCCCTCCTCCCGGCCGCCCCCGGCGCACCCCGACACGATGACCGCGGCGGCGAGCACGGCGATGCCGCCCCGGACCCCGTCGGTCCCCCTCGCCCTCCCCTTCCAGAAACTCGCCCGTTTCGCACTCTTTACATCATTTTGTCGTACGAGTCGCATGGCGTCGCATCCTCGCAGGACGGCCCCTCCGCACGGCCCCGACACCGCCAACCGGCCCCCACCATCCACCGACTGGCCCACGCCCCCGCCCACTGACCGACAATGGCCCGGTGAACGACCTGGACCCCGCCGCCTTCCTCGCCCCCCTCCTCACCCCCGAGGGCCGTGCCCTCCTCGACGAGGTGCGCGACACCGAACCGGCGCGGGAGCTGGCCGTGGCGACCCGGCTGCGCCGTGACCACCCGGCGGCGCTCGTGTCGGCGGCCCTCGCCCAGGCACGGCTGCGGCAGCGCGCGGCCGCGAAGTTCGGCGCGGCGGACGCGGGGCGGATGTTCTTCACCCCGAACGGCGTCGAGCAGTCCACCAGGGCGACCGTGGCCACCTACCGGGCCGAGTGCTTCCGGGCGCTCGGCGTGCGCTCGGTCGCCGATCTGTGCTGCGGCATCGGCGGGGACGCGATCGCGATGGCGCGCGCCGGGATCCGGGTGCTGGCCGTCGACCACGATCCGCTGACGGCGGCGGTCGCCCGCGCCAACGCCGACGCCCTCGGCCTCGCCGAGCTGATCGAGGTGCGCGAGGCGGATGTGACGGAGGTGGACACCGCCGGGTACGACGCCGTGTTCGTCGACCCCGCCCGGCGTTCGTCCAGGCGCGGCCGGATCTTCGACCCGGAGGCCTACTCCCCGCCCCTGTCCTGGGCCGTGACGGCCGCGCTCAGGGCCCCGCTGGGCGCGCTGAAGATCGCGCCCGGCATCCCGCACGAGGCGATCCCCCCGGCCGCCGAGGCCGAGTGGATCTCGGACGGCGGCGATGTGAAGGAGGCCGTGCTCTGGTTCCGTGCGGACGGCACACCGGGGGCGCGGCGCGCGATGCTGCTGCCCTCGGAGGCCGGCATCCGCGCCTCCCCCGACACGATGCTGCCCGACCCCCCGGTCCGCCCGGTCGGCCGGTACCTGTACGAACCGGACGGCGCCGTCATCCGTGCCCACCTGGTCGCCGAGGTCGCACGGGACCTCGGGGGCGGGCTGATCGACCCCACGATCGCCTACGTCACCGCCGACGAGCACCATGTCACGCCGTACGCCACCGCCTACGAGATCACCGACCGACTCCCCTTCGGCGTCAAGAGGTTGAAGGCCCTGCTGCGGGAGCGCGAGATCGGCGTCCTGACGGTGAAGAAGCGGGGGTCGGCCGTCGAGCCGGAGGAACTGCGCAGGATGGTCAAGCCGCAGGGACGCAACTCGGCGACGGTCTTCCTGACCCGGGTCGCGGGAGCGCCGACGATGCTCATCGGCCACCCCGCCTGACCCCCGCGCACCACAGGAGACCCGCCTCGGGCGACTCCCCTCACGCGCCCTCCTCCGCCCGCGCCAGCAGCAACGCCCGCTCCCGCTCGTTGCGCGCCAGCCCGGCCGCCCGTACGAACTCGGCGCGCGCCTCCGCCGTGCGGCCGAGCCGCCGCAGCAGATCCCCGCGCACGCCGGGCAGCAGGTGGTAGTCGCGCAGGGCGGGTTCGGTGGCGAGGCCGTCCACGATCTCCAGGGCGGGGCCGGGGCCCTCGGCCATGGAGACGGCCACCGCGCGATTCAGCTCCACCACGGGGGACGGGGCGCGGGCGGCCAGCAGGGCGTACAGGGTGGCGATCTTCGGCCAGTCCGTCTCCTCGTAGGTGTACGCCTGGGCGTGGCAGGCGGCGATGGCGGCCTGGAGGGCGTACGGACCGGGCGTGCCCGGCGCGGCGGCGGTGGCGCGGCCCAGGGCGGTGAAGCCCCGGGCGATGAGCGGGCGGTTCCAGCGGCGGCGGTCCTGGTCGGCGAGCAGGACCGGCTCCCCGGAGGGCCCCGTGCGGGCGGCGGCCCGTGACGCCTGGAGCTCCAGCAGCGCGGCGAGACCGTGCACCTCGGGTTCCTTGGGCATCAACTGGGCCAGCACACGGGCCAGTCGGAGGGCGTCCTCGCACAGGGCCGGGCGCAGCAGGTCGTCGCCGGCGGTGGCCGCGTAGCCCTCGTTGAAGATCAGGTAGATCACCTCGAGGACGGAGTCGAGGCGGGCCTCGCGGTCGGGGCCGTACGGCACTTCGAAGGCGATGTCGCGCGTGGCCAGGGTGCGCTTGGCGCGGACGACGCGCTGGGCGATCGTCGGCTCGGGGACCAGGAAGGCGCGGGCGATCTCGGGCGTGGTCAGGCCGCCGAGGAGGCGGAGGGTGAGGGCGATGCGGGCCTCGGCGGAGAGCACGGGGTGGCAGGCCGTGAAGACGAGGCGGAGCAGGTCGTCGTCGATGTCGTCCGGGTCGGACGGCCGGTCGAGGTACGGTCCCGCCGCCTGATGGTCCCGGCCCACCTCGGCGAGCTTGCGCGCGTACCGCTCCCGGCGGCGCACGAGGTCGATCGCCCGGTGCTTGGCGGTGGCCGTCAGCCAGGCGCCGGGATTGTCGGGCACCCCGTCGCGCGGCCACTGCTCCAGGGCCGCGACCAGCGCGTCCTGTGCCAGTTCCTCCGCGATCCCGACGTCCCGCACGATGCGCGTGACCCCGGCGATGAGCCGGGGCGACTCCATGCGGAAGACGGTCTCGACGGCGACGCGGGGGTCGGGGGCGGGACCGGACGCGGGGCCGGGGCCGGATGCGGCGGTGGGCTGTGGAGTCACAGCCCACCATCAGACACCCGGACGGCACCCCGGCCAAGCGGGCTCAGGCCTCCATGATCTCCCGCACCTCGCAGGTGACCGTCCAGTGCTCCTCGTGCACCTTCAGGAACCGCTTGGTCCACTCGATCGCCTCGGCCATGTCCTTGGCCTGGACGATCGCGTACCCGCCCACGACCTCCTTGGACTCGGTGAACGGCCCGTCGGTGACGGAGAGCTTCCCGCCCTCCCAGTGCACCCGCGTGCCCTGCGCGGTCGGGGACAGACCGGCGGTGTCCAGCAGCACCCCGGCCTTGGTCATCTCCTCGATCAGGTCCCCCATGCGCTGCATCAGCTCGGGGCTCGGGCCCTCGGCGGGGGCGGTCGTCTCGTCGATCCGGACCATCGACAGATAGCGCGGCATGGTGACTCCAGGTGCGTCGGCGGCCGGGGCTTCTCCCCGACTCTCACCCATGCGTCGAAGGGCCGCACCCCGGATCGACACGACCGCCGGAATCTCCCGGAGAAGTTTTTCGCCGCCGCCCTGGCCGCGCTCGGGCCGCGCTGGGGCCACCCTCAGGTCGCGCTCGGGCCGCGCTGGGGCCACCCTCAGGTCGCGCTCGGGCAGCCCTCCGGCCGCGCTCGGGCGCAGCCGCTCCGGCCGCTACCGCAGCGACTCCCACAGCTTGCCCGCGTCCGGCTCCCGCGCCACCACCCGGTTGCCGTCGTAGGGGGCCGGCGCGACCGGCATCATCACGGTCGTGGTGGCGGCGGAGGACAGGCCTTCCAGGCTCCGGCCGAGGCGCACCAGCTCGGTGAGCGAGTCGAGGCCGGTGTCCGTCGTCAGACTCGCGGTGACCGCGTCGGCGGCCCGGTAGAGCCGGGCGGGGTTCGTCAGGAGCTCGGTCGAGGAGATCTGGTCCAGCAGGGCCTTCACCAGCTTCTGCTGCAGGCCGATACGGCCGAGGTCGCTGCCGTCGCCGATGCCGTGGCGGGTGCGGGCGAGGGCGAGGGCCTGCTCGCCGTCGAGGTGGTGGGTGCCGGCGGCCAGCTTCAGGTGGCTGTCCTCGTCGTCGATGTCCTCGTCCGTCGTGACCGTGACCCCGCCGAGCGCGTCGACGAGCTTTGCGAAGCCGGCGAAGTCGATCTCCATGTAGTGGTCCATGCGGACGTCCGTCATCGACTCGACGGTCTTGACCGCGCAGACCGGGCCGCCGACCGCGTACGCGCTGTTGAACATCACGTGGTACGCCACCGCCGTCGAACCGCCCGACTCCAGCGGGCAGGACGGGCGGGTGACCAGGGTGTCGCGGGGGATGCTGACGACGGTCGCCCCGGTGCGGCCCTCGTCGATGTGAACGACCATCGCCGTGTCCGAGCGGGCGCCCGCGCCCTCGTCGCCGCCGCCGAGCGCGGCGTTCTCCCTGCCGCTGCGGGAGTCGGAGCCGAGGACGAGGATGTTCAGCGCGCCGCTCGGCAGGGGCTCGGCTGTGGTGGCCGACGCCTCGGGTGACGCCGTCGGCCCGATCCTCGCGGGGCGGTCGTCGCCGAGCGCGCTGTTGATGTCGACGCCGGTGATGTTGTCGTTGAGCCGCCAGAACGCCCAGCCGGCCCCGCTCGCACCGAGTACGAGGACGCCGGCGAGAGCGAGGCCGGCGATCCTCAGCCGGCGCCGCCGTCTGCCCGCGTCCCCGTCGTTCTCGTCCCCGTCGTCCCCGTTTCCGCGCTCGTTTCCTTCACCAGTCACACACATGAACGTACGTCCGAATTGTTACGGCGAGGAACTACCTGCCGCATTTCCTTCGGAAATTCTCAGATTTCTCAGCCCAGGGTCACGGTCGGCACCGGGTTGGTGCCGCTCCAGGTGCCGTTGAAGCCGAAGCTCACCGAACCGCCGCTCGGTACGCCGCCGTTCCAGGAGGCGTTGGAGCAGCTGACGGCCGTGCCGGTCTGGGCGCAGGTCGCGTTCCAGGCCTGGGAGAGCTGTTGTCCGGCCCCGAAGGTCCAGTTGACCCGCCAGGAGGAGAGCGAGGAGCCGGCGGCGCAGCGGATCGTCACGTTGCCGGTGAAGCCGGTGTTCCACTGGTTGGCGACGGTGTACGCCGCCGAGCAGCCGGCCGGGACCGGGGGCTCGGTCACCGTGCCGCCGAGTGCCGTCACGATGCCCTGGTAGGCGGGTTTCGGTGCGTAGTTCTCGTCGTACGGGGTCGCCGCGCCCTCTCCCGGGAAGGTGTCCGGGATCCAGGAGTCGGAGTCGGTGAAGCCCCAGACGGTGAGGGCGGTGCAGCGGGTCACGGCCACGCAGGCCTTCACCACGGTCTCGTACTCGGTGCGTTGCTGGGCCAGCTTGGCCTGGGTGGCCGGGAGTTGCATCCGGATGTCGAGTTCCGTGATGGCCACGTCCACGCCCAGGTCGGCGAAGCGCTGGATGTTCTGCTGGAGGGTGGCGGGGACCTGGCCGAGGATCAGGTGGGCCTGGAGGCCGACGCCGTCGATGGGGACGCCGCGGGCCTTCAGGTCCCGGACCAGGTTGTAGAGGGCCGTGCTCTTGGCGTTGACGCCCTCGACGTTGTAGTCGTTGATGTAGAGCTTGGCGGCCGGGTCGGCGGCGCGGGCGGCGGTGAGGGCCTGGGCGATGTAGTCGGTGCCGAGGCCGTTGTACCAGAGGGTCTGGCGGTAGGTGCCGTCCTCGTTGAAGGGCTCGTTCACCACGTCCCAGGCGGCGAGGCGGCCCTTGTAGCGGCCGACCTCCAGCGCGATGTGGTCCTTCATCAGCTGGCCGAGCTGTGCGGGTGTCCAGGTGCCGTTCGCCAGCCAGTTCGGGTTCTGGCTGTGCCAGACCAGGGTGTGGCCGCGTACGTCCTGGTCGTGGGCCTCGGCGAAGTCGACGATCCGGTCGGCCTCGGTCCAGTCGAAGTTGCCCCGGGTGGGCTCCACCGAGCCCCATTTCATGGCGTTGCCGGGGGTGAGCCAGTTGAACTCGCGGGCCGCGATGTCGCCGTAGGTGCCGGTGAGTTTGGAGCCGGTCACCGCGGTGCCGATGCCCTTGCCCTTGGCGGCGGCGAGGTCCCGCAGGGACGGGTCGGCGGCGTGGGCGGTGGGGGCGGTGGCGAGCAGGGTGGCGGCGGTGAGAGCGGTGAGGCTGGTGAGCAGGGCGGTGAGACGTGCGCGCAGGGGGGTTCTGGGGGTTTGGGGGGTTCTCATTGCGGGTGCCTCCGAAAGTTTCGGTTGTGCATCCGATTGACTGCGGAGGAGTGTGGAGGGGGTTGCGCCACTCGTCAATACATCAACTTCCGGCCAGGGCGCTCCGCTGGGGGCGGGTGGGCGTGTGCGGGGTGCGGCTCGTGGCCGGCTGCCGCGCCGTCGTGGCTTGTCCGCGCAGTTCCCCGCGCCCCTGAGAAGCCGCTCGCGCGGCGGCGGGTACGCGCCTGCCGAATCGGGTTCGTCGCCGGCTGACTCGCCGTCGTGGCTTCTCGCGCAGTTCCCCGCGCCTCTGAGAAGCCGCTCGCGCGGCAAACGGGGCCGCGTCTGCCGGGGCAGGACCGTGACCGGCTGACTCGCCGTCGTGGCCTGTCGCGCAGTTCCCCGCGCCCTGAGAAGCCGCTCGCGCGGCAGCGGGTACGCGCCTGCCGGGACAGGACCGTGACCGGCTGACTCGCCGTCGTGGCCTGTCGCGCAGTTCCCCGCGCCCCTGAGAAGCCGCTTGTCGGGTCGTTCCCCGCGCCCTGAGAAGCCGCGCTTGTCGGGTCGGTGCCCGCGCCTCCTTCAGGGCGTCGGTGGTGGTGTTGCCGTGCTGCTTCGTATGACCAGGCTTGTCGCCAGTTCCACTCGGGTCGCTGTGGAGGAGGTGTCCTGGCGGCCCAGGTCCAGGACGAGGCGGGCGGCTGCTTCGGCCATCTTCATCAGGGGCTGGCGGACCGTCGTCAGAGGGGGGCCCACCCAGCGGGCGACCGGGAGGTCGTCGAAGCCGACCACGCTGAGGTCTTCCGGGATGCGCAGGCCCAGTTCGCGGGCGGCCTCGTAGAGGCCGAGGGCCTGGAGGTCGTTGCCGGCGAAGACGGCCGTGGGGCGGTCGGGGCGGCGCAGCAGGTCCAGGCCCAGCCGGTAGCCGGTCTCGTGATGGAAGTCCCCGGCCTTGATCAGATCCGCGGCGACCGGCAGTCCGGCGGTCTCCAGCGCGGCCCGGTAGCCGTCGACCCGGGCGCGGCTGCACATCATCCGCGAGGGCCCGCTGATGGCACCGATCCGCCGGTGGCCGAGTTCGATCAGATGACGGGTGGCGGCCAGGCCGCCCTGCCAGTTCGTGGCGCCGATCGAGGGCACGTCGTCACCGGGATCGCCCGCCGGGTCCATCACGACGAACGGGATGGAGCGGCTGGTCAGCAGCGCCCGCTGGGACTCGTCGAGCCCGGACAGCACGAGGACGACCCCGTGCGGGCGGCGCGCGGCGACCTGGTCGGCCCAGGTGCGGCCGGGGGTGAGGCGGCCCGCGCTCTCGGAGAGGACCACACTCAGGCCCTCCTCCCGCGCGATGTTCTCGACACCCCGGATGACCTCCATCGCCCACGCGCTCTCCAGCTCGTGGAAGACCAGGTCGATGAGGGGGGACCGGCTCGCCTCGGCACGCCGGCGGCGGTAGCCGTACTCGCGCAGGAGCTCCTCGACGCGGGTGCGGGTCGCGGGCGCGACGTCCGCGCGGCCGTTGAGCACCTTCGAAACAGTCGGAGCCGAGACGCCGGCCTGCCGGGCGATCTCGGCGAGCGTCGCGGTCTGCGTGGACTGGGACGCACGCGCTCTTGTCTGGATTTCCTCGGGCTTCGCGGGCTTCATGAGCGGGATCGTATCCCTGCGCGACCTCTTGACGAACCCTTTCGACGGCCATACGTTCCCGGAACATTCGAAGTACCAGCCGAAACATTCGCAGAGATTCATACGTCCGACCATGCGCGAAGGGTGCTCTCATGGAGTCGAGTAGAGGCCAGGTCACCGGCGACAGCGCGGCCACCAGGCCGTTCAGCAGGCGCTGGTTCCTCGGTGCCGGTTCCGCCTCGCTGCTCACCGCGGGACTGGGCACCGGCCTCACCGCCTGCGGCTCCGGCGGCGGAGCGGGCGGCGGGGACGGCAAGACGCTCACCGCGTTCGTGTACGGCGACGACGCGGTGAAGGTCCAGCAGGCGAGCGTCGACCGGTTCAACAAGTCGGCCGCGGCGAAGAAGGCCGGCGGGATCATCAAGCTGCAGAAGGTCCCCGGCTCCGACTACTCCCCCAAGCTCCGCACGGCGATGGGCTCGCCCAGCTCCCCGGACATCTTCTTCAACTGGGGCGGCGGCTCGATCAAGCCGTACGAGGACGCGGGCAAGATCGTGGACCTCACCGACATCATCGAGGGCGACCCGGTCCTCAAGGACGGCTTCCTGCCCTCGGTCCTCGCCGCCGGCGACCTGGGGGGCCGCCACTACGGCATCCCGATGCGCGGCATGCAGCCGGTGATCCTCTTCTACAACAAGGCCGTCTTCGCCGAGCACAAGCTCCAACCACCCACCACCTGGGACCAGTTGCTCGACAACAACGCCAAGCTCAAGAAGGCGAAGATCACGCCCTTCGCCCTCGGCGGCTCCGACCTCTGGCCGAATCTGATGTGGCTGGAGTACCTGGTCGACCGTATCGGCGGCCCCGAGGTCTTCAAGCGCATCCAGGACGGCGACGCCGAGGGCTGGGGCGACCCGGCCGTCCTGAAGGCCGCCGAGCTGGTCAGGGAACTCATCGACGACGGCGCCTTCGGCTCCAAGTTCACCTCGGTGTCGTACGTCAACGGCGGCGCACCCGCGGTCTTCGCCCGCGGCAAGGCCGCCATGCACCTGATGGGCTCCTGGGAGTACTCCACGCAGCTCGGCAAGTTCCCCGACTTCGCCAAGAGCGACCTGGGCTGGGCCCCCTTCCCGACCGTCGAGGGCGGCACGGGCGACGTCCGCAACGTCGTCGGCAACCCCACCAACTACTGGTCCGTCAACGCCCGTACGAAGAACAAGGACCTGGCCGTCGGCTTCCTGAAGGACTGCGCCTCGGAGGCGTACGCGAAGGCGCTGATCGACAACGGCGACGTGCCGACCACCTCGAACGCGGCCGCCCTCCTCTCCTCCGCGCCCAACCCCGAGTACGCCACGTTCCAGTACGACATGGTGCAGAAGGCTCCCGCGTTCACCCTCTCCTGGGATCAGGCACTCGGCGACGGCCTCGGCACCAAGATGCACACGGAGATCGGCAAGCTGTTCGCGGGCAAGTCCTCGCCCGGCGAGTTCGTGACGGCGTGCAAGGGGCTGAAGTGACCGTCACGGTCGAGAAGGCCCCGGCGGCGCGGAAGGGGCCGATACACCGCGCGAGCCGCGCCGGCCGTCCGCACGCCGCCTGGGCCCTTCCCGGTGTCCTCTTCTTCACGTTCTTCGCGGTCGTCCCGATGGCCCTGGCGCTCTATCTCTCCTTCACCAGCTGGGACGGCCTCGGCGACCCGCGGCCGGTCGGTCTCGACAACTGGCGGAAACTTTTCGACGACCCCCGGATGGCTCAGTCCCTGTGGCTGACCGTCGTCCTGACGGTCGCCAGCTGGGTCTTCCAGACGGTCGTCGCCCTGCTGCTCGGCGTCTGGGCCGCGGGCCGGCAGCGCAACCGCGCGATCCTCTCCGCGGTGTTCTTCGTGCCGTTCCTGCTCTCCTCCACCGCCATCGCGATCCTCTTCTACGCTCTCCTCGACCCGAACTTCGGCATCATCCAGGCGGACACCCTGGGCTCGCAGAGCGGCGCGTTCCTGGCGATCGTCTTCGTCGGCGGCTGGCAGTTCATCCCCTTCCACACCCTGATCTACCAGGGCGGGGCCCGCCAGATCCCCGAGGTCCTCTACCAGGCCGCCGCCATCGACGGCGCCGGCCGCTACCGCCAGTTCTTCTCGATCACGCTGCCGCAGCTGCGGCACACGATCACCACGTCCACGGTCCTGATGGTCGTCGGCTCACTGACGTACTTCGAGACGGTCCTGATCCTCACCAAGGGCGGCCCCGGCACGGACACCGCGATCCTGCCGTACCTGATGTACGAGGCGGGCTTCAAGACGTACGACTTCGGCTACGCGAGCGCCATCGCGTCGTTCCTGGTCATCGCCGCGACGGGCCTCTCGCTGGTCCTGGTCCGGCTGTCCGGGTTCGGCGCCATGCGCAGCACCCGCGAAGGGATGTGACGCAGTGTCACACGACACGTTGGCACGCCCCACGAGGACCGACGAGCCCTCGCGCGAGCGCGTGAGCACCCCCCGCCGCCGCCGTCACTGGACGAGGCGCGCCAACCCGGTCGCGGGTCTCGGCGCCTTCGTCTGGCTGGTCATCGTCCTGATCCCGATCTACGCGATGCTGTCGGCGTCCCTCACCGGCGCGGACAAGGCCCTGACCGGCAACCCCCTCAAGCCCCCCTCGGATCCGACGCTCGACAACTACAACACCGTCCTGACCAGCGGCTTCGGCCATCTGCTGAGCAACACGGCGATCGTCGCGGTCTCGGTGGTGGGCATCGTCCTGACCCTGTCCATCCCCCTCGCCTACGTCACCGTCCGCACCCGTGACCGCTGGTCGAACGCCGCCTTCCGCCTGTTCCTCCTCGGCGTGGCGATCCCGGCGCAGGCCGTGGTGGTGCCGTTGTATCTGCTCATCGCGAAGCTCGACCTCTACGACACCCTCCTGGCCGTCATCCTGCCGACGGCCGCCTTCGCGATGCCGGTCTCGGTCCTGGTCCTGGTCGGCACCCTGCGCGACGTCTCGGAGGACCTGTACGAGGCGATGGCCCTGGACGGCGCCTCGCCCCTGCGGACGCTCTTCCAGCTGACGATCCCGCTGGCCAAGGGCGGCATCAGCACGGTCGTCATCTTCTCGGCGCTCCAGGCCTGGAACGGTTTCCTCTTCCCGCTGATCTTCACGCAGTCCGACGGCCCGCGGGTGCTCACCCTCGGCCTGTTCAACTACGTCAGCCAGTTCGGCGTCAACATCCCCGCCCTGCTCGCCTCGGTCGTCCTGTCCGGCATCCCGATCTTCGCCGTGTACCTGGTGGCGCGACGGGCGCTGGTGGGCGGGCTGATGGGAGTGGGCGGCAAGTGACCCCTCATCGCAGCGTCGCGACTGAAACTCACCAACCCACCAAAGGAGTTTCATGACCACGGCCCCTTGGCGCGACCCCGCCCTGCCCGCAGCGGCCCGGGTCGACGATCTTCTCTCCCGGATGACCCTGGAGGAGAAGACCGCCCAGCTGTACGGCGTGTGGGTGAAAAGCGATTCGAACGGCGAGGACATCGCCCCCGACGAGCAGGGCATGACGGAGGCGTTCGACTTCGATGAGCTGATCACCCGGGGTCTCGGCCAGCTGACCCGGGTCTTCGGCACGACCCCCGTGGACCCGGTGCTGGGCGCGCGCGCACTGGCCCGTGCCCAGCGCCGCATCATGGCCGCGAACCGTTTCGGCATCCCCGCCGTCGCCCACGAGGAGTGCCTGGCCGGTTTCACGGCCTGGCACGCGACCGCGTACCCGGTCCCCCTGGCCTGGGGCGCGACCTTCGACCCGGTGCTGGTGGAGGAGATGGCCCGGCACATCGGCCACGACCTGGCCGCTGTCGGCGTCCACCAGGGTCTGTCTCCCGTCCTGGACGTCGTCCGCGACCCGCGCTGGGGGCGGGTCGAGGAGACGATCGGCGAGGACCCGTACCTCGTGAGCACGGTCGGCACGGCCTATGTCCGGGGCCTGGAGTCGGCCGGGATCGTGGCCACGCTGAAGCACTTCGCCGGGTACGCCGCCTCCGTCGGCGCCCGCAACCACGCGCCCGTACGCGCGGGGGTACGGGAGTTCGCGGACGTGACCCTGCCCCCGTTCGAGATGGCGGTGCGCGAGGGCGGTGCCCGCTCGGTGATGGCCGCGTACACGGAGACGGACGGCGTCCCGGTCTCGGCGGACCCCGAGCTGCTCACCGAACTCCTGCGCGATACCTGGGGTTTCACCGGCACGGTCGTCTCCGACTACTTCGCCGTCGGCTTCCTGGAGACGAACCACCGCGTGGCGGGAACCCGTGCGGAGGCCGCGCACGCGGCGCTGGCGGCCGGCCTCGACGTGGAACTGCCGTCCCTGCGCTGCTTCGGCGAGCCCCTGCTGGAGGCGGTCCGCGCGGGCGAGATCCCGGAGGCGCTGGTCGACCGGGCCGCCCACCGGGTCCTGCTCCAGAAGTGCGAGCTGGGCATGCTGGACGAGGACTGGACGCCGGAGCCCGCCGAGGACCGGATCAGGCTCGACTCGACGGCGAACCGCGCCCTGGCCCGCCGTCTGGCCGAGGAGTCGGTGGTGCTGCTGGACAACCCCGACGCCGTCCTCCCCCTGGCCCCCGACATCCGTATCGCCGTGGTCGGCCCCCGCGCCGACGACCCCCTCGCCATGCTCGGCTGCTACTCCTTCCCCTCCCACGTCCTGCCCGCCCACCCCGGCACCCCGCTGGGCATCGAGATCCCCACGGTCCTCGCCTCGCTGCGCACCGAACTCCCGGACGCGAAGATCACGTACGCGGCGGGCAGCGACGTGGACGGCGACGACACCGGCGGTTTCGCCGAGGCGGTCGCCCGCGCGTCCGAGGCGGACGTCTGCGTGGCGGTCCTCGGCGACCGGGCGGGCCTCTTCGGCCGGGGTACCTCCGGTGAGGGCTGCGACGCGGAGGATCTACGGCTCCCGGGCGTGCAGTCCGAACTGCTGGACGCTCTGCTCGCCACGGGCACGCCGGTGGTGGCGCTCCTGCTCACCGGACGCCCGTACGCGCTCGGCCGCTGGCACGGGCAACTGGCGGGCGTGGTGCAGGCGTTCTTCCCCGGGGAGGAGGGCGGCCCGGCGATGGCGGGCGTGCTGTCCGGCCGTGTCTCCCCGTCGGGCCGCCTCCCGGTCAGCGTCCCGCAACGGCCGGGGGGCCAGCCGTGGACGTACCTCCAGCCGCCGATGGGCCTGCTGGGCGGAGCGAGCAACATCGACCCGACCCCGCTGTACCCCTTCGGGCACGGCGGTTCGTACACGACGTTCGCGTGGACGGACTTCGCGGAGGAGAGCACCGGGATGACCACGGACGGGAACGGCACGTACGACGTGTCGCTGACCGTCCGCAACACGGGTGAGCGGGCGGGCGCGGAGGTCGTCCAGCTGTACCTGCACGATCCGGTGGCCTCGGTGACCCGCCCCGACGTCCGTCTGATCGCCTACCAGCGTGTGGAGTTGGAGCCGGGTGCCGCCCGCCGGGTCACCTTCCGCTTCCATCCCGACGTGTCGTCCTTCGCGGCCCGCTCGGGACGGCGCGTGGTGGAACCGGGCGACCTGGAACTGCGGTTGGGCGCGTCGAGCGTGGACATCCGCCACCGGGCGCGGCTGACCCTGTCGGGCCCGGTCCACGAGGTCGGCCCGGACCGCCGGCTGCACTGCGGGACGGAGGTCCGGGCCGTGGAGAACTGACGGCGGTCAGTCCGCCGGGGTGGGGGCGATCCACAGCGCTCCTCTGATCCGCGAGCCGTCGCCCCAACTCGCTCACGGTACTGTCCACCGAACAGCCGCGTACTCCCCGTTCCGTACGCGCGGTGGGCGTCCTTACCCCACGCTCACCGAGGCGGGCTATAACAGCGCGGTGAACGACGGCATAGAGCGGGAGTACCGAAGACGGCGGAAAGTACCGCCAGGGTTCCTCACCACGCTGGTCGCGGCGGCGCTGGTCAGCGCGGGCGCGCTGCACGCGATGGCGACGCTCGGCCCGTCGGGCTGGAACGTGCTGGCCGTGGCCGCCTGGGTGGCCACGGCCAGCCGGGTGGTGCTGGAGCAGTGGCGGGCGCGGACGTCGGTCACGGCCGACGGGGTCACCGTACGGGGACCGCTCCGCACGCGCCGCTGGGCGTGGCCGGACATCTACGGCATCCGGGTCGAGGACAACAGGGGCGGCGTCCCCCGCTGGTCGGCGTACCTCTACGCCTCCGACGGGCGCCGGGTCCGCCTCCCCCACCTCGACGAGTACCAGCTGCCCGACCCGATCGCCGAGGTCGCCGACCTGTACGCCACCGCCCTGCGGCTCGGACTCACCTCCGCCGAGGAGCGACCGGAGGTGGAGGCGCGCATCGCGCGAGGGGCGCGGCGGCGCACGGCCTTGCGGCGGGCGGGTCTCGCGAGCCTGGCCGTCGCGGCCGCCATGCTCGTCGTCGACATGGGGATGGCCTTCACCGACCGGCCGCCCCACACCTTGCTCCTGGTCGGGGGCGTCCCGCTGCTCTGTCTCGCCCTCTGCTTCCCCGCCCTGGACCGGCTCGGCGAACGCCGGTACCGCCGCCTCACCCGTCCAGCGACTCGAACCTCCACCGGTGGACCGTCCGACTGACCAACTCCCCGCCCGGCTCGGGCAGTTCCGGCAGCTCGGCGTCGTAGTCCGCGTCCCACCAGGTGATGACGAGCACCCGCTCACCGGGCGCGCGCAGGGTCTCGCGCCGCAGTGGCCGTACCGGAAGCTCCTGGGCCCGCGCCCAGGCGAGGAGTTCCCCGCCCCGGCCCTCCGCCGCCCGGGCCTCCCACATCAGCGTGACGGTCACGAGTAGAGGTTCTCCTTGCTCACCTCGTGCACGTGGTCGTGGTCGTGTCCCGGCACGTGTGGTTCGGTCACCGGGAGGGAGGAGTCCGCGGAGAGGTCCCAGCTGGAGGCGGCCCGCCCCCGCGCGACCATCTCGGCGCCCAGCGCGGCCACCATCGCCCCGTTGTCGGTGCACAACTTGGGCCGGGGCACCCGGAGTCGGATCCCGGCCGCCTCGCAGCGCTCCAGCGCCAGCGCCCGCAGCCGGGAGTTGGCGGCCACCCCGCCGCCGATCATCAGGTGGTCGACGCCCTCGTCCTTGCACGCGCGCACGGCCTTGCGCGTCAGCACGTCCACGACGGCCTCCTGGAAGGACGCCGACACGTCCCGCACCGGCACCTCCTCGCCGGCCGCCCGCTTCGCCTCGATCCAGCGGGCCACGGCGGTCTTCAGGCCGGAGAAGGAGAAGTCGTAGGCGGGGTCGCGGGGGCCGGTGAGCCCGCGCGGGAACGCGATCGCCGTCGGGTCGCCCTCGCGCGCGTACCGGTCGATGACGGGACCGCCCGGGAAGCCCAGGTTCAGCACACGGGCGATCTTGTCGAAGGCCTCGCCCGCCGCGTCGTCGATCGTCGCGCCCATCGGCCGTACGTCCGAGGTGATGTCCGTGGACAGCAGCAGCGACGAGTGCCCGCCCGACACCAGCAGCGCCATCGTCGGCTCGGGCAGCGCGCCGTGCTCCAGCTGGTCGACGCAGATGTGGGAGGCGAGGTGGTTGACGCCGTACAGCGGCTTGCCGAGCGCGTACGCGTACGCCTTGGCCGCCGAGACGCCCACCAGCAGGGCGCCCGCGAGGCCCGGCCCGGCGGTGACCGCGATGCCGTCGAGGTCCTTCGGGCTCACCCCCGCTTCCTTCAGCGCGCGGTCGATCGTCGGGACCATCGCCTCCAGGTGCGCGCGGGAGGCGACCTCGGGCACCACCCCGCCGAAGCGGGCGTGCTCGTCGACGCTCGACGCGATCGCGTCGGCCAGCAGGGTCGTACCGCGCACGACACCGACACCGGTCTCGTCGCAGGAGGTCTCGATCCCCAGAACCAGCGGTTCGTCAGCCATGGACCTAGCCATTGATCTCGGTTCCTTGTACGGATGCGGAAGGGTCGTTGAGGCGCATGACGAGGGCGTCCACGTTCCCCGGCTGGTAGTAGCCGCGGCGGAAGCCGATCGCCTCGAAGCCGAAGCGTTCGTAGAGCTTCTGGGCACGGACGTTGTCGACCCGGCATTCGAGCATCACCTGGGCGCACTCGAACGTGGTGGCGGCCCGCAGCAGCTCGGTGAGGATCAGCGCGCCGAGGCCGGTGCCCCAGTGTTCCCGGGCGACGGCGATGGTCTGTACGTCGGCGGTGTCCCCGGCGGAGGCCAGGCCCCCGTAGCCGATGATCCGTCCGTCGGCGTCCTCGGCGACGTAGTACCGCCGGGTCGCGTGGGGTCCGCGCGCGTGGGCGAGGTCCGACCAGAACATGCCGCGGGACCAGGCGTCCTCGGGGAAGAGGTCCTTCTCCAGCTCCAGGACGGGCTCGATGTCCCACCAGCGCATCTCGCGCAGCACCGGGGTCGTCACTTGGGGGTGACCACCTTGTAGTTCTTGGGCACCTGGGCGTCGGGCCGGCGCAGGTACAGCGGCCGGGGCGCCTCCAGTTCCCCGCCCGCCGCGAGCCGCTCGGCGGCCAGGGCCGCGAGGGCGGCGGCGGAGACGTGCTCGGGTCCGCGGGCGTCCGGGAAGGTGTCGGGGTAGAGGACCGCCCCGGCGCCGACCGCGGGCAGTCCGGCGACCGTGCCGACGATGTCGGCGGGCCGGTCGACGGCCGGCTCGGTGGTTCTCGTCCGCGCGTCCGCGTACCGCGCCCAGTACACCTCCTTGCGCCGGGCGTCGGTCGCCACCACGAACGGTCCCTCGACCGTGCCCTCGACGCCGGCCGCGTACGCGAGTCCGTCGAGGGTGCACAGGCCGTGGACGGGGACCCCGAGGGCGAGGCCGAAGGTGTCGGCGGTCATGAGGCCGACGCGCAGCCCGGTGTACGGGCCGGGGCCGATGCCCACGACGATGCCGGTGACGGCGTCGAGGCGGGTGCCCGCCTCGGCGAGAACCCGGTCGACGGCGGGCAGCAGCAGTTCCCCGTGGCGCCGGGCGTCCACCTGGCTCGACGCGGCGACGACGTCCGTCCCGTCGTGCAGCGCGACGGTGACGGCGGGGGTGGCGGTATCCAGAGCGAGCAAGAGCACGCAAACAGCCTACGGCGCTTCGGGCCGGGCCACGGCCGACCCGGTACACGTCCCCTCTGCTGCTACCGTCACAGCACAGACGTGCTTCAAAGGCGTACGTGGGTACGAGAGGTGGACGCAGAAGGTGGCCAGTAGCAGCTCGGTATTCGTGGCCGGGCTCACCGCGGCGGCCGTCGCCGCAGTCGGTTTCCTCGCCTATCAGGCGTCGGCGCACGTGCCCGACGACCTCGGGAAACCGTCCCCCTCCAAGTCCTCGGCGCTTCCGAAGTCCAAGACCCCCGGCGAGGGGAAGAAGGACACGGAGAAGGTCCTGCCCGACGACTCGGGCACCGGCGAACGCGTCGTCTACTCCCTGGACGACGACCGCGTCTGGCTGGTCGGCGCGAACGAGAAGGTCACCCGCACCTTCGAGGTCACCCCCAGCACGGTCGACCCCACCCCCGCGACCTACACGGTCACGTCCCGCTCGGCCGCCGTCACCGGCTCCGACGGCACCCCCATCGAGAACGTCGTCCGTTTCGCCACGGTCGACGGCGTCTCCATCGGCTTCAGCGCGGCGGTGGACGGCTCCACCCCCGAACCCGACCCCGCCACCAGGACGGGCGGCATCCGAGAGGCCCGCAAGGACGGCAAGGCGATGTGGCAGTTCGCGGGCATCGGCACGAAGGTGGTCGTGGTCGAGTAGGCGGGGGCTTTTCTAGTCACCGGTCAGGGGGATCGCCGGTCCGTTCAGGGGCGCGGGGAACTGCGCGACCAGCCCCCACCGGACCCGCAGCCGCGAGCCGCCCGAGACCACCCCTCCCGGAGCGCTACGCCGCAGCCCGGGGGCACCGATCCCCCACCCCGCGCCGCCCCTCCCCCTTGACCGGCGGAGCCACCGGCGGCGTGGAAATCACCTTCGCCGCCGCACACGAAGCCAGCAGGTCCCGCATCGACACCCCGCCCGCCCCGGAGGACGGCCTCGGCCTCTGTTCCGCTGTCGACATGGACGCCTCCTGGTGCCGGGCGAGCCAGGTTAGGTACACCTAACCAAGAACCGCCCCCATGTGACCACGCCGAGGACACCCCGCGCAACACTTGCCGACACCCCGTCGGAACCTACCGCCCCACCCAGCGGAGCGAGAACGCGGAGCGTCACGCCGCGAGCACGCCCAGCTCCACGGCCGCCCACCGTTCACCCAGCCCGGTGACGGTCACATGCCGTACCTCATCCGTGGTGTCCCCGACGGCCCGGTGGATGACGACGTTCAGCCGGTCGTCCGTCAGCTCCTCGACCTTCCCCTCGCCCCACTCGACCACGATCACCGAATCCGGCAGCGAGACGTCGAGATCGAGGTCCTCCATCTCGTCCAGCCCGCCGCCCAGGCGGTACGCGTCGACATGGACGAGCGGCGGCCCCTCCACCAGCGACGGATGCACCCGGGCGATGACGAAGGTCGGCGAGGTGACCGCACCCCGCACCCCGAGCCCCTCCCCGAGCCCCCGGGTCAGGGTCGTCTTCCCGGCGCCCAACTCCCCGTTGAGCATCACGAGATCGCCCGCGCGCAGGAGCTTGGCCAGGCGACGGCCCAGCTCCAGCATCCGGTCGGGCGAATGTACGGTGATCCGCAGAGAAGGCCCGGACTCACCCGGGACGTGCGGTGCTGCTGGCGCTTCCATAGCCACTTACCGTAGCCCCCGCCGGCACGGCCCCCGCACGGGTGAGCAGGTCCGCGAGCCGGTCGGTCACCACCTCGGGGTGCTCCAGCATCACCAGATGCCCCGCGTCGGGGACGAGCACCAGCTCCGCGTCCGGCAGCAGATCGGCGATCGCCTCGCTGTGCTCGCTCGGCGTGACGAGGTCCTTGACCCCGGCCAGCACGAGCACCGGCAGCTCCGCGAAGGCCGCGAGCGCCTCGGTCTTGTCGTGCTCGGTGAACGCCGGATAGAACTCGGCGACCACGTCGATCGGCGTGCCCTCGATCATCCGTTCGGCGAACCGCGCCACCGCCGGGTCGACGTCCCGCGAGGCGAACGAGTACCGCTTGATGATTCCGGCGAACAGATCGGCGGTCGCCCGCCGCCCCCGTTCCACCAGCGCGGCCTGCTGCCCCAGCGCCTTCAGCACCCCCGGCAGCACCCGCCGCACCACGTTCACGCCCGCGACCGGCAGCCCGAAGTTGACCTCGCCGAGCCGCCCCGACGACGTACCGACCAGGGCGACGGCGACGACCCGCTCGCGGATCAGCTCCGGGCAGTGCGCGGCCAGCGCCATGACGGTCATGCCGCCCATGGAGTGGCCGACGAGCACGATGGGCCCCTCGGGCACCGCCGCGTCGATGACGGCCCTGAGGTCGCGCCCCAACTGGTCGATGGTGACCGGCTGCCCGTCCTGCACCTGGGCCACGCCCCGGCCCGAGCGGCCGTGGCTGCGCTGGTCCCAGTGCACGGTCCGTACGACACCGCGCAGCGCGGCCCGCTGGAAGTGCCAGGAGTCCTGGTTGAGGCAGTAGCCGTGGCTGAAGACGACGGTGACCGGGGCCGGGGCCTTGCGGCCGAACAGCCGGCGTCTGCGGGGCGAGAGCCCGGCCTCGGGCTCGACGTCGTCGACCTCGTAGTACAGCTCGGTGCCGTCGTCGGCGTACGCCTTGCCAGGGGTGCCGCGCAGCCCCCCGTACGGGCCGGTGGAATCGAGCGCGAGCTGGGCCCTGCGGCGCATCCCGCGCCCGACGGTGAGCCGCTCTATGGCGACGCCGGCCGCCGCGCCCGCCGCGACCACGCCTATCGCCGCCCCGGCGACACCCGCTCTGCGCCAGATCCCGTCGCCGGACGCGGCCGAGGCGGCGGCCGCGCTCGCGACGGCCTCCACGGCCTCCGCGCTGCTCTCGCTCACGTCCCGCTCCTCTTCGCCGACGTCCGGTCCTGCTGCCGATCCCGCTATCGCTGGCGCTCCGCCCATCTGTACGGAGTTTCCAGTCCTTCGTCTTTCACTTACTCGTGTTCGGGCACCGACCGCTCATGCCCGCACCCGGACGTGCCCCGGATCACACCCCGGCGCACCCGCGCCGGACACCCGTGATCACATACTCGGGGGCCGCACGCGTGGCCGCACGTGCCCGCTCATTCACCCGTATCGACGTAGACGCGCGGCACGCGGGTTCCGATGCGCGTCACGATCTCGTAGGCGATGGTTCCGGCCGCCTGCGCCCAGTCCTCGGCGGTCGGCTCGCCCCTGTCACCGGCCCCGAACAGCACGACCTCGTCCCCGGCGACGGGTTCGTCCCCGCCGAGGTCGACGACGAACTGGTCCATGGCGACGCGGCCCGCGACCGTCCGCCACTTGCCGCCGACGAGTACCGGCCCGGCGCCGGAGGCGTGCCGGGGGATGCCGTCCGCGTAGCCGACGGGGACCAGGCCGAGGGTGGTGGCGCCCGGGGTGACGTAGTGGTGTCCGTAGCTGACGCCGTGGCCGCCGGGGACGTGCTTGACCAGCGCGAGCGAGGCGCTGAGCCGCATGACGGGGCGCAGCCCGAGGTCGGCCGCGCTGCCCAGCTCCGGGCTGGGCGAGATGCCGTAGACCGCGATGCCCGTCCGTACGAGGTCGAAGCGCGCGTCCGGGCGGGTGAGCGTGGCCGGTGAGTTGGCGATGTGCCGCACCTCGGGGCGGACGCCCTGTTCCTCGGCGTGGGCGACCATGTCGCGGAAGCGGGTGAGCTGGGCCTCGATGGAGGGGTGCCCCGGCTCGTCGGCGCAGGCGAAGTGCGACCAGAGTCCGGTGACCTTCACCAGCCCCTCGGCCTCGGCCCGCAGCGCCTCGGCGACGAGTTCCGGCCAGTCGCCGGGCGCGCAGCCGTTGCGGCCGAGCCCCGTGTCGGCCTTGAGCTGCACCCGTGCGCGCAGACCCGCGGCACGGGCGGCGTCGGTGACCTCCCGCAGCGCCCACATCCCGCTGACCGCGACGTCGAGATCCGCCTCGACCGCCTCGCGCCAGGGCCCGCCGGGCGCCCACAGCCAGCACATCAGCCGCCCGGACAGACCCGCCGCCCGCAGCGCCAGTGCCTCCTCGGGCGTTGCCGTCCCCAGCCAGGTCGCCCCCGCCTCGACGGCCGCCCGGGCACACCGCACCGCACCGTGGCCGTACGCGTCCGACTTGACCACGGCCATCAGTTCGGCACCCGCGGCCCGCGCACGCAACGTGCGCACATTGGCCCGCAGGGCATCCAGATCGATCTCGGCGCGGGCCCGCAGGGGCGCGCTCCGCGCAGGTGCTGTCTCACTCATGTCGGCCCCAGTGTCTCAGAGCCACGGAGGTCCCCTTCGAACGGGCGCGGCCCATGACGTACGAACGACCCCGCCGCCACCCGCCTCACTTCCCCGGCCGCTTCCCCCACACGAAGACCCGGTCCTTCGTCTTCAGCACCCCCCACAGCGCCCGCGCGTCCGCCAGCCGCAGGTTCACGCACCCCATGGACCCGATCTCCGTGTAGATGGACCCGTACACCGCGTGGAACGCCTGCCCGCCGCTGAAGAACTGGCTGTACGGCATAGGCGTGTTGTAGAGCGTCGACCAGTGGTTCTTGTGCTTCCAGTAGACCTTGTGCCACCCCGCACGGGTCGGGTACGCCTTCCGCCCGCTGCGCATCGGCACCGGCCCGAAGACCACCTTCTTGCCCTTCTGCACCCACGTCAGCTGCCGCGACAGATCCACACACGCCACGCGGTACGTCCGCACCGGGCACTTCCCGGCCGCGTTGGGGTTCTTGCGGGCGGCGAGCAACTGCATCCGCGCCCAGGTCACCGGCCCCGCGAAGCCGATCGCCGGCTTGATGCGCTGCTTGATCTGGAACGCCCGGATCGCCAGGCAGTCGGCCCGCGACTGCTTCCCGTCCACCTTCCGCCGCAGATACCGCTCGACCTGCCGCTGGTACGGGCCCGTCAGCTTCGTGCAGGTCACCTTGGCCCCGGCGAACGCCTGGGCCTCGCTCAGGGGCACGTACTCGATGAGGTCGTACGTCCCGGCCGCCGCGCGCCTCGGCTCCACCGCCTCCTCCGCCGCGCCGGGCGCGTACACCCGCGGCGGCAGCGCCTGGTCCGGCGTGTCGATCTGCCAGGGCTGGTGCGGGCCGGGCGGCACGCCGGGGACGAGGGGGCCGTCGCCGGACGGGGCGGCCGGCTCGCGCGCGACGCGTCCGGCCGCGGCGGCGTCGACGGCGCCGGCGGGAAGGGCGGTCACCAGGGCCGCCAGGAACACGGCGAGGGCGCGGAACCTCAGAGGCCTGAACCTCATGGGCCCGAACCTCATGGGCCTTCTCGTCACTTGTCGGCTCGTCACTTGCCGGCTCGTCATATGTCGGCTCGTCGTTCGTCGGCTCGTCATGTGATCAGCGATACGTGCCGTACTCGCGCGGAAGGGGGCGCCGCGCGTACGGTCACCCGATATGCGCGTGCGAAGTCACCCGATATGCGGGCTGACCGGACGCCACCGGCGTCACGTACAGTCACACGAGGCACACGACAGGTCGCGAACGGTACGACACAGGGGTTGATATGTGCGGAATCGTGGGATACGTCGGCGCGCAGTCCGCGCTCGACGTGGTCCTGGCCGGGCTGAAGCGGCTGGAGTACCGGGGGTACGACTCCGCGGGCGTGGCGGTCCTGGCCGACGGGGGCCTGGCCGCCGCGAAGAAGGCCGGAAAGCTGGTCAATCTGGAGAAGGAGCTGGTCGGGCGGCCGCTGCCGACCGGTTCGACCGGCCTCGGCCACACCCGCTGGGCCACCCACGGCGGTCCCACGGACGCCAACGCCCACCCGCACCTCGACAACGCGGGCCGCGTGGCCGTCGTCCACAACGGCATCATCGAGAACTTCGCCGCGCTGCGCGCCGAACTCACCGAGCGCGGGCACGAGCTGGTCTCCGAGACGGACACCGAGGTCGTCGCCCACCTGCTCGCCGAGGAGTTCTCCTCGTGCGACGACCTCGCGGAGGCGATGCGGCTGGTGTGCCGCCGCCTGGAGGGAGCGTTCACGCTCGTCGCGGTGCACGCCGACGCACCGGACGTGGTCGTGGGCGCCCGCCGGAACTCGCCGCTGGTGGTCGGGGTCGGCGAGGGCGAGGCCTTCCTCGCCTCGGACGTGGCCGCCTTCATCGCCCACACGCGCTCGGCGATCGAGCTGGGCCAGGACCAGGTGGTCGAACTTCGCCGCGACGGCGTGACGGTGACGACCTTCGACGGCCGCCCCGCCGAGGTCCGCTCGTACCACGTCGACTGGGACGCGTCGGCGGCCGAGAAGGGCGGCTACGACTACTTCATGCTCAAGGAGATCGCCGAGCAGCCCAAGGCGGTCGCGGACACGCTCCTCGGCCGTATCGACGCGGCGGGCACGCTGAGTCTGGACGAGGTCCGCATCCGCGACGCGGAGCTGCGCGAGCTGGACAAGGTGGTCATCGTCGCGTGCGGTACGGCGTTCCACGCGGGCCTCATCGCCAAGTACGCCATCGAGCACTGGACCCGTATCCCCTGCGAGGTGGAGCTGGCGAGCGAGTTCCGCTACCGGGACCCGATCCTCGGCCCGCACACCCTGGTCATCGCCATCTCCCAGTCCGGCGAGACCATGGACACGCTGATGGCGCTGCGGCACGCCCGTGAACAGGGCGCCCGTGTTCTCGCCATCTGCAACACCAACGGCTCGACGATCCCCCGCGAGTCCGACGCGGTCCTCTACACCCACGCCGGCCCGGAGGTGGCCGTCGCCTCCACCAAGGCGTTCCTGACCCAGCTGGTGGCCTGTTACCTCGTCGCCCTCTACCTCGGCCAG
The DNA here is from genome assembly GCF_053593335.1 of Streptomyces sp. NPDC002324. Taxonomy (NCBI): domain Bacteria; kingdom Bacillati; phylum Actinomycetota; class Actinomycetes; order Kitasatosporales; family Streptomycetaceae; genus Streptomyces; species Streptomyces sp. NPDC002324. The sequence goes on from NZ_JBSFCF010000004.1 coordinate 221,045, forward strand.
GTGCGCGGCACGAAGTGGGGCGACGAGATCCGGGCGGTGGTCCGCGACCTCTCCCGCATCTCCCGCGAGGTGGAGCGGGTCCTCGAAACGATGGAACCGGTACGGGAGTTGGCGCGCACCCTCGCCGACAAGAACACGGTGCTGTTCCTGGGGCGGCACGTGGGCTATCCGGTGGCCCTGGAAGGCGCCCTGAAGCTCAAGGAGCTGGCCTACATGCACGCGGAGGGCTTCGCGGCGGGAGAACTGAAGCACGGGCCGATCGCCCTGATCGAGCAGGACCTGCCGGTGGTCGTCGTGGTCCCCTCCCCGGCGGGCCGCTCCCTGCTCCACGACAAGATCGTCTCCAACATCCAGGAGATCCGCGCGCGCGGCGCCCGCACGATCGTCATCGCCGAGGAGGGCGACGAGGCGGTCGTCCCGTACGCCGACCATCTGATCCGCATCCCGGTGACCCCGACCCTGCTCCAGCCGCTGGTCGCCACGGTTCCCCTCCAGGTCTTCGCGTGCGAACTGGCCACGGCGAGGGGGAACGAGGTGGACCAGCCGCGGAACCTGGCGAAGTCCGTGACCGTGGAGTGAGGCCTCGGGGGCACCGTAGGGTGCGGATCATGCCCATCATCGGAGTCGGCATCGACGTCGCCGAGATCGACCGTTTCCGCGCCTCGCTGGAGCGCACGCCCAGTCTGGCCGACCGTCTCTTCCTCCCGAGCGAGCTTCTGCTGCCCAGCGGGGAACGCCGGGGCCCCGCCTCCCTCGCGGCCCGCTTCGCCGCGAAGGAGGCCCTCGCCAAGGCCCTCGGCGCCCCCAGCGGCCTGCGCTGGACCGACGCCGAGGTCTACGTCGAGCCCTCCGGCCAGCCCCGCCTCCGAGTAACCGGCACGGTCGCGTCCCGCGCCTCCGCGCTCGGCGTCAAGTCCTGGCACATCTCGCTGAGCCACGACGCGGGGGTGGCGTCAGCGGTGGTGATCGCGGAGGGCTGAGGGGGCGTGAGGCGGGCGCGGGTGCGGGTGCGTGGTCGGGCGCGAGTGCGTGACCGGGCGCGAGTGCGTGACCGGGCGCGAGTGCGTGACCGGATGCGGGTGCGTGACCGGGCGCGAGTGCGTGACCGGGCGCGAGTGCGTGACCGGGCGCGAGTGCGTGACCGGGCGCGAGTGCGTGACCGGGCGCGAGTGCGTGACCGGGCGCGAGTGCGTC
>NZ_JBSFCF010000004.1:222336-334490 GCF_053593335.1 Streptomyces sp. NPDC002324
TGGGGGCTGGTCGCGCAGTTCCCCGCGCCCCTGAAGACCAGGCCCCTGCGGGCCTGAAAAGCTCGGGGCGCAGCCCCTGCTTTTCAGGGGCGCGGGGAACTGCGCGAGAAGCCCCACCGGACCCGCACCCGACAACCGAGGCCTCCGGCACGGCCGAAAAACACAGGGCGCAGCCCGTGCTTTTTCAGGGGCGCGGGGAACTGCGCGAGAAGCCCCACCGGGCCCGCACCCGACCACGCACCCCCACCCGGCAGCAGCGGGGGAGGGCGCCCCACCACCCCCGGCCCAGCTGCACCAGGCCCCCCACACAAGGCAGACTCGTCCCATGCGCTCAGCCCACCGCGTAGAAACCGTCCGCACAGCCGAACGCACCCTCATGGCCCGCCTCCCCACCGGCGCCCTCATGCAACGCGCGGCCGCAGGCCTGGCCGCGGCCTGCGCCGACGTACTACCCCGCCGCGTCTACGGCAGCCGCGTCGTCCTCCTCACCGGCAGCGGGGACAACGGCGGCGACACGCTGTACGCCGGCGCCCGCCTGGCAAGGCGAGGCGCCGGCGTGACCGCCGTACTCCTCGCCCCGGACCGCACCCACCCCGCCGCCCTCGACGCCCTCCTCCGGGCAGGCGGCACCACCGCCGCCCCCACGACCGCCGCCGCCCTCATCAGCCGCGCCGACCTCGTCCTGGACGGCATCGTCGGCATCGGCGGCAGGGGCGGCCTGCGCCCCGAAGCCGCCCACCTGGCCGCCCTCGTCGCCGCCTCCCCCGCCACGGTCGTCGCCGTGGACCTCCCGAGCGGCATCGAACCGGACACCGGCGAGGTGCACGGCGCAGCCGTCCGCGCCGACCTCACCGTCACCTTCGGCACCCACAAGCCGGGCCTCCTCATCGACCCGGCACGCGAGTACGCCGGCTCGGTCCGCCTGATCGACATCGGCCTGGCGGACACCCTCCCTGCCACCCCCGCCCTGGAGTCCCTCCAGCACACCGACGTGGCCGCCCTCCTGCCCCACCCGTCCCAGGAGAGCGACAAGTACCGCCGCGGGGTCGTCGGGATCGCCGCGGGCTCGACCCGCTACCCGGGCGCGGCGGTCCTCGCGGTCGCCGGTGCCCTGCGCGGCGGCGCGGGCGCGGTCCGCTACGTCGGCGCGGCCGGCGACGCGGTCCTCGCCCGCTTCCCGGAGACCCTGGTCTCGAACACGGGCCCGAAGAAGGCGGGCCGGGTCCAGGCCTGGGTCGCCGGCCCCGGAGCCGCCGACGACCCGGCCCCCGTCACCGAGGCGCTCTCCACCGACGTCCCCGTCCTCCTCGACGCCGACGGCCTCCGTCTCGCCGCCCGCGAGACGGTCCGCACCCGCACGGCCCCCACCCTGCTGACCCCGCACGCGGGCGAGGCCGCGGCGCTCCTCGGCATCTCCCGCGAGGAGGTCGAGGCCTCCCGCCTCACCGCCGCACGCGACCTGGCCCGCGCCTACGACGCGACGGTCCTCCTCAAGGGCTCCACCACCCTGGTCGCGGCCCCGGACCCGGGCGTCCCGGTCCGCGTCAACGCCACCGGCACCCCCTGGCTCGCCACCGCCGGCAGCGGTGACGTCCTCTCGGGCCTGGCGGGCTCGCTGCTGGCGGCCGGCCTCTCCCCCCTGGACGCGGCGAGCGTGGCGGCGTACGTCCACGGCCTGGCGGGCCGCTACGCCGCCGACGGCGCCCCGGCGGGCGCCCACGACGTGGCGGAGTCGATCCCGGCGGCCTGGCGGGACATCACCGCCTGAGGCCCGTCCCGTTCCGTCAGTTCCGCCCCGCCCCGCTCAACTCCCCTCCTCGATCCGCTCGATCGCCTCCCGCACCATCCCCAGATACTCGGCTTCCTCGCACCGGGGCTTGCTCCCCATCCGGTACATGTCCATCGCGTCGGAGGGACACTCGCCCAGATCCTCGTCCGGAAGATCCGCCGAGAGCTCGCTGCACACCCGCCCGGCCAGCTCCGCGTCACCGCGCGCAGCGTCCCGCCGGACGGCGTCCCGTACGCGCAGAGGTACACCAAAGGGCATCAGACAACCTCGATTCCCCCGGGCCCGCAGCCCCGGATCGGCCGGGAGGCGGCTCCCTCCCGGCCGCCCGGACGCTAGTCCTCCCTCCATGCCAGGTCCATACCTTCGTCACAGTTCACGCACAGTGAGGGGCGGATCCGCTATCGTGCGCCCCGGCGTGACGGACCCCACCCCGTCACCCCGTTCAAACTCCGTTAACAATGGACTGTGATCTCACCGGTCTCCTCGTTGCCGCGGAGCGCCCACCGGCCCAGGCCGGAGGCGACTCCCTACGTCGACCTCACCCGTGCCGAGTGGAGCGCGCTGCGCGAAAAGACGCCGCTCCCGCTGAACGCCGAGGAGGTCGAGAAGCTGCGCGGCCTGGGCGATGTCATCGACCTCGACGAGGTACGGGACATCTATCTGCCGCTGTCCCGGCTCCTCAACCTCTACGTGGGCGCCACCGACGGCCTGCGCGGCGCCCTGAACACGTTCCTCGGCGAGCAGGGCTCCCAGTCGGGCACCCCGTTCGTCATAGGCGTCGCCGGCTCCGTGGCCGTCGGCAAGTCCACGGTCGCCCGTCTCCTCCAGGCCCTCCTCGCCCGCTGGCCCGAACACCCGCGCGTGGAGCTGGTCACCACCGACGGCTTCCTGCTGCCCATGAAGGACCTGCGGGAGCGCGGCCTGGTCTCCCGCAAGGGCTTCCCCGAGTCCTACGACCGCCGGGCCCTGACCCGTTTCGTCGCCGACATCAAGGCCGGCAAGGACGAGGTGACGGCCCCCGTCTACTCCCACCTCATCTACGACATCGTCCCCGACCAGCGGCTCACGGTCCGCCGCCCCGACATCATCATCGTCGAGGGGCTGAACGTCCTGCAGCCCGCCCTCCCCGGCAGCGACGGCCGCACCCGCGTCGGTCTCGCCGACTACTTCGACTTCAGCGTCTACGTCGACGCCGGCGCCGACGACATCGAGCGCTGGTACCTCAACCGTTTCAAAAAGCTCCGTCAGACCGCCTTCCAGAAACCCGACTCGTACTTCCGCAAGTACACCCAGGTCTCCGAGGACGACGCCCTCGACTACGCCCGCACCCTCTGGCGCACCATCAACAAGCCCAACCTGGTCGAGAACATCGCCCCCACCCGGGGCCGCGCCACCCTCATCATCCGCAAGGGCGCCGACCACAAGGTGCGCCGCCTCAGCCTGCGCAAGCTGTAGGCCCGCACGCGCGCCCCGCTACCCTGCGGGCATGCTGCACTTGCGCCTGATCACCCCGTCCGACCGGACCGACGAGGTGGTGCGCCTGATCGAGGACACGGTCGGCACCACCCACCTCGTCGTCATGGCGGGCGCCGCCCGCGACCCCGCCGGTGACGTCGTGATGTGCGACGTGGCGCGCGAGGCGGGCGACGAACTGATCGGCGCGCTCCGGGCGTTGGACCTCGACAGGACCGGCTCCATCGCCGTGGAGAACATCGACCTGTCGCTCTCCGAGCGCGCCGACAGGGCGGAGAAGGACGCGCCGGGCGAGGGGGCGGACGCGGTCCTGTGGGAGCACCTGACGGACGCGACCCACGAGGAGTCGACGCTCTCCGTCACCTACGTCGCCTTCATCACGCTGGCCACGATGATCGCGGCCTGCGGAGTGGTCCTGGACAACGCGGTCCTGATCGTCGGCGCGATGGCGGTGGGCCCCGAGTTCGGCCCCCTGGCCGGCATCAGCACGTCCCTCGTCCAACGCCATCCACGCCTGGCCGTCCGCTCCTTCGTCGCCCTGCTGGTGGGCTTCGCCGTGGCGATGGCGGTGACGGTGGGCTTCAGCTTCTTCATGGACGCACTCGGCTACTTCACCGAGGCCAAACTGGAGGCCGACCGCCCCAACACGGCCTTCGTCTACGCCCCCGACGCCTTCTCCTTCATCGTGGCCGTCCTCGCCGGCATCGCCGGCACCCTCTCCCTCACCTCGGCGAAGTCGGGCGCCCTGGTGGGCGTCGCCATCTCGGTCACCACGGTCCCGGCGGCGGCCAACGCGGCGGTGGCCCTGGCCTACGGCGACACGAAGCAGACGGTGGGCTCCTCGGAGCAACTGCTCCTGAACCTCCTGGGCATCGTCCTGGCCGGCACCCTGACCCTGCTGCTCCAGAAGTGGCTGTGGTCAAGGCAACGCGGCGCCTCATAGCCGGGCCGCACACGAAAGGGGCGCGGGGCTGCGCTGAATGTGCGGCTACCGCCGCGTGGGCGCGACAAGCCACCACGAACCCGCGGCCCGCACCACACAGAACCCCACGCCCCTACCGGAACGCACAGACCCCGCACCTACCCGAGCGCGGACTTCACCACATCGGCCAACCGCCCCGCCACGGACCGCGCCTGCTCGATGTCCGCGGCCTCCACCATCACCCGAACCAGCGGCTCGGTCCCGGACGGCCGCAACAACACCCGCCCGGTGGCCCCCAGTTCCGACTCCGCCTCGGCCACGGCCGCGGCCAGCTCCGCCGACGAACCCACCCGCGACCGGTCCACGTCCGGCACATTGACGAGCACCTGCGGCAGCCGCTCCATCACGCCCGCGAGCTCCCGCAGCGTACGTCCGGTCTGCGCGACCCGGGCCGCCAGCAGCAGCCCCGTCAGCGTGCCGTCACCCGTGGTCGCGTGGTCGGAGATGATCACATGCCCGGACTGCTCGCCCCCGAGCGTGTACCCGTGCTCCTTCATCTCCTCCAGCACATAACGGTCCCCGACCGCGGCCTGCACCAGCCGCAGCCCCTCCCGCTCCAGCGCCAGCTTGAACCCGAGGTTGGACATCACGGTCGCGACCACGGTGTCCGAGTGCAGCTCCCCCCGCTCCCGCATGGCCAGCGCGAGCACCGCGAGGATCTGGTCGCCGTCGACCTCGTCGCCCTCGTGGTCCACGGCCAGGCACCGGTCCGCGTCCCCGTCGTGCGCGATGCCGAGGTGCGCCCCGTGCTCGACGACGGCGGCCCGCAGCTTCCCGAGGTGCGTCGACCCGCAGCCGTCGTTGATGTTGAGCCCGTCCGGCTCGGCCCCGATGGTGACGATCTCGGCACCGGCCCGGGTGAACACCTCCGGCGAGACCCCGGCGGCGGCGCCGTGCGCCTCGTCGAGGACGATCTTCAGCCCCTCCAGACGGTTGGGCAGAGCGGACAGCAGATGCGCGGCGTACCGCTCGAAGCCCTCGTCGTAGGACCGGATACGCCCGACACCCGCGCCCGTCGGCCGGTCCCAGGGCGCCCCGGTGCGGTGCTCCTCGTACACGCCCTCGATGCGGTTCTCCAGGTCGTCGGCGAGCTTGTGGCCGCCGCGGGCGAAGAACTTGATGCCGTTGTCGGGCATGGCGTTGTGGCTGGCGGAGAGCATCACGCCGAGGTCGGCGCCCAGCTCACCGGTGAGGAACGCCACAGCGGGGGTGGGCAGCACGCCGACACGCAGGACGTCGACGCCCGCACTGGCGAGGCCGGCCACGACGGCCGCCTCCAGGAACTCTCCGGACGCCCGCGGATCCCGCCCGACCACCGCCACCGGCTTGTGGCCCTCGAACGTTCCCGCCTCGGCGAGTACGTGTGCCGCCGCGACGGAGAGTCCGAGCGCGAGCTCGGCCGTCAGATCCGCGTTGGCGACACCGCGCACGCCGTCCGTGCCGAAGAGTCGTCCCACAGTGGTGTCCTCCGAATTGCTGAGAATGTGCGGCTCGTACCTGATGGTCCCCTACCGGGCGGTCCCGCACCGGCTGTCCCCGAGTGTCCCGGCATTCCCCGGACCAAGTACATCCCCTGAGACTGTCCTCCCCCTTTCGGGGTTGTACCGACAGTCCACGTGTAAGCCCCCGTACGAACGGTCGACCCTGCTACGCAAACCGCCCCGGCGGCACGGGTACGTGCCACCGGGGCGATACGCGCAGTGCGCGGCGCGCGCGACACGCGCGCCGGGCGCGGGCGCGATCTAGCGCTTGCTGTACTGCGGAGCCTTGCGGGCCTTCTTCAGACCGGCCTTCTTGCGCTCGACCGCACGGTCGTCGCGACGGAGGAAGCCGGCCTTCTTGAGGGCGCCGCGGTTGTTGTCCACGTCGGCCTCGTTCAGCGCGCGGGCCACACCGAGACGCAGGGCGCCGGCCTGGCCGGAGACACCGCCACCCGCGATGCGGGCGATGACGTCGTAGCGGCCCTCGAGTTCGAGCACCTTGAAGGGCTCGTTGACTTCCTGCTGGTGCACCTTGTTGGGGAAGTAGTCCTCAAGGGTGCGACCGTTGATCTTCCACTTGCCGGTGCCCGGGACGATCCGGACGCGGGCGATGGCGTTCTTGCGACGGCCCAGGCCGGCGGCCGGCTGCGGGTCGCCGAAGCGGCCGGCGAGCGACTCCGAGGTGTACTCACCCTCGACGGGGACCTCGGACTCGGTGGTGTAGCTCTCGATGTCGACGAGCTCGGTCTCGGTCTCTTCGACCGGCTGCTCAACGGTGGTCTCGGCCACGGTTCTCCTCAGATTCTTTTCTGTTTGGGGTGTGGCCGGAACTACTGCGCGACCTGGGTGATCTCGAACGGCACCGGCTGCTGGGCAGCGTGCGGGTGCTGGTCGCCCGAGTAGACCTTCAGCTTGCTGATCATCTGACGGCCCAGGGTGTTCTTGGGGATCATGCCCTTGATGGCCTTCTCGACGGCCTTCTCGGGGTTCTTCGCCAGCAGCTCGTCGTAACGGACGGAGCGCAGACCACCCGGGTAGCCGGAGTGGCGGTACGCCAGCTTCTGGGTCTTCTTGTTGCCGGACAGGTGAACCTTGTCGGCGTTGATGATGATGACGAAGTCGCCCATGTCCATGTGCGGGGCATAGGTCGGCTTGTGCTTGCCGCGGAGGAGGTTCGCGGCAGTGGTAGCCAGACGGCCCAGGACGATGTCCTGAGCGTCAATGACGTGCCACTGGCGAGTCACATCGCCGGGCTTAGGGCTGTACGTACGCACTTCGCAGCCTTCTTCTTCAGTGGATGGGTGCTGACACATGGCATCACTGAAGCGATCGTGCAGCTGGGGACGACAGTGCCGGGAACGATGCCCGTATGCCGCCCACTGGTAACTGCTCCAGGGAACCTACGTAAGGGCTTCTCGCCTGAGAGCGACCAAGCCAGTACGCATAACAAGCGGCCAGACTACTCGCGCTGCCCCGGACGGGTCAAAACGGCCCCCGGCCACGCCCCGGACCACCGGCGGGAAAAGGCCTCACCCGTAAGCGAGTGAGGTACGCCTTCGCCCGTCTAAACTGCGGCCCATGAGCTTTGGGCAGGGGGGGTCTCAGTGGAGCCCCGGGGGTTCCCACAATCCGTGGGACGATCAGTACAGTTCCACCAGTAACCGGACCCCGGACTGGGCGTCACTCGCCGAGCAGTCCGAGATACGCAACAGACGCCGCAGACTTCTGATGATCGTGGGCGGCGCCCTCGCCACGGTCGGCATAGGTGTCGCCGTGGCCGTCGCCGTCGTCAACAACGACAGCGGCAACACCGCGGCGAACGGTCCGAACGACCTGCCGACCGCCGCGGACATCCCGAGTGCCAGCGCCAAGGCGGACCCGTCGTTCGCGCCGACCTCGGCCCCACCGCCCCTGGACCCGAAGGAGTTCATCTCCAGTTCGGGCAAGGACAAGGCGCCGATCAGCCCGGACATCCTCTTCCCGGGCTCCCAGCTGACCAAGCGCGACGGCGTGGTCTACCGCAAGGGCGCCACGGCCTCGACGACCAACTGCGCGTCGGCCGTCCAGGGCAGCCTGGACACCCTCCTGACCGGCAACGACTGCACTCGCTTCCTGCGCGTGACCTACGTCAGGGACAAGATCGCGGTCACGATCGGCGTCGCCCTGTTCGACACCGAGGCCGAGGCGACCAAGGTCAAGAAGGACTGGGACAAGAAGAGCACCATCGTCTCCCTGCCCGGCGAAGGCGTCGCCACCTTCTGCCGCACGACCTTCTGCCGTACGACCGCCAACTCCTACGGCCGCTACGCCTACTTCACCCTGTCCGGCTTCACCGACGGCAAGGACGTCACGGAGAAGGACAAGGCCGTGTTCGCCGCCGGCGACGACCTCAGTCAGTCCGCCTACGAGCAGATCCACCGCCGGGGCGAGACCCAGGCAGCCGCCGCGGCAGGCGGGCAGTAGCCCGAGCGAAGCCGCCCCGGGGTCAGCAGCAGCCGGCCCCGGGCGCCCCCGGCAGGGTCCGCCGGTTGCGCGCCTCCCTGCTCCGCGCGGCCAGCAGCTCGTCGGCCGGGTAGCCGACCTCCTCCAGGGTCAGCCCGTGCGGCCGTACGACATGGACGGCGGAGTCCCGCACACCGGCGGCCAGCACCTTCCCCGGCCAGTCGGTCCCCCGGTGCCCGTCCCCCACGAACAGCAGCGCCCCGATCAGCGAGCGCACCATGTTGTGGCAGAAGGCGTCGGCCCGCACAGTCGCGGTGATGATCCCGTCGTCCCCCCGCACCAGGCTCAGCTCCTGGAGCGTACGGATGGTGGTGGCCCCCTCGCGCCGCTTGCAGTAGGCGGCGAAGTCATGCTCCCCCAGCAGCAGCCGGGCCGCCTCGTTCATCGCGTCCACGTCGAGCGCCCAGTCGTGCCACAGCACATGGCCGCGCAGCAGCGGGTCGACACCGCCGGGATTGTCGGTGACGCGATACGCGTAGCGCCGCCAGACGGCCGAGAAACGCGCGTTGAAGCCGCTGGGCGCCTCCCTGAGCGCCCACACCCGCACATCCCTCGGCAGGCGCCCCGCGAGCCGCTTCAACAGCTTCTCGTGGTGCTCACGCCAGACCGCCTCCGGCAGGTCCACGTGCGCCACCTGTCCGCGCGCGTGCACCCCGGCGTCCGTCCGCCCGGCCACGGTCAGCTCGAAGGTCTCCCGGGACCGCGTCACGGTCCGCAGCGCGTCCTCGATCTCCCCCTGCACGGTCCGCCGCCCCCCGGCCTGCTTGGCCCACCCGGAGAACTCACTCCCGTCGTACGACAGGTCCAGCCGAACGCGCACATGACCCGGCGCCGCTTCATCACTCACACGAAGATCCTCTCAGGTACAAAAAAGCGGGCCCGCTCCCGTAACGGGAACGGACCCACTCAGACGCGCCCCCTTCCAGGGGCGCGGGGAACTGCGCGACCAGCCACGACGAACCCGCAGCCGCCAACCGCACAGCACCCCGCAGACGCTTACGCGTCCTTCGACTCCTCGGCAGCCTCATCGGCGGCGTCAGCCTTGGTGGTGTCCACCGTGGCCTCAGCGGCGGGCGTCTCCGCGTCCTTGGCGGCACGCTTGGTGGCGGCCTCGGCCTCACCGGTGGCCTGCTGCGCGACCGTCAGCGCCTCGACCAGCTCGATGACGGCCATGGGCGCGTTGTCGCCACGACGGTTACCGATCTTGGTGATGCGGGTGTAGCCACCGGGACGGTTCTCGTAGCGCGGGCCGATCTCGGTGAAGAGCGTGTGCACGACGCTCTTGTCCGTGATGACCTGGAGCACCTGGCGGCGGTTGTGAAGGTCGCCCTTCTTGCCCTTGGTGATCAGACGCTCGGCGTACGGCCGCAGACGGCGGGCCTTCGCCTCGGTGGTGGTGATGCGGCCGTGCTCGAAGAGGCTCTTCGCCAGGTTCGCGAGGAGCAGCTTCTCGTGCGCGGCGCTGCCGCCCAGACGGGCACCCTTGGTGGGCTTCGGCATGGTGTTTCTCCTAGGTGTCTGCCCCGGCCGTATCAGGTACCGGGGTCAGTATCCGAGCGGGCGGTCGCCCGTCGAAGATCCGGGGCTCCTCTTGCGAAGTGCCCCGGAGGACCGCGCCCCGTCAGGGGCGCGGGGAACCGCGCGACCGGCCATCACGGACCCGCAGTCAGAATCCGGCCGTCTCGCGGAGCGACTAGTACTGCTCGGTCTCCACGAACCCGGCGTCCGCGTCGTCGTCGGCGCCGAAGGCGTCGGCGGCGGCGGTCGGGTCGAAGCCGGGAGGCGAGTCCTTGAGCGCCAGGCCCATACCCGCCAGCTTCGCCTTGACCTCGTCGATCGACTTCGCACCGAAGTTGCGGATGTCGAGCAGGTCGGCCTCGGAGCGCGCGACCAGCTCACCCACGGAGTGGATGCCCTCACGCTTGAGGCAGTTGTACGACCGAACGGTGAGCTCCAGCTCCTCGATCGGCAGCGCCAGATCGGCGGCGAGCGCGGCGTCCGTCGGGGACGGACCCATGTCGATGCCCTCGGCGTCGATGTTCAGCTCACGGGCCAGACCGAACAGCTCGACCAGGGTCTTACCGGCCGACGCCATGGCGTCACGGGGACGCATGGCCTGCTTGGTCTCGACGTCGACGATCAGCTTGTCGAAGTCGGTGCGCTGCTCGACACGAGTCGCCTCGACCTTGTACGTGACCTTGAGAACCGGCGAGTAGATGGAGTCGACCGGGATACGGCCGATCTCCTGGCCCACCTGCTTGTTCTGCACGGCGGAGACGTAACCGCGGCCACGCTCGACCGTCAGCTCCATCTCCAGCTTGCCCTTGCCGTTGAGCGTGGCGAGGACGAGGTCGGGGTTGTGCACCTCGACACCGGCCGGGGGCGCGATGTCGGCGGCGGTGACCAGACCCGGGCCCTGCTTGCGCAGGTACATCACGACCGGCTCGTCGTGCTCCGAGGAGACGACCAGCTGCTTGATGTTGAGGATCAGGTCGGTGACGTCCTCCTTGACGCCCGGCACGGTGGTGAACTCGTGCAGGACACCGTCGATACGGATGGACGTGACCGCCGCACCCGGGATCGAGGAGAGGAGCGTGCGGCGGAGGCTGTTGCCGAGGGTGTAGCCGAAGCCCGGCTCCAGCGGCTCGATCACGAACCGGGAGCGGAATTCGTCGACGACCTCTTCGGTCAGCGAGGGACGCTGAGCGATCAGCATATGGAGATCCTTCTGTCAGGGGCGCCCGCTATTTGACGCCCTGAGGTGTAACAAGGGTACGGGCGATATGGCCCCGAAGAGCCATACCGCCCGAAAACCTGAGACCAAGCAGTCGCGCACCCGACCCGGAGGGTCAGACGCGCCGGCGCTTGGGCGGACGGCAGCCGTGCTGCGACATTGTGGGGGACGACCCCCACGCCCCCAGCCGGAAGCCGAGCCGCCCGGAGCCGGTGCGTCAGACGCGGCGGCGCTTGGGCGGACGGCAGCCGTTGTGCGGGGTGGGCGTGACGTCCTGGATGGAGCCGACCTCGAGACCGGTCGCCTGCAGCGAACGGATGGCCGTCTCACGACCCGAACCCGGGCCCTTGACGAACACGTCGACCTTGCGCATGCCGTGCTCCTGCGCGCGACGGGCGGCCGACTCGGCGGCCATCTGCGCGGCGAACGGCGTGGACTTCCGGGAGCCCTTGAAGCCGACGTGGCCGGCGGAGGCCCAGGAGATCACGTTGCCCGAGGGGTCCGTGATGGAGACGATCGTGTTGTTGAACGTGCTCTTGATGTGCGCGTGGCCGTGAGCGACGTTCTTCTTTTCCTTGCGGCGCACCTTCTTGGCAGCGCCCTGACGACCCTTGGGGGGCATCTACAAACTCCTACGGGGAGGTGGTCGGTCCTACAGCGAAGACCGCTGATGAAGCGTTGTCCGCTGAGGACTACTTCTTGCCCGGCTTCTTCTTACCGGCGATGGCGCGACGCGGGCCCTTGCGGGTGCGGGCGTTGGTGCTGGTGCGCTGACCGCGGACGGGCAGACCACGACGGTGACGGAGACCCTGGTAGCAGCCGATCTCCACCTTGCGGCGGATGTCGGCCTGGACCTCGCGACGGAGGTCACCCTCGGTCTTGATGTTGTTGTCCACGTACTCGCGGATCGCGACGAGCTGCTCCTCGGAGAGGTCGCGGACGCGGGTGTCGGGGTTGACGCCGGTCGCAGCCAGCGTCTCCTGGGAGAGGGTCCGGCCGATGCCGAACACATAGGTGAGGGCGACCTCCACACGCTTGTCGCGCGGGATGTCAACACCGGAAACGCGTGCCATTCAATGGCTCCTGGTGATTGTCGGAGGTCTTCCACAGAACCGGGCCCCGGCCGCCGGCCTCTTCCATGGCGAAGAGTAGGTACGGCTCGGGTCCCCGGCCTCCGAGCCGGGGGTGTCAGGCCTACAGCGCGCCTGGGTCCTGCGTATGAACAAATTCAGCTTGCGTCGCGCGAATCTCTGCGAATCGAGCAGAGGGATCGGTCGTGCGTCAGCCCTGGCGCTGCTTGTGGCGCGGGTTCTCGCAGATGACCATGACCCGACCGTGACGGCGGATCACCCTGCACTTGTCGCAGATCTTCTTGACGCTCGGCTTGACCTTCATGGGGTGAGGTTCTCCGGGTCAGTGCCACCACCCGCGTCCCGGAGACCGGGCACGGAGAGCGGGGGCAAGATCTACTTGTAGCGGTAGACGATCCGGCCACGCGTCAGGTCGTACGGAGACAACTCCACCACGACCCGGTCGTCAGGGAGGATACGGATGTAGTGCATACGCATCTTGCCGCTGATGTGTGCCAGGACCTGGTGGCCGTTCTGGAGCTCGACCTTGAACATGGCGTTCGGAAGAGACTCGACGACAGTGCCCTCGATCTCGATGGCACCTTGCTTCTTGGCCACGCTTCGCCCTTCGAATCGACTACCTTGATCGACTCGGCGTAACCGAATGAGGACACACGGAAACACGAGAGCCGACGAGTCAGTCTACGCCAGGGCCCCCGGAAACACGAATTCGGGTAAGGATGCCCAGAGCCGGAGATCCTTATGCCGCGCGCCCCGGAAGCGACGGGGCCGCTTTCAGGGCCGCGGGGCGGTGGCACCGAGCGGCTCCGCCGTGTGGGCACCACAGGCCCCACCGGTCACGCGCTAGGCGGCGAGAACTCAGCCCAGCGGATCGGGCGCCGCGACGATCCCGTACTCCGCCAGCTTGGCCCTGCCTCCGTCGGGGGCGGTCAGCACCAGCGGCCCCGCCTCGGTCAGCGCCACCGAGTGCTCCCAGTGCGAGGACCAGGTGCCGTCCGTGCTCACCACGGTCCAGTCGTCCGCGAGGACCTCGGTCTTCGGGGTGCCCAGGGCCACCATCGGCTCGATCGCGAGGCAGAACCCGGGGACGAGCTTGGGTCCCTTGCCCCGCCGCCGCTCGACGTAGTTCAGCAGGTGCGGGTCCATGTGCATCTCGGTCCCGATGCCGTGGCCGCCGTAGTCCTCGACGATGCCGTACTTGCCCCCGCCCGGCTTCGGCTGCCGGCGGATGTACGTCTCGATGGCGCGGGAGACGTCCACGAGCCGGTTGCCCACCTTCATGGCGGCGATCCCGGCCCACATGGACTCCTCGGTCACCCGGGACAGCTCGATCAGCTCCGGGGCGTGACCCGATCCCACGAACGCGGTGTAGGCCGCGTCACCGTGCCAGCCGTCGACGATCGCGCCGCAGTCGATGGAGATGATGTCGCCGTCCTTCAGGACGACCGTCTCGCTCGGGATCCCGTGGACCACGACCTCGTTCACCGACGTGCAGATCGTCGCCGGGAAGCCGCCGTACCCGAGGAAGTTCGACTTGGCGCCGTGCTCCGCGAGCACCTTGCGGGCCACCTCGTCCAGATCCTTCGTGGAGGCCCCCGGCACGGCGGCCTCGCGGGTGGCCGCGTGGATGGCTGCGACGACCAGCCCCGCCTCGCGCATCTTGGCGATCTGCTCGGGGCTCTTGATCTGCACCATGGGGGCCTGCGCTCTCCGTCTTCCGCGAATCCGACGTCTTGGGTGTGCCTACACAACAGTACGGCCGCGGCACCCTCCTCGGGCACCGCGGCCGACGTACCGACCGACGGCCTACTGGCCGTCGTCCTCGCGCTTGAGCGCTTCCATGGCGCGCTGGGTGACGTCCTCCACCGGGCCGAGCGCCGTGATCGTCACCACGAGGCCCTGGGCCTTGTAGTAGTCGATGATCGGCTCGGTCTGGGTGTGGTAGACCTCCAGGCGCTTGCGGACGGTCTCCTCGGAGTCGTCGTCACGCTGGTACAGCTCGCCGCCACAGGCGTCGCAGACGCCGTCCTGCTTCGGCTTCTTGTACGTGACGTGGAAGACGTGCGCGGAGTCGTTGCGGCAGATGCGCCGGCCGGCGATCCGCTTGACGACCTCCTCCTCGGGGACCTCCAGGTCCAGCACCGCGTCCAGGTTCATGGACTCGTCCTGGAGCGTCACGTCGAGCGCCTCGGCCTGCGAGACGTTGCGCGGGAAGCCGTCGAGCAGGAAGCCGTTCACGGCGTCCGGCTGCTCCATCCGGTCCTTCGCCATGGCGATGGTGACCTCGTCCGGCACCAGCTCGCCCTTGTCCATGTAGGACTTGGCGAGCTTGCCGAGCTCCGTCTGCTTGCTGATGTTGGCCCGGAACAGGTCGCCCGTGGAGATGTGCGGGATCGACAGGTTCCTGGCCAGGAACGCGGCCTGCGTTCCCTTACCCGCACCCGGCGGCCCGACGAGGACGATTCGCATCAGCGGAGGAACCCTTCGTAATTGCGCTGCTGGAGCTGGCTCTCGATCTGCTTCACGGTCTCCAGACCCACACCCACGATGATCAGGATGCTGGTACCGCCGAACGGGAAGTTCTGGTTGGCCCCGAAGCCGGCCAACGCCATTGTCGGCACGAGAGCGATCAGACCCAGGTACAGCGAACCCGGCCAGGTGATCCGGTTGAGTACGTAGCTCAGGTACTCAGCGGTCGGTCGGCCAGCCCGGATGCCCGGGATGAAGCCACCATACTTCTTCATGTTGTCCGCGACTTCCTCGGGGTTGAACGAGATGGCCACGTAGAAGAAGGCGAAGAAGATGATCAGGAAGAAGTAGATCGTGATGTGCACCGGCGCGTCCGAGGGCACCAGGTTGTTGTTGACCCAACTCGCCCAACCGGCCGTGGAGTTCGAGAACTGCACGACGAGAGCCGGAATGTAGAGCAGCGACGAGGCGAAGATCACGGGGATGATGCCCGCCTGGTTGACCTTCAGCGGAATGTAGGTCGACGTGCCGCCGTAGGAACGACGGCCGATCATGCGCTTCGCGTACTGGACCGGGATGCGGCGCTGGGCCTGCTCGACGAAGACCACCAGCGCGACCATGACCAGGCCGACGGCGATGACGGTGCCGAACTCGATCCAGCCGCCCGCCAGCTTTCCCTGCTCCTTGATGGCCCACAGGGCGGACGGGAAGGTGGCGGCGATCGAGATGAACATCAGGATCGACATGCCGTTGCCGATGCCACGGTCGGTGATCAGCTCACCGAGCCACATGACGACGGCCGTGCCGGCGGTCATGGTGACGACCATGACGACGGTGGTGTAGATCGACCGGTCGGGGACGATCTGGCCGGCCTGCACACAGCCGCTGAACAGCGTGCCGCTGCGGGCGGTGGCGACGAGGCCGGTGCCCTGGAGGATGGCGAGGGCGACCGTCAGATAACGCGTGTACTGCGTGATCTTCGCCGTACCGGCCTGCCCCTCCTTCTTCAGGGCTTCCAGACGCGGGATCACCACGGTCAGCAGCTGCAGAATGATGCTCGCCGTGATGTACGGCATGATGCCGAGCGCGAAGATCGTGATCTGCAGCAGCGCGCCACCGCTGAACATGTTCACCAGACCGAACAGACCCTTGTTGGTCTGGGCCTGGTCGATGCAGAACTGAACGGCGCGGTAGTCGACACCCGGGATCGGGACGTGCGTGCCGATCCGGTAGATCACGATGATGCCGAGCGTGAAGAGCAGCTTCTTGCGCAGGTCGGGCGTCTTGAACGCCCGGGCGAACGCGGTGAGCACGGTGCCTCCTGCGACCCCCGCGCTACTGCGTCAAGGGTGACGGTTTTGAGATCTGATGAGGACGACTTACGTAACGTTTAACTGCCGCGACGAGTGCCCGGTGAGGGGTCCCCTGTGAAAAACGGACAGTGCAGGCCACCTTACCGGCGGGACTGCCTCCCTAGGAACGACCAACCGGGGATACCCCATTTGTGGGGTATCCCCGGTCGGGATCGCTCAAGTCATCGAGACGCCTGATGTGTTCAGACGAGCTCGGTGACGGTACCGCCGGCAGCGGTGATCTTCTCCTTGGCGGAGCCGGAGACGGCGTCGACCGTCACCTGCAGCGCCACGGAGATCTCACCCTGGCCGAGGACCTTGACGAGGCTGTTCTTGCGGACGGCACCCTTGTCGACCAGGTCGGCAACGGTGACCTCCCCACCCTCGGGGTAGAGGGCGGCGAGCTTGTCCAGGTTCACGACCTGGAACTCCGTCTTGAACGGGTTCTTGAAGCCCTTCAGCTTCGGAAGACGCATGTGGAGGGGCATCTGGCCACCCTCGAAGCGCTCCGGAACCTGGTAGCGGGCCTTCGTGCCCTTGGTACCACGACCGGCCGTCTTACCCTTCGACGCCTCACCACGACCGACACGGGTCTTCGCGGTCTTGGCACCGGGGGCGGGACGGAGGTTGTGGATCTTGAGCGGGTTGTTCTCCGCCATGATCAGTCGACCTCCTCGACCGTCACGAGGTGGCGGACGGTGTGCACCATGCCGCGGAACTCGGGGCGGTCCTCCTTGACGACCTGCGTGTTGATGCCCTTGAGACCAAGGGAGCGCAGGGTGTCACGGTGGTTCTGCTTGCTGCCGATGTACGACTTCGTCTGCGTGATCTTGAGCTGTGCCATTACGCAGCACCGGCCCCGGCACGCGCACGCAGCAGAGCCGCGGGAGCGACGTCCTCGAGGGGCAGACCACGGCGGGCCGCGATCTCCTCGGGACGCTGCAGACCCTTCAGGGCCTCCACGGTCGCGTGCACGATGTTGATCGCGTTCGACGAACCGAGCGACTTCGACAGGATGTCGTGCACACCGGCGCACTCGAGCACGGCACGCACCGGGCCACCGGCGATGACGCCGGTACCGGGGGAAGCAGGCTTGAGCAGGACGACGCCCGCGGCCTTCTCGCCCGTGATCGGGTGCGGGATGGTGCCCTGGATACGGGGGACCTTGAAGAAGTGCTTCTTGGCCTCTTCAACACCCTTGGCGATCGCGGCCGGCACCTCCTTGGCCTTGCCGTAACCGACACCGACGGTGCCATCGCCATCGCCCACCACGACCAGCGCGGTGAAGCTGAAGCGACGACCACCCTTCACAACCTTGGCGACGCGGTTGATCGCGACGACGCGCTCAACGTACGCGGTCTTCTCGGCGGCAGCAGCGCCGCCGTCACGGCCCTTCCGGTCCCGCCGCTCGCCGCCACCGGCACCGCTTCCGCGGCGCTGGGGTCCAGCCATTGGATTTACCTCTCTCTTTCCGCTAGCTACGCAGCGAGCTCAGAACTTGAGCCCGGCCTCGCGGGCGGCGTCGGCCAGGGCCGCGATGCGACCCGCGTACCGGTTACCACCACGGTCGAACACGACTGCCTCGACACCGGCGGCCTTGGCACGCTCGGCGACCAGGGCGCCGACCTTGCCGGCCTGAGCCGACTTGTCCTCCGACGCACCACGGATCGACGAGTCCAGGGTGGACGCCGACGCAAGGGTGTGCCCCTTGAGGTCGTCGATCACCTGGGCCACGATGTGGCGGTTCGAGCGGGTCACGACCAGGCGGGGACGCTCAGCCGTACCGTTGACCTTCTTACGGATCCGGATGTGGCGCCGCTTGATGGCTGCACGCTTGTAAGCGTCGCCCTTAGCGATCTTCGTACCGTATGCCATGGCTTACTTACCCGCCTTTCCGACCTTGCGGCGGATGACTTCGCCCTCGTACTTGACGCCCTTGGCCTTGTACGGGTCGGGCTTGCGCAGCTTGCGGATGTTGGCCGCAACCTCGCCGACCTTCTGCTTGTCGATGCCCTCGACCGAGAACCGGGTGGGGTTCTCCACCTTGAAGGTGATGCCCTCGGGCGCCTCGACGGTGATCGGGTGGCTGTAGCCGAGCGCGAACTCGAGGTTCGAGCCCTTGGCCTGCACGCGGTAACCGACACCGCTGATTTCGAGCTTCTTCACGTAACCCTGGGTCACGCCGGTGATCATGTTCGCCACCAGCGTGCGGGACAGGCCGTGCAGGGCCTTGCTCTGACGCTCGTCGTTGGGGCGGGTGACGTTCAGGACGCCGTCCTCACCCTTGGCGATCTCGATCGGCGTAACGACGGTGTGGGTCAGCGTGCCCTTGGGGCCCTTGACCGAGACCGTCTGGCCGTCGATGGTGACGTCCACGCCGGCGGGAACCGTGATGGGGAGCTTGCCAATACGCGACATAGCTTTTTCCTCCGATTCCTTTCCGCTACCAGACGTAGGCGAGGACTTCTCCGCCTACGCCCTTCTTGCCGGCCTGCTTGTCGGTGAGGAGCCCGTGGGACGTGGAGATGATCGCCACGCCGAGGCCACCCAGCACCTTGGGCAGGGAGGTGGACTTCGCGTAAACCCGGAGACCGGGCTTGGAGATCCGCTTGATGCCCGCGATGGAGCGCTCACGGTTCGGGCCGAACTTCAGCTCGAGGACGAGGTTCTTGCCGACCTCGGCGTCCTCGACCTTCCAGCCCGTGATGAAGCCCTCCTGCTGGAGGATCTCCGCGATGTGGGACTTGATCTTCGATGCCGGCATCGTCACGGAGTCGTGGTATGCCGAGTTCGCGTTCCGCAGACGCGTAAGCATGTCTGCGATCGGATCAGTCATGGTCATGAATTGGCCTTCGGCCTCTCTCGCCGGGGTTTCCTGTATGCGCCATCCCTCTCCCCACTCGGTGGCGGGACGGGTGCGGTGCGGGGACCTACGGCGTAGTAAGTCGTACGGGCTACCGTCAGGCGCCCAACCCTCCAAGCCTAAGCCATGGATGGGTGGGCGCCTGACACGCCCAGTGCTTACCGAGAGCTTCGGGAATCCCTAAAAGGCGGGATTACCAGGAGCTCTTGGTCACGCCCGGCAGCTCGCCACGGTGAGCCATCTCACGAAGGCACACGCGGCACAGGCCGAACTTGCGGTACACGGAGTGGGGACGGCCGCAGCGCTGGCAGCGCGTGTAGCCACGCACGCCGAACTTGGGCTTGCGAGCAGCCTTCGCGATCAGAGCCTTCTTCGCCATCTCGCTCACGCCTCCTTGAAGGGGAAGCCGAGGTGACGAAGGAGGGCGCGGCCCTCAGCGTCGTTGGTCGCCGTGGTCACCACGGTGATGTCCATACCCCGGGTACGGTCGATCTTGTCCTGGTCGATCTCGTGGAACATGACCTGCTCGGTGAGACCGAAGGTGTAGTTGCCACGGCCGTCGAACTGCTTGGGGGACAGACCACGGAAGTCGCGGATGCGCGGGAGCGCGAGCGACAGGGTGCGGTCCAGGAACTCCCACATGCGGTCGCCACGGAGCGTGACGTGGGCACCGATCGGCTGGCCCTCACGCAGCTTGAACTGCGCGATGGACTTGCGGGCCTTGGTGACGGCCGGCTTCTGCCCGGTGATCGTGGTGAGGTCGCGGATGGCGCCCTCGATCAGCTTGGAGTCGCGGGCGGCGTCGCCCACACCCATGTTGACCACGATCTTGACGAGGCCCGGGGTCTGCATGACGTTCTCGTAGGAGAACTCTTCCTGCAGCTTGCCCGCGATCTCCTCGCGGTACTTCGTCTTGAGACGCGGAGTCGTGGTGGTAGCCATCAGATGTCCTCACCCGTCCGCTTGGCAACGCGAACCTTGTTGCCCTCGTCGTCGAAGCGGTAGCCGACACGCGTGACGACCTTCTTGCCGTCCTTCTCCACGACCAGCTGGACGTTGGAGACGTGGACCGGCGCCTCGACGGTGACGATGCCACCGGCCTGCGAACCCTTGGCGGTCGGGCCGGCCTTGGTGTGCTTCTTGACCCGGTTGACACCCTCGACCAGGACGCGGTCCTCGCGGGGGAAGGCCGCGATGACCTTGCCCTGCTTGCCCTTGTCCTTACCGGTGATGACCTGGACCAGGTCGCCCTTCTTGATCTTCATGCTTACAGCACCTCCGGCGCGAGCGAGATGATCTTCATGAACTTCTTCTCGCGCAGCTCCCGGCCGACCGGGCCGAAGATACGGGTGCCACGAGGGTCGCCGTCGTTCTTGAGAATGACGGCGGCGTTCTCGTCGAAGCGGATGTACGAGCCGTCCGGACGGCGGCGCTCCTTGACGGTGCGAACGATGACCGCCTTGATGACGTCACCCTTCTTCACGTTGCCGCCGGGGATCGCGTCCTTGACGGTGGCGACGATGACGTCACCGATGCCCGCGTAGCGGCGACCGGAGCCACCGAGCACACGGATGCAAAGGATTTCCTTCGCACCAGTGTTGTCGGCGACACGCAGTCGCGACTCCTGCTGGATCACGTCTATCTCCTGATTGTCTGCCGGTTCCCGGCAGGGGCCACCTCTTCACGAGGGAGCCCCTGCCGAGCCTGGCGGAACTGACCTGCGGATGTACCCCGCAGGCGGATCTTCTGGAATTCGCTTGCGCGAATTACCTACTTGGCCTTCTCGAGGATCTCGACGACACGCCAGTGCTTCGTGGCGGACAGCGGCCGGGTCTCCATGAGGAGGACACGGTCGCCGACGCCGGCGGCGTTCTGCTCGTCGTGAGCCTTGAGCTTGCTCGTGCTGCGGATGACCTTGCCGTAGAGGGCGTGCTTCTTGCGGTCCTCGACGGCGACGACGACGGTCTTGTCCATCTTGTCGCTGACGACGATGCCCTCACGGGTCTTGCGGAATCCGCGAGCCTCGGTGTTCGTCTCAGTCACGTTGCTCTCGCTCATCAGGCGCTCTCCACCGTCTCGATGCCCAGCTCGCGCTCACGCATCAGGGTGTAGATCCGCGCGATGTCCTTCCGGACGGCCTTGAGCCGACCGTGGTTCTCGAGCTGACCGGTCGCCGCCTGGAAGCGGAGGTTGAACAGCTCTTCCTTGGCTTCGCGGAGCTTGTTGAGAAGCTCCTCGTCACCCAGTTCGCGCAGCTCGGACGCCTTGGTACCGGCCGACATCACGCTTCACCTGCCTCGCGCTTGACGATCCGGCACTTCATCGGCAGCTTGTGGGCTGCGCGAGTCAGGGCCTCACGGGCGATCTTCTCGTTGGGGTAGGACAGCTCGAACATGACCCGGCCCGGGTGCACGTTCGCGATCCACCACTCCGGCGAACCCTTACCGGAACCCATGCGGGTCTCGGCAGGCTTCTTCGTGAGCGGGCGGTCCGGGTAGATGTTGATCCAGACCTTGCCGCCACGCTTGATGTGGCGGGTCATGGCGATACGGGCCGCCTCGATCTGGCGGTTGGTCACGTACGCCGGCGTGAGGGCCTGAATGCCGTACTCGCCGAACGCGACCGTCGTACCACCCTTGGCCTGGCCACGGCGCTTCGGGTGGTGCTGCTTGCGGTGCTTGACCCTACGGGGGATCAGCATGTCCCTCAGGCCTCCGTTCCGGTGCTCTCAGCCGGAGCGGCGGCGGCGGGAGCCTCGGCCTTGGGGGCCTCGGCGCCTGCAGCCTGCTGCGGCTTACGACCGCGACCGCCACGCTCGCCACCGCGGCCACCACGGCCGGCCGGGCGGTCAGCGCCGCCACGGGCCGGACGGTTGCCGGCGCGGGCGGCGGCGTTCTCGGCGCGGACCTCGGCGATGTTCTTGACGTCGCCCTTGTAGATCCAGACCTTCACGCCGATGCGGCCGAAGGTCGTCTTGGCCTCGAAGAAGCCGTAGTCCACGTTCGCGCGGAGCGTGTGCAGGGGCACACGGCCCTCGCGGTAGAACTCCGAGCGGGACATCTCGGCGCCACCGAGGCGGCCACCGCACTGGATCTTGATGCCCTTGGCGCCGGCCTTCATCGTGCCCTGCATGCTCTTACGCATGGCGCGACGGAAGGAGACGCGGGAGGAGAGCTGCTCGGCGACGGCCTGAGCGACCAGCTGGGCATCGGTCTCGGGGCTCTTGACCTCGAGGATGTTCAGCTGGACCTGCTTGCCCGTGAGCTTCTCGAGGTCACCGCGGATGCGGTCGGCCTCGGCGCCACGGCGGCCGATGACGATGCCCGGACGCGCGGTGTGGATGTCCACGCGGACGCGGTCACGGGTGCGCTCGATCTCCACCTTCGAGATACCGGCGCGCTCCATGCCGGACGTCATCATCCGACGGATGGCGACGTCTTCCTTGACGTAGTCCTTGTACAGCTTGTCGGCGTACCAACGCGACTTGAAGTCGGTCGTGACACCGAGCCGGAACCCATGCGGGTTTACCTTCTGGCCCATTACCGGGTTCCTTCCTTGCTGCTGACGACCACGGTGATGTGGCTGGTCCGCTTGCGGATCCGGTAGGCACGGCCCTGGGCACGCGGACGGAACCGCTTCAGGGTCGGGCCCTCGTCCACGTACGCCTCGCTGATGACCAGCGAAGAGGCGTCCGTGTGGTCGTAGTTGTGTGCGGCGTTGGCAATGGCGCTGTCCAGCACCTTGCCGACCGGCACGCTCGCGGCCTGCGGGGCGAAACGCAGGACCGCCTGAGCCTCCGTGGCGTCCATGCCACGGATGAGGTCCACCACGCGGCGGGCCTTCATGGGCGTGACGCGGATGTACCGCGCCTGGGCCCTGGCTTCCATGGTTGTCCTTCCAGTGTCTGTCATGGTCGATTCCACCCCGCGTTAGCGGCGCTTCGACTTCCGGTCGTCCTTGACGTGACCCCGGAAGGTGCGCGTCGGCGAGAACTCGCCGAGCTTGTGGCCGACCATCGACTCGGTGACGAACACCGGAATGTGGGTCTTGCCGTTGTGCACCGCGATCGTGTGGCCGAGCATGGCCGGGATGATCATCGAGCGACGGGACCAGGTCTTGATGACGTTCTTGGTGCCTGCTTCGTTCTGTACGTCCACCTTCTTGATCAGGTGGTCGTCGACGAAGGGCCCCTTCTTGAGACTGCGCGGCATCTAAACCCGCTCCTAGCGCTTCTTGTTCGTCTTGCGGCGGCGGACGATGTACTTGCTCGAAGCCTTCTTCGGCGAGCGAGTACGACCCTCCTTCTGACCCCAGGGGCTGACCGGGTGGCGACCACCGGAGGTCTTGCCCTCACCACCACCGTGGGGGTGGTCAACCGGGTTCATCGCCACACCGCGGACGGTCGGGCGGACGCCCAGCCAGCGCTTGCGGCCGGCCTTGCCCCAGTTGATGTTGCTCTGCTCGGCGTTGCCGACCTCGCCGACGGTGGCGCGGCAGCGCACGTCGACCAGGCGGATCTCACCGGACGGCATGCGGAGGTGGGCGTAGGCGCCCTCCTTCGCGAGCAGCTGCACGGAGGTACCGGCGGAGCGGGCGAACTTGGCGCCGCCACCGGGACGGAGCTCGATCGCGTGGATCGTGGTACCGACCGGGATGTTGCGGAGCGCCAGGTTGTTGCCCGGCTTGATGTCGGCCCCGGGACCGTTCTCCACCCGGTCGCCCTGCTGCAGGTTGCGCGGGGCGAGGATGTAGCGCTTCTCGCCGTCCGCGTAGTGCAGCAGCGCGATGCGCGCGGTGCGGTTGGGGTCGTACTCGATGTGCGCGACCTTCGCCGGCACGCCGTCCTTGTCGTGACGACGGAAGTCGATGACACGGAAGGCGCGCTTGTGTCCGCCACCCTGGTGACGAACGGTCACACGACCGGCGTTGTTACGGCCGCCCTTGCTGTGCAGCGGGCGGACCAGCGACTTCTCCGGCGTGGACCGCGTGATCTCGACGAAGTCGGCGACGCTGGAACCACGACGGCCCGGCGTAGTCGGCTTGTACTTGCGGATTCCCATTTCTCAGTCCTCGTCCGATATCGGACGATCCGACCCGCTTACGCGGTCGGACCGCCGAAGATGTCGATACGGTCGCCCTCGGCAAGGGTCACGATCGCGCGCTTGCTGTCGGCACGCTTGCCGAAGCCCGTGCGGGTCCGCTTGCGCTTGCCCTGGCGGTTGATCGTGTTGACCCCGGTGACCTTGACCGAGAAGACCGCCTGGACGGCCTGCTTGATCTGGGTCTTGTTGGCGCCGGGCGCGACGATGAAGGTGTACTTGCCCTCGTCGAGCAGCGCGTAGCTCTTCTCCGACACGACCGGCTTCAGCAGCACGTCACGGGGGTCCGTGAACGCCTTGCTGGGCGCGGTGATGACGGTGTTCTTGCCCTCGGCCTCGTGGCGCTTCGCCTTGGCGACGCGCGCGGCCTTGGCGGCCTTGGCCGCCTTCGAGGCGATGCTCGGGTGACGCGTAGCCATCAGGCGTCACTCCCTTCGGTGTCGTTGGCCGTGTTCGGGCCGGACACGAAGGACTCCAGAGCGGCCTGGGTGAAGACCACGTCGTCCGAGACGATCACGTCGTACGTGTTCAGCTGGCCCGGCTCCAGGATGTGCACCTGGGGCAGGTTGCGGGCGGAGAGCCACGCGGCCTCGTCGGCACGCTCGACGACCAGGAGCAGGTTCTTGCGCTCCGAGATCTTGCCGAACAGCGACTTGGCGGCCTTCGTGGAGGGGTTCTCGCCCTCGATCACGCCGGAGACGACGTGGATGCGGTTGTGGCGGGCCCGGTCGGTGAGGGCGTGGCGCAGGGCCGCGGCCTTCATCTTCTTCGGGGTCCGCTGCGAGTAGTCACGCGGCTGCGGGCCGTGGACGACGCCACCACCGGCGAACTGCGGCGCACGGGTCGAGCCCTGACGGGCGCGGCCGGTGCCCTTCTGGCGGTACGGCTTCTTGCCGCCACCACGGACTTCACCGCGACGCTTGGTCTTGTGGGTGCCCTGGCGGGCAGCCGCGTTCTGCGCGACGACGACCTGGTGGATCAGCGGGATGCTGATCTTCTCCACGCCGAAGATCTCCGCGGGGAGCTCGACGCTTCCGGTCTTCTCGCCGGCAGGCGAAAGGATGTCAACAGTGCTCATCGGTACCTCAGGCCCCCTTGGCCGCGGTGCGGACCAGGACGAGGCCGCCGTTCGGACCGGGGACAGCGCCCTTGATGAGCAGCAGACCCTTCTCCGCGTCAACGGCGTGGACGGTCAGGTTCTGGGTGGTGACCCGCTCGTTGCCCATGCGGCCCGCCATGCGGAGGCCCTTGAACACACGGCCCGGGGTGGCGCAGCCACCGATGGAGCCGGGAGAGCGGTGCTTGCGCTGGGTGCCGTGACCGGCGCCGAGGCCCTTGAAGTTGTGACGCTTCATGACACCGGCGAAGCCCTTGCCCTTGCTCTTGCCGGTCACGTCCACCTTGACGCCGGCCTCGAAGACCTCGGCGGAGATCTCCTGGCCCAGCGTGTACTCGGAGGCGTCCGCGGTGCGGATCTCGACGAGGTGACGGCGGGGGGTGACGTCGGCCTTGGCGAAGTGGCCCTTGAGGGGCTTGTTCACCTTGCGCGGGTCGATCTCGCCGAAGGCGATCTGGACCGACTCGTAGCCGTCGACATCGTTCGTACGGACCTGGGTCACGACGTTGGGGCCGGCCTTGACGACGGTGACCGGAACAACACGGTTGTTCTCGTCCCACACCTGCGTCATGCCGAGCTTCTCGCCCAGGATTCCCTTGATCTGCTTAGCCATTCTCAGATCACCGACCCCTAGAGCTTGATCTCGATGTCGACACCGGCCGGGAGGTCGAGTCGCATCAGAGAGTCAACGGTCTTGGGCGTCGGGTCGAGGATGTCGATCAGGCGCTTGTGCGTGCGCATCTCGAAGTGCTCGCGCGAGTCCTTGTACTTGTGCGGCGACTTGATGACGCAGTACACGTTCTTCTCAGTGGGCAGCGGCACCGGGCCCGCGACCGACGCACCAGTGCGCGTCACCGTCTCGACGATCTTCTTCGCCGAGGAGTCGATGACCTCGTGGTCGTAGGCCTTGAGCCGGATGCGGATCTTCTGTCCCGCCATGGCTACTCAGTAGTCCTTTGTCTCGTTTAACGCTCTGGAACCCGGTGTTCCGTCACCCGCTCCTCCGACCCACGCGGTCGGGTGTGTCGCGCTTCCTTCGACACGGAGGCCCCTTGTTCGAGCATCCCCTGTCCGGGAAGCACGGCCCTTCCTACAGCCGTGGGCCGGGGGCAGAAGCCCACCGGGTGCCTGGCCGGCGCCGCACTGACACTTCCCGAAAGATTCCCGTACGTCCGCTCCAGCGCTGCCGTAAGGCAGTTGGGGCGACGAGTACTGTGGGACTCGCTTCCGGTCCTCCCGGCGGGAGGCGCGCAGCATCAACACTCGACCGAGCAACCCCGCTAGTCTGCCATACGGCCCACCGGCTCCGCCAATCGAGCCGGAGAGATTACCCCGAGAGTGACGCAGGTCAAACCCGGGAGCCGCCGGTGCGGTGCGGGGCATCGGCATCGGCGCCGTTCGGGGCCTCGGCACCGGCGCCCTGCGGGACGTCGGCATCCGCGCCGTTCGGGGCGTCGTCCGCGGTCTTCGTCGCGCGGTCGGGATACACGAAGCAGGCTCCGACGGCGATGGCCGCCAGCGATGTCAGCCGCAGCGCCACCCCCACCCACCTCATCCCTCCGGTCCACTCCTGAGGTACGCCGAGGGCCAGCCAGAGGGTGACGGTGATTCCGGCGAGAACAAGGGCCGCGCCGACGAGGCGGCTCGCTGACAGACTCATGCGTCCATGATCTGGCGCGACCTCGCGGGGGCGTCCCGTTTCAGCCTCACGCCGGCGCCTCCGGCGTGCGCCGGCGTGACAGCGCCCGGTAGAGCACGCCCAGCGCGAGGACCAGCGCGGCGGGGATCAGCAGGACCAGCGCCGGGTGCACCTCCGCGTGCAGCAGCAGCCAGGCGCCCAGGAGGCCGCCGGCGAACATCGCGGCGACCGAGGCGAGACGGCGGCCCTCGTTCCTGGCGCCCGCCCCGATGTGGCTGTCGGGGTGCGGAGGCAGGCCGCTGAGGAGCGCGGTCAGGGCGCGGGTGGAGACCGTGGTGGGCACGTCCGCGACCCGCGCCCGCAGGGTGGTGACGTTGCGGACCCCCATGGCCACGGCGACCAGGGCGACGACGGTGTAGTGGGGGTCGTCCGCCGGGCCGCCCGTCACGTCGAGGCCGGTGCGCCAGGCGACCAGTCCGCCGAGCCCCAGCAGCAGGGCCTCGACGAGCAACGCGAGGACGAACCAGCGGCGGCCGTGGGCGTCCACGCTCGACTCGAACCGGGAGCCGAGCACCGCGCCGACCGTGAACCCCGCGAACGAGACGCCCGCGGCGGCCGGGGACAGACCGGCGGCACCGGTGAGCGCGAAGGAGAGGAAGAGGAGGTTCCCGGTCTGCACCGCGGTGAACACCGGGCCCAGCACGAGGAAGCTGACGGCCTCGATCATGCCGGTCGTCAGCGTCAGCGCCACCATGACCGAGGTGAGCCCGACGCCCGCTCTGGGCTTCATACCGGGACCCTAGGTCGCGGGTAATCCCCTCGCCCGCCGCCGCCCCGCCCTCCTACGCTGATCAGGTACGTCGGCCGTTCAGGCACGTCGGCTGTCACGGGGGAACGTTCACGATGCGTACGCACTATCCGCGGACCAGACATCTGCCCTGGTCCCCCGGCGCCACCGCCGACGATGTCCGGGTCACGGACCTGTCCGGCCTGCGCGGTCGCGAGGTCGTCGTGACCGAGAAGCTGGACGGCGAGAACACCACGCTGTACGCCGACGGCCTGCACGCCCGCTCGCTCGACTCCGCGCACCACCCCTCCCGCACCTGGGTCAAGGCGCTCCAGGCCCGGGTCGGCCACGCCCTCCCGGAGGGCTGGCGGGTGTGCGGGGAGAACATGTTCGCCCGCCACTCCCTCCCCTACGACGACCTGGACAGCTGGTTCTACGGCTTCTCGGTGTGGGACGCGGACGGGAACTGCCTGGGCTGGGACCGTACGACGGCGTTCCTGCGCGGAGTCGGCATCCCCGTGCCGCGTGTGCTGTGGCGGGGCGTGTTCGACGAGCGGGCGCTGCGCGCGCTGCGGCTGGATCTCGGGCGGCAGGAGGGGTATGTCGTCCGGGTCGTGGACGGCTTCGGCGCCGCGGAGTTCGGCGCCCGCGTCGCGAAGTGGGTGCGGGCCGGGCACGTGACGACGGACACGCACTGGATGCACGCGGCCGTCGTGGAGAACGGGCTGGGCGCGCGGGCGCCGCTGTGGGCGGTGCGCTCCGGCGCGCACGCCGACGCCGACGCGCTGGCGGAGGCGGTCGGGCTGCCCGGAGAGGGAGACCGGGAGGCCCTCGCCCGCTTCGACGCGGACGGCGGGCGGACCGGTGACGACCGGCTCGTCGGCGTACTGGCCGCGCTGCTGCCCGGGCACGGCCCGGGCGGTCGTCGCGCCCGCCTCGCGGCGCGGCTGGCCGGGGTCGTGGGCATGCCGCTCGCGCGCCGGGTCGCGGACCTCGTGGGGCTGCACCCCGCGCTGCACCGGCCGTACCCGGACGAGGAGCGCCGGACGGGCCTGGCCCGGCTGTCCCTCGCCGCCGATCTCGGTCTGCTGCACGCGGTCGCCCGCGCCACGGCGGCGACGCACGAGGCGCGCGAGCTGGTGGAGTGGTCGGCCCTGCACGCCGACGAGGTACGGCCCCTGGACGAGGGTGCCGTGCGAAAGGCGTTCGCCGGGCTGTCGCCCGACGCGGCCGTCCGGTGCCGGGCCGAGGCGCGGGAGGCGTACGCGCGGGGGCGCGTCGCGGATGCAGAGGGCGCCGTCGCCGCGACCTGGCGCTGGCGGTCAGGGGCCTATCCGAAGCTGATCCAGCTGGTCGGGCCGTCGGGCAGTGGCAAGAGCACCTTCGCGCGGGGGCTCGCGGGCGTGGACGCGTACGTCTCGCTGGACGAGTTGCGCGAGGCGCGCGGCGCGCGCGCCGACCAGCGCGCCAACCCGGACGTGCTGCGCGCCGGGCTGGACCGGCTGGACGGGGCGCTGGCCGCCGGCGGGACGGCGGTGTGGGACGCCACCTCGCTCACCCACCAGCAGCGCTCGCTGGCGCACGCGGTCGCGCGGCGGCGCAACGCGCTGATCACCCACGCCGTGGTCCTGGTGGACGAGGACGAGCTGGTCCGGCGCAACTCCCACCGCGCACACCCGGTGCCGCCCGAGGTGCTCACCGCCCAGCTGCGCCGCTTCGCCCCGCCGTATCCGGGCGACGCGCACCGCACCTGGTACGTCGGGGCGAGCGGGACCGTAGAGGAAGAGGTCTGAGGAACCGTGCGGACGAGCGAGGAGATCTATCACCGGGTGCGCTGGGACGCGCGCTTCGACCCGGCGCGCTTCGTGTTCGGCGTCCTGCAGCGGGGCGCCGCGCCCAAGCGGGTCCCGCTGCCCGCGTTCGTGCCCGGCGGGGAGATCCCGTGGCACCGGGTGCTGTTCGTCGAGGCGGACGGGGAGGTGGTCTGGGACCGGGCGACGGGTGTGGACCGGATCGACGCGACGGAGGCGGGGCGCGTCCGGGAGACCCGGCTGCTCCGGGCGCCGTTCTTCACGGCGCGCACGCCGCACGCCTGGGACGGAGAGGAATGGGCGCCCCGGCGCACACCCGAGGGCGCCGGATACGAGGCCGGCGTGGACAGCGTGCGGGTGCTGACCTGGAACACCCTCTGGGACCGCTACGACGCCGACCGCATCGACAGCGCCCGGCGCAGGCCGCTGCTGCTGCGGGCCCTGCGCGAGGCCGAGGTCGACGTGATCGCGTTGCAGGAGGTCGAGGCGGAGCTGCTGGCGATGCTGCTGCGCGAGCCGTGGGTGCGGGCAGGCTGGACGCTGGGGACGGACCCGCGCGGGCGGGACGTGGACGGCTGCGGTCTGCTGCTGCTGAGCCGGCTGCCGGTGCGCGAGGCGGCCTTCCACGCGCTGGGCCCGCACAAGGCGGTGACCGCTGTGGTCGTGGAGACCGGCGCACGCCCCCTCGTCGTGGCGGCGACGCATCTGAGCAGCGACCACTCCGCCGACGGAGCGGGTCGCCGTACCGCCGAACTCGCCCGTGTGGCCGAGGGGTTCGCGGGCCTGGACGCCGATCTGCTCCTCCTCGGCGACTTCAACGACGGCGGCGACACACCCCAGGTGACGCTCGGCATGCGGGACGCGTGGAGCGAGGCGCACGGTCCGGCCGACATGACGCCGACCTTCGACCCGGGTGCCAACCCCCTGGCGGCGGTCTCGTCCCTGACGGGGCGGGCCTCCCGGCTGGACCGGGTGCTGGTGCGTGGGCAGGGGCTGGAGGTGCGCTCGGCCGAGCTGTACGGGGACGCGCCCACGCAGGACGGGCTGTTCGTCTCGGACCACTACGGCGTACGGACGGAGGTGGGGCCCGGCTCCCCGGCCCCGGCCGCCGCGCGCCTCGACGTCCGGCCGACCGCCCGTACGGCTCTGGCGTGGCTGCCGCCCAAGGAGCTGTGGCCGCCGCTTCAGGACATCCGCCGCGACCACGACCCGCAGATCCACCGCTGGCCTCCCCATGTGAACGTCCTCTTCGGCTTCGTACCGGAACACGCCTTCGAGCAGGCGGCCTCGGTGCTCGCGGCGTCGATGCCGGCCGCGACCACTGCGTTCGACGTCCGGCTGGAGGGCGTGCACTGGTTCGGCCACCGGGGCGACGCGACGGTGTGGCTGGATCCGGCGGCGGCCGGTGAGGGGCCCTGGGCCGAGCTGCACAGCACCCTCGTACGCCACTTCCCGCGCTGCCAGGGCCGTCAGGAGGGGTTCACCCCGCATCTGAGCCTGGGGCGCACCACCGACCCGAACGCCCTGGCCGCCGTCTGCGCGGCCCGGCTCGGCCCCCTGTCGGCCAGGGTCGGGGAGCTCGCGCTGCTGTCGCGACGCGGGGACGAGCCGATGCGGGTGCGGGGGACGGTGAGCCTGGGGACGGGTGAGGTGCGCTGGGCCGAGGAGGAGCCGGTGCCTCATCCGGCCGAGGGGAACGGCGAGGCCGGCGTCGCCGACCGGATCACCCGCCTCGTCGCCGACGCGTTCCCCGGCGGTGTCGTCCACGTCGTCGGCTCTCGGCGCATGGGCTGCGCGCTGCCCGGCGCGGATCTGGACCTCGTGGCGGCACTGCCCGGAGCCGTCGAACTCACTTCCCTGCAGCGGGAGTTGCCCGAGGCCGCCGCTGTGCGTGAGGTGGTCGGAGCACGCGTCCCCGGTCTGCGGCTGCGGCTCGACGGCGTGGACGTGGACCTGGCCGTCGTGGCCACCGGCTCGCTGGACCCGGTGGAGGCGGTGGCCCGCCGGGCGGAGCTGGGCGAGGCGGCGGCGGTCGCGCTCAGCGCGGTGAGCGACGCGGAGGCGGTGCTGGCCTCGGTGGGCGGCCATGAGCCGGCCTTCGCCGGGCTGGCCGGGCAGGTCAAGGCGTGGGCGAGGGCGCGGGGGCTGGACTCGGCGCCGTTCGGCGGGCTGCCGGGCCTGGCCTGGTCCGTGCTGGCGGCCCGCACGGTGAGCAAGGCGGGAGATCTGCCGCCGGAGGGCCTCCTGCGGCACTTCTTCGCGACATGGGCGGCGTGGGACTGGCGCCGGCCGGTGGGCGGCCTCGCCGGAGCCCCGGCCGGGCCCCTCACCATCGCCACCCCGTCCGCCCCGGTCCGCTCCTGCACGGACCAGGTCACGACGGGCATGCGGGACCTGATCACCCTGGAGCTGTTCCGTGCCTGGGAGCTGCTGGAGGAGGGGTCTGCGTGGGCCGACGTCCTCACCCCTCCCCCGCTCCACCGCCGCCACGCCGCCTGGGCGGTCGTGACGGTCGGAGAGGGCGCGGGTGGGGGCGCGGACGAGGGCCGGGTACGGGGCAGGATGCGGGCCCTGGTCACCGACCTCGCCGAGGTGGCCCCCGGGTGCCACGCCTGGCCCCGCCCCTACACCACGGCCCCCGCCCGCTATGCCATCGGCCTGGGCCCGACCCCGCCGACCGCCGAGGCCCTGGCCACCGTGGCGGACCGTCGGCTACGGGGTCTGGCGGGGGTGACGCTCACGCGGGCGGAGGGCGGCGAGGTGCCGACGCTGTCCTGAGAGTCAGCGGACGTCGACGTAGACCGCCGAAGTGGTGACGGCGTCGGTCGTCGAGTTGCCGTAGTACACCCAGCGGTAGAAGCCGTCGGCCGAGGCGGTGGCCGTGGTGTTCAGGGCTCCCGTGCTGCTGGTGGTGACCTTCTTGACCGTCTTGAAGGAGGTGGCGTCCGAGGCGCGGTACTGGAGGCTGACCGTACGGCCGCTGTAGCCGCCGTACTTCTTGGTGCTCCAGTTCGCCCGGGTCAGCTTGCCCGTGACGGTGATCTTCTTGCCCTTGGTCACCGTCTCCGGCGTGGCCGCGACGGTGGCCCTGGCCGCGCGCTTGAGCTGCACGGTCTGGGACCGGGTCTCGTACTCCTCGGTCTTGAGGCCGCCGCTCGCCTTCCACAGGCGCATGACGACGGCGGTCTTCCAGGTCGTCGCGGCCGCGTTGGTGTTGACCTGCCTCCGGCTCGGATGCGGGTCGATGTGGAACTCACCCTCGCAGCGGGCGTGCCTGGCGTCGGTCTCGAAGCACGTGTAGATGCCCGGGCCGATGTAGCCGTCGCCGGTGTCGACGGCCTTGGTCCTGTCACCGCGATAGATGAAGGGGTGGGCGGTGTAACCGGAGGGGTTCGCGGTGCTGAGACCGGCCGGCAGGGCGATCTTGAAGGTGACGGACGGCCGCACCTCCTTCGTCGTACCGACCACGATCGGCTCGCCCTTGTTGATGACGATGTCCGACACGGTGATCCCGGTGTCCGCCGCCTGAGCCGCCGGCGCGTTCAGCACGGAGAATCCGAGCGCCCCCACGAGCGTGGCCACCGCGACGGTCCGTCTGCCTGACTTCATTCACACCTCTTCATTAAAGATGCCTATCCAGAAGGCGGCAGGCTACCAAGGGTGATCTCCCGGCCCGGCCTTTCACCACGGCCCCGACCCGCTACACCGTCGGCCTGGGCCGAACCCCGCCGACCGCGACCGAGGTGACCGCCGTGGCGGAACGTCGGCTGCGCGGCCTGGCGGGGTCACGCTCATGAGGGCTGCGGGCCGCGAGATACCGGCGCTCCGCTGAACCCCGAGGGTCAGCGCACGTCGACGTAGTCCGCCGGGCTGGTGGCGACACCAGTGGCCGCGTTGCCGAAGTACACCCAACGGTAGGAACCGTCGGTGGAAGCGGTGACCGTGGTCTTCAGGCCACCCGTGCTGCCAGTGGTGGCCTTCTTGACCGTCCTGAAGGTGTCACTGCCCTTGGCGCGGTACTGGAGGCTGACCGTACGGCCGCTGTAGCCGCCGTACTTCTTGGTGCTCCAGTTCGCCCGGGTCAGCTTGCCCGTGACGGTGATCTTCTTGCCCTTGGTGACCGGCTCGGGCGTGGCGTCGACGGTCACCTTGGCCGCGCGCTTGAGCCGGACGGTCTTGGACCGCTTCTCGATCTCCCCGGCCTTGAGGTTCCCGCTGGCCTTGAACAGACGGAGCGAGACGGCGACCTTCCACGTGGTGGCGTCGCTGTTGGAGTCGACGTGCTCCTGGCTCGGGTGCGGGTCGATGTAGAGATTGCCCTCACAGTGAGCGTGCCTGGAGTCGCTCGCGTAGCAGGTGTAGCCCCCCGGTCCGATGTAGTTCTCTCCGGTGTCGGCGGCCTTCTTCAGGTCGCCCCGGTAGAGGAACGGGGCCGCGTACCAGCTGCCCGCCGTTCCCTCGACGCTGTACCCGGCCGGCAGCGCCAGGTTGAACGTCATGGGCGGCTCCACCTCCTTCGTCGTGCCCACCACGATCGGCTTGCCCTTGTTGATGACGATGTCCGACACGGTGATGCCGGTGTCCGCCGCGTGGGCCGCCGGCGCGTTCAACACCGAGAAACCCAGCGCCCCCACGAGCGTGGCCACCGCGACGGTTCGTCTGCCTGACTTCATTCACACCTCTTCGAACGACTGCCCTAATAGGAAGCGGCAGAGTACCAAGGGTGATCTCACAGCCTCCCGCATCCCGCAGGGACGGTCAGCCTTCGGCCGCGTACGACACGAAGTCCGCCCAGGCGGTCGACGTGAGCGCGAGCCCGGGGAGACGTGTGTCCTTGGAGTCGCGGACGTGGACGGTGCCGGGGGCTACGGCGACCTCGACACAGGAGTTGCCGTCGGTACCACCGCTGTAGCTGCTCTTGAACCACGCCAACTCGGAGGTACCCCCGCCAACGGCCTTGTGGATCATGTTTCTCCCAGCAGTTGCTCGATGAAGGCCAGCGACTCCCGGGGCGAGAGCGCCTGAGCCCGGATGGTGCCATACCGCAGCTCAAGGATGCGCAGGTGTTTGGGATCATGGATTGCCCGACCGCTGAACGCACCGTCGGAGCGGCCCACGGCACTACCGTCCGAGAACTTGAGCAGCTCGATCCTGCCGTCGAGTCCTGGGTGGGGTTCCGTGTTCGTCGGCATCACCTGCAGTGTGACGTTGTGCAACCGCCCCACCTCCAGCAGGCGTTCGAGCTGCTGTCGCCACATCATTGTGCCTCCGACCTGCCGACGCAGAGGTGCCTCTTCCAGGACGAAGTGAATCGACGGCGCCGGATCACGTGCGAAGACACATTGCCGGGCAAGCCGAGCCGCAGCCATACGTTCCACGTCGTCCGGTGAATACGGCGGCTGAGCCGCCCCGATGACGGCCCGCGCATGGTCCGGCGTCTGCAGCAGCCCCGCGATGATGTTGCACTCGTACACCCCGATCTCGACCGCCTGCCCCTCCAGCTTCCCCAGTTCCCGCACCTTCTTCGGGTACCGGACCTTCTTCACGTCCTCCCAGGTGGCCGAGATGAGCCCGCCCGCCTCCAGCATCTCGTCGGACTTGTCCAGGTACTCCTGCCGGGGAATCCGCTTCCCGGCCTCGATCTTGTAGACCAGGTCCTCGCCGTACCCGATCGCCACCGCGAAGTCAGCCACCCGCATGCCGACGGCCTCACGCCTCAGCTTCAACTGCCGCCCCACCGTCTCGACGACCGCGACGCCCCAGTCGTCGTCCGGGTCCACCTCCCAACCCGGCTCGTCCGTCGTGTCCTTGAGCCCGTCCACCTGCATCGCGCACCTCTCCGCCGTACCGCCGTGACGTAAGGCCCCCTACCCGTGGGCCGGTTCCGGACAGGCTGGACAGTGCCGGACAAGCCCTGGACAGTAACCGTACGTACCGGCGCAGTCACTGTTCACCGTAAGCACGCACCGCCACGCTGAGTGACGTGAATACGGAAACCGCCGCCCCCGAGGCCGAACCGCTCAACCCCATCCGCAACTTCAGCGTGCGGCTGTCCCCCACACCGCGTGGAGCGCGTCTCGCCCGCCTGCTGGCCACCGAGCAACTGCGCGCATGGGGACTGCCGTTGGACCCGGCGCGGCACGTCGTCGCCGAGCTGGCGGCCAACGCGGCCACGCACGGCCGGGTACAGGGACGGGACTTCGGACTCACGCTCTACGTGATCGGCGGCACCCTCCGGATCGAGGTCACGGACACCCGCGGCGAACAGCTGCCCAGAGCCCAACACCCGTCCCAGGACGCCGAGTCCGGCCGGGGCCTGCTCCTCGTCGAGGCGCTGGCCGACCGCTGGGGCACCGCGCCCGGCCTGCCGCCACGCAAGACGGTCTGGGCCGAGGTCACCGTCCGCCAGTCACCGGGACCTGGAGATGTGGGCTCCGGTGCGACGGGCGGTCTTTCCCCAAAGGACCGGGGAGAGAAAGAACCCCACCAAACCCCACCCCTCCTCCCGTCCGGCGGGCGGTCTCACCCTCGCGGGTGAACATCGCCGACTCGGCTGGATTTCGGGCCGGTTGGTGCCCTTACTCTCAGCGCAGCAGGACCACACAACCGCAGACATGCGACGGCCCCCGCCGGGACGGCAATCCCAGTGCGAGGGCCTGACCACCGAGGAAGTAGGAGCTTCCCGATGGATACGCAGAACCCTAGCGCGCCCTCGCGCGCCCATGCCCGGCTTGCCGACAACAAGCACCCGAAACGGCTGAGCCCGTACGGCGGCGGACTGACGCACGACCACTCCCGCCACACCACCCGTTTCACGGTGATCGGCAACCAC
The DNA here is from genome assembly GCF_053593335.1 of Streptomyces sp. NPDC002324. Taxonomy (NCBI): domain Bacteria; kingdom Bacillati; phylum Actinomycetota; class Actinomycetes; order Kitasatosporales; family Streptomycetaceae; genus Streptomyces; species Streptomyces sp. NPDC002324. The sequence goes on from NZ_JBSFCF010000004.1 coordinate 258,358, forward strand.
CTCGCCCAGCACCCGGAGCTGTCCCTCGTCGCGATCGGGCTGGCCGCGCACATCCAGTCGCTGCCCAATGGCGCCCGCGTCGACATCAAGACGCTCGCCGGCCGCTTCACGGAAGGCGCGACCCGTATCGCCGCCGCCCTGCGCGAACTGGAGGCCCACGGCTACCTGCGCCGCGAACGCGAACGCGTCCCCGGCGGCCGCATCATCACCCGCACGATCTCCTGCAACCAGCCCGGCCGCAGCAAGGACCACGCGGAGAGCGAGCCCGTACGCCCGGCACGCCCGCCCCGGCAGCAGAAGGCACCCCGCAAGCCCCTCCCCTCGGTCCCCCAGCCCGCCTACCGCTCCCCCACGCTCCTCCAGACCGCCACCGACCTCCTCGCGGACCTGCGCCGCATGGACCCCCGCCTGCTCCTCTCGACCTGCGACACCGCCCACCTCGCCCCGGGCGTCGCCGCCTGGCTGGAGCGCGACCTCACCCCCACCGCCGTACGCGACGCCCTGACCGGCGGTCTCCCGCCCGAGCCGCTCCACCGCCCGGCCGCCCTCCTGGCCCACCGGCTCACAGCCCAGCTGCCGCCCCCGCCCCCGTTCCGGGCACCTGCGCCCCCACCTGCCATCCAGTACGACATGACGAACTGCGACGGCTGTGACCGCGGCTTCCGGGGACCGGCAGGCAGCCGCTGCCGCGACTGCAGGCCCGACCACACCATGTCCGACCTCATGGAGGACGCCTAGCATGATCGTGACGATCCTTGCCTCCGGGCACAGACGACGAGGAGCGAGCGCCATGACCATCGTCCCGGACGACGCACAGCACGGCTCCTCCCACCTCTACCGGGCCATGCGGGACTTCGTTCAGTCGATGGACGACACCCTCCCGGGGAAATTCGAGATCACCGAGGAAGGGATCGTCCACGACATGATGTCGCCCATCGGACCGCACGAACTCACCGTGCTGCGCCTACGGAAGCGCCTGGAAAAGGTGATGCCGGAAGAGATCGTGGCGCATACCGGGGAGCCGGACGTGGAAGGCGAGGCGGAAGGCATCATGCGGCGCCCCGACGTGATGGTGATCGCCGAAGCCGACATGGAGGTCGAGGGAACGTTCGATCCCCGTACGATTCACGCCGCCGTCGAAGTCGTCTCCCGTTCCAACCCCGACAACGACTGGATCGGCAAGGTCCGCGACTACCCCCTGCTCGGCATCCCCGTCTACGCCGTCTTCGACCCACGCACCGGCACCGGCGCCGTCCTCACCGACATCCACGCCACCCCGGACGGCCCGCGCTACGCCACCCGCAAGGACTTCGTCTACGGCGAGGACGTCACCATCGCCGACTGGACCATCTCCACGGAGAACCTGCCCCGCTACCCGGACAAGGGCTGACGACGGCCGAGGCCCGGGGTCACCGCCCCTCGGCCAGTCCCTCCCTCAGCGCCCCGTACGCCGCCTTCCGCCCGTACGTCTCGTCCATCGGCGTCGCCGCCCCCTGACCATCGAAGACCCCGGGCACCCACGAGTACTTGTCCGAGAAGCCCCACACCGTGAACGACGTGCAGCTCCGCGCCCCCAGGCAGGCGTCCAGCAGCCGCCGGTAGTAACTCGCCTGCGTCGCCGACTTCGTCTCGTCCACCGGCAGGATCATCCGCACGTCCACCTCCGTGAACGCCGTCCGCATCCCCAGCGCGCCGAAGCGGGCGAGGTTCTCCGCGACCTGGCCCGGGAAGCCGTACTGGATCGCCAGGTGCCCCTGCGCGCCGAACCCCTGCACCGGCACACCCTCGGCCCGCAACCGCTTCGCCAGTTCGTAGTACGCGGTGGACTTCGCGTTGACGCCCTCCACGTTGTAGTCGTTGAGGAAGAGCTTCGCCTTCGGGTCGGCGGCGTGCGCCCAGCGGAAGGCGTCCGCGATGTACGACGGCCCCAGCTCACGCAGCCAGATCGAGTTCCGCGGGCTGCCGTCCTCCTCGAAGACCTCGTTCACCACGTCCCACTGCTGGATCTTCCCCTTGTACCGCTTCACCTCGGTCGTGATGTGCTTCCGGAGGATCCCGCGCAGCTCCGCCGCCCCGATCGACCCGTCCGTCACGCCGGCCGTCAGCCAGGTCGGCAGCTGGCTGTGCCAGACGAGGGTGTGACCCCGGACCACCTGTCCGTTCTTGCGTGCGAAGCGCACCAGGTCGTCGGCGGCCTTCCAGTCGTACACCCCGCGCTGCGGCTCCACGGACTCCCACTTCATGGCGTTCTCGGCGGTCACCGAGTCGAACTCGCGGACCGTCGTCCTGCGGTACGTCCGGTCGTCCGCGAGGGCCGCCATGTCGACGGCCGTGCCGACGCGGACGCCGGCCCGGTCGGCGAGCGTCCGCAACGACGGGCCCGGCTGTCCGTGCGCCGAGGCCGGGTGCACCGCCACGGCCGTGGACAGCAGTGCTCCCGCGACGATCCCGAGCGCGGGCAGGCGAAGGCGGTTCATGTACGTCATCTGTCTCCAGGTCCCTTCTCAGATCCGGTGGCTCTCCAGCGGCCCCAGATACGTCGGTGTCAAACCACCCGTGTCGATCACCAGCCGTTGCAGCACCACGGTCGGATCGACCATCCAGAACGTCAGCCGGTGCACCCCGGGCCCGGTGATCGCGTGCCGGGTCACCGTCACGTTCACGTTGTCCGAGGTGTTGCGGGCCCACTGCTTGTTCATGAGCCCGTCGTCGGCCCCGGTGACGGCGTTGATGTCGACGACCTGCGGAGCGTCCGCGTCGAAGGAGACGGCGTACCGCAGCCCGCCCGTCGCGAGCGCGGGGTTCCGGGGCGAGACATACGCCAGGACCGTCACCTCGTCCACGGCCGACAGGACACTGACCGTGTACTCCAGCCGTGGCCCCGACCCGCCCGGCGTCTGCCGGGGCGCCGTCACGGGCCACGGCGTCACCCCCGCCCCCGTACGCCCGATGCGCTCGATCCGGCGCCAGCTCACGCGCCCGTCGCGCGAACCCACCGCCCGTGTGTGGTGCTCCGCGTCGATCGCCACGTATCCGCCCGCCTCGACGAACCCCCGCAGCGTCCGCGCCTCCCGCTCCGACGGCTTCTCCGCGACGGCCTTCACCGCGACCGAGCTTCCGGCCCCGCTCACCGTCAGCGAAGCCTCGGCACCTCCCGCCGGCACCCGCCCCCAGTCCACCCGGACCCCGACCCGCACCTGCTCCTCGACCCGCCCCCGGGGCCGCTCCACCACCAGCCAGGGCGCCGACGACTCGATCCGGTACGAGAAGGGCGTACGCCCCCGGTTGAAGATCTCCACGTACTGCTGGGGCCTGGTCTGGTACGGGCTGAACACCGGCAGCACCGCCTGCGCGGCGGACCGGGGCCACCACTCCCCCGAGTCGTCGCCCCCGTCGACCGCCACACCCAGCTCCGCCGCCACCGGCACCTCGATCCGCCGCACCTTGGGGAAGATCTCGTCCGGCAGTGCCACGTTGTTCCGCTCCGGCTGCTGCCACCCCGCGTTCGGGCCGTAGCGCTCCACGTCCCCGTACCCGATGTGCGGCTGCGTCTGGAAACCCCGCCATTTCCCGCCCGCCACCTCGGAGTTGAAGCGCTCGGCCAGCGCGAGGTCGCGTGCCAGTCCCGCCTCGGCGGCCTCCGCGCGGTCATTTGCCGCCGCCCGTCCCTGCCGTACGTACAGCAGGTTCTGGAACTCCGCCTCCCGCAGCTCGTACAGGTTCGCGGTGGCCGCCACCTCGTATCCGACCAGTTCGAACCACGCGTCCCGCACGGCCGCCGGCAGTCGCCGCCCCACCCGGTCGGCCCGCTTCGCCAGCGCCCGCCACTGGGCCGTGACGCGTTCCAGCTCCCGGTGGCCGAAGAAGAACGGCGTCGCCTGGTCGTCGTAGACGATCGCGCGCTCGTCCTTCGTGGGGTCCTTCGTCTCGTCGAGGGTGATCCGGCGGTTGAGCAGCTCCGGCTTGCGACGGGCCTGGAGCTGCCCGTAGGCGCCCAGCACCTCGGCGATCTCCGCCGCGGCCTGCGCGCCGAAGTTCTGCCGCGCGAACCCCCGCTCCCACTCCTCCAGATCTTTCGCACCCCAACGGCCGGGTTTCCAGGCGTAGTTCAGGAAGAACTCGGTCGGCAGCTCGTTCCCCTTCAGGTCGCCGACGTTCACCACCCACAGACCGTGGTTGCCGTACGCGTCGGCCTGGTGCAGCTGCTCCCACAGATTCGCGAGGTTCGCCGTGTCGACCCACTTGTAGTTGCGCCCGACACCGACGTAGTCGAAGTGGTAGTACAACCCGTAACCCCCGGGTCGTACGGGCTCCCCGGGGTCCGGATGCTTACGGATGTTCCCCCAGTTGTCGTCCGTGAGGACGACCGTGACGTCGTCCGGCGCCCGCAGCCCCCGGTCCCAGTACCGCTGGACCTCCTTGTAGAGGGTCCACACCTGCGGGGTCTCCTCCACCGGGCGGCCGGTCACCTCGGCGATGATCCGCCGCTGGGTGTCGATGATCTCCCGCATCAGCTCGATGCCGTCGCCGTCCGGCAGGCTCGTGTCGCCGTTGCCCCGCATGCCCAGCGTGACGACGCCCTCGAAGTCCTCCTCGACCATGCGCCGGATGCCGTCACGCCAGTACGCCCTGATGGCCTCGGCGTTCCGGCGGTACGACCACTCCCCGGTACCCCCGTAGGGATCCCGCCCGGGGGTCACCACCTTGCCCGCGCCGTCGCGCACCGCGGGGACCGCGTGCCGGTTCCACTCCTCGATCCCCCGCATCATGGGCGCCTCATGCGACGTGCCCATGACAATCCCGTATTCCTTCGCCCGCGCGTGGTTCTCCGGATCGTCCTCGGCGAAGGCCCGCCCCCACACCGCGGGCCAGACGTAGTTCCCCTTCAGCCTCAACAGCACCTCGAAGACCTTCGCCCAGAAGTCCGCGGTGAAGCCACCGGGGTGCCCCGGCGCCTTCCCGGGCCCGAAGTACGCCGGCGCCCACGTCCCGAGCGCCGGATTCTCGTCGTTGATGAAGACGCCCCGGTACTTCACGGCGGGCGTGCCCTGGCTGAACCGGCCGGGGCGCACGTACACCGCGCCCCGGTGGACCGGCGGCACGTCGTCCCACCAGTACCAGGGTGAGACACCGAGGCCGTACGAGACGTCGTACGCCCCGAAGATCGTGCCGCGCGGATCGCTGCCGGCGATGACGAAGGCCCGGCGCACCCCCGGCATCGGCCGCTCGACGACCGTCTGCAGCGAGGTCTCCCACTTCCCCCGCACCCCGCCGACGTCGAGCTTCCCGGCGGCGATCAGCCCGTCGATCAGCGGACTGCGCCCGATGGTGCCCACCAGCACGATCTCGGCCGCCGTCTCGCTCCCCGGCCGCACCCCGGTCACCCGCTCGATGTCGTCCCGCAGATCCCCCGCGACCCGTACGACTCCGGGGTGATCCTCGGGGCTGACCACCACCGGGGCACCGACCAGCGCGAAGGCCCCCGGCACGGGCGTGAAGGAGAGATACGCGCCGGAATCGGTGACCCTCGGCCCACCCGGCCCACCCGGCCCGCCACCCACAGGCGCCTCCTCCGCCCCCGCGACCCCCGGCAGGGCGGGCACCACGGCGAGCCCGGCACCCGCTCCCAGAACGGTTCTCCGACTGACGTCCGCGGACATGCCACACCCCTCGCCCGGTCATCCCGAAGGCTGAATTTGCTCAGCGACATGACAAATGGTGAAGGGAGTGAGGCGAGGGGACAACGGGTCTAACGCGCCGAATAGTTTCGAAGGCGACGAACCTCCGCTACCCCCGATCCGGGGCGCTCTTGTGCGGCACCTCCCGGCAGGCCTCGACCAGTCCCTTGACCACGTAGGTGTTCCCCGTGGGGCGGACACCGTCCTTCACCATGTCGGGCCCCTCGAGGGCCAGGGTCTCACCGGGCCACAGCGTGAACGAGAAGGCACCCTTCGGACCCGGCGGGTCGGTCTCACCACGAGGCTGCTCGCAGACATAGCCCTTCCTGGGCCTGTCGATGCTCACGTAGATGCCCTCGGCACGCAGACGCTCCACCATTTCGTCCCTGTCGCGGTAGCTCAGCTTCTTCTCCGTGCGGATCGTGATGCTGCCGTCGTCGTTCCGCTCCACCGCATACGCCTTCGCCCCACCGCTCGACGACGGCAGCGCCACCACCACCCCCCCCGCCGCGACACACGCCGCGAGGGCGACGAGCGCGCGCCGCGTGGTGATCGTGCGACGGATCACGGGCTCGCGCTCGGGCCCGTCCTCGGCCCGCAGCGCGATCTCCCGCTGGAGCTCGTCCAGCAGCCGGTCCTCGAAGGTCTTCGTCGTCCTCGTGGTCATGCCTCTCCCCCTGCGTAGCTGAGCCCTACCGGATGGTCACTGCCCACCGCCGCCGAGCGGAGCGCCCGGCGGGCCCGGTGCAGCCGTACGCGCGCCGTGACCTTGCGTATCCCCAGCGCCGTGGCGGCCTCGGAGACGCTCAGCTGGTCGACGGCGACCAGCTCGACGACCGCGCGCTCCCCCTCGGGGAGCCCGTCCAGCGCGGCCAGCGCCCGCCGTCCGGCCGCCTCGGCGTCGAGCTTCTCCTCCAGCCGTCCGATGTCGTCGGCCTCCAGCAACCGTCGCCCGGCGACACGGCCGCCGAGCGCGCTCTGCCGTGCACTGCGCCGCGCCTCCGCCGCGACCACGTTGCGCGCGATGCCGTAGAGCCAGGCCGTCTCGCTCCCGAGTTCGGGGCGGTACGCGCGGGCGGAGTCGATCACCGCGAGGAAGGTCTCGGCGGTGAGATCGGCGACGGTGTGCGGATCGGTGACCCGCCGGGCCATGAAACGGGTGACGGCGTCGACATGACGGCGGTAGAAGACCTCGAAGGCCGCCGGATCGTACATGCTGCCTCCCGGCGGACCGCCGCGGCTTCTGCTGTCCGGTGCCAAGGTACCTACCTCCCGTGGTCGGTCGTGCTGTCACTTGTACTTGGACCGGAGCGGGAAAGGCGTTACAGGAAGGGCTGCACAGGAGAGGCGTCACGGGAAGGGCGTCGGGGAAACAGAAGAGGCCCGTACGACCGAAGTCGTACGGGCCTCTCCAGAGACCTACCGGGTGCTGAAGACCTACACGGTCCTCAGACCTACCGGGTCAGTTCAAGATCACTTCGTGATCTTGATGACCTGGCCGGCGCCCACGGTCCGGCCACCCTCACGGATGGCGAACTTCAGGCCCTCTTCCATGGCGATGGGCTGAATGAGCTCAACCTTCATCTCCGTGTTGTCGCCGGGCATGACCATCTCGGTGCCCTCGGGGAGGGTCACCACGCCGGTCACGTCCGTCGTACGGAAGTAGAACTGCGGGCGGTAGTTGTTGAAGAACGGCGTGTGGCGGCCACCCTCGTCCTTGGACAGGATGTAGGCCTGGGCCTCGAACTCGGTGTGCGGCGTGACCGAACCGGGCTTGATGATGACCTGGCCGCGCTCGACGTCCTCGCGCTTGATGCCACGGAGGAGCAGACCGACGTTCTCACCGGCCTGGCCCTCGTCGAGCAGCTTGCGGAACATCTCGATGCCGGTGACCGTGGTGGTGGTCTTCTCCTGCTTGATACCGACGATGTCGACGGTCTCGTTGACCTTGAGGACACCACGCTCGATACGGCCGGTGACGACGGTGCCACGACCGGTGATCGTGAAGACGTCCTCGATCGGCATCAGGAACGGCTTGTCGACGTCACGCTCGGGCTGCGGGATGTTCTCGTCGACGGCCTTCATCAGGTCGAGGACGGACTGGCCCCACTCCTTGTCACCCTCAAGGGCCTTGAGCGCCGAGACCTTGACGACCGGCAGGTCGTCGCCCGGGAACTCGTACTCGGAGAGCAGCTCACGGACCTCGAGCTCGACGAGCTCCAGGATCTCCTCGTCGTCCACCATGTCGGCCTTGTTCAGGGCGACGACGATGTACGGAACGCCGACCTGGCGGGCCAGGAGCACGTGCTCCTTGGTCTGCGGCATCGGGCCGTCGGTGGCGGCGACGACGAGGATGGCGCCGTCCATCTGCGCCGCACCCGTGATCATGTTCTTGATGTAGTCCGCGTGACCGGGGCAGTCGACGTGGGCGTAGTGACGGGTCTCCGTCTGGTACTCGACGTGCGCGATCGAGATGGTGATACCGCGCTGGCGCTCCTCGGGAGCCTTGTCGATCTGGTCGAACGCCGAGGCCTCGTTCAGGTCCGGGAACGCGTCGTGCAGCACCTTGGTAATGGCGGCCGTGAGGGTCGTCTTACCGTGGTCGATGTGACCGATGGTGCCGATGTTGACGTGCGGCTTAGTCCGCTCGAACTTCGCCTTCGCCACTGGGGTCCTCCTGGGAGTGGTTCTGGTACGCCTTACTTCATCGGCGCCAGGTGATCTTTGCTGGAAAGTCCGGGTCCTTGGGCAAACACCCGTGTTCGCGGGTGTTTGCCCCCTGAGGCTCCGGAGTCAAGCCTAAAGCGTGTGGACGCGGAGCGTTACTCGCCCTTGGCCTTCGCGATGATCTCCTCGGCGACGTTCCGCGGAACCTCGGCGTAGGAGTCGAACTGCATCGAGTAGCTTGCGCGACCCGAGGTCTTGCTGCGGAGGTCTCCGACGTAGCCGAACATCTCCGAGAGGGGCACGAGGCCCTTCACGACGCGGGCACCGGCCCGCTCCTCCATGGCCTGGATCTGACCACGGCGGGAGTTGATGTCGCCGATGACCTCACCCATGTAGTCCTCGGGCGTGGTGACCTCGACGGCCATCATCGGCTCAAGGAGCACGGGGGACGCCTTGCGCGCGGCCTCCTTGAAGGCCTGCGAACCGGCGATCTTGAAGGCGAGCTCGGAGGAGTCGACCTCGTGGTAGCCACCGTCGATGAGCGTGACGCGGACGCCCGTCATCTCGTAGCCCGCGAGGATGCCGAACTGCATGGCCTCCTGCGCACCGGCGTCCACCGAAGGGATGTACTCCTTCGGGATACGGCCACCGGTGACCTTGTTCACGAACTCGTAACTGGCGTCGCCGCCCTCGATCGGCTCGATCGCGATCTGCACCTTGGCGAACTGGCCGGTACCACCAGTCTGCTTCTTGTGCGTGTAGTCGACGCGCTCGACGGCCTTGCGGATCGTCTCGCGGTAGGCGACCTGCGGCTTGCCGACGTTGGCCTCGACCTTGAACTCACGGCGCATACGGTCGACCAGCACCTCGAGGTGCAGCTCGCCCATACCACCGATGATGGTCTGGCCCGTCTCCTCGTCCGAGTGGACCTGGAAGGAGGGGTCCTCCTCCGCGAGACGCTGGATGGCGACACCCAGCTTCTCCTGGTCACCCTTGGACTTGGGCTCGATCGCGACCTGGATGACCGGCGCCGGGAAGTCCATGGACTCCAGGATCACCGGCTGCTTGTCGTCGCTCAGCGTCTCACCGGTGGTGGTCTGCTTCAGGCCCATGACGGCGACGATGTCGCCGGCGCCCACCGACTCGATCTCCTCACGCTTGTTCGCGTGCATACGGTAGATCTTGCCGATGCGCTCCTTCTTGCCCTTGACGGAGTTCAGCACGGCGGTGCCGGACTCCAGGCGACCGGAGTAGATCCGGACGAAGGTGAGCTTGCCGAGGTGCGGGTCGCTCATGATCTTGAACGCCAGCGCCGACAGCGGCTCGTCGTCGGACGGCTTGCGCTTGACGACGACCTCGGGGTCCTTGACGTCGTGGCCCTCGATGGCCTCGACGTCGAGCGGGGTCGGGAGGTAGCGGACGACCGCGTCGAGCAGGGGCTGGACGCCCTTGTTCTTGAACGCGGTGCCACAGAACACCGGGGTGACGGTGACGCCGTCGGACTTGCCGGACGCGATGGTGATGCGACGGATCGCGGCGTACAGCTGCTCCTCGGTGGGCTCCTGGCCCTCCAGGAACAGCTCCATGATCTCGTCGTCGTTCTCCGCGACGGCCTCGACCAGCTTGCCGCGGTACTCCTCGGCAGCCTCGGTGTGCGTGGCCGGGATGTCGACGACGTCGTACATCTCGCCCTTGGCGGCCTCGGCGGACCACACGAGCGCCTTCATGCGGACCAGGTCCACAACGCCCTTGAAGTCCATCTCGGCGCCGATCGGCAGCTGCATGACGAGCGGGACGGCGCCCAGGCGGCTGGAGATCATGTCCACACAGCGGTGGAACTCCGCGCCCGTACGGTCCAGCTTGTTCACGAAGCAGATGCGCGGCACGCCGTAGCGGTCGGCCTGACGCCACACGGTCTCGGACTGCGGCTCGACACCGGCGACACCGTCGAACACCGTGACGGCACCGTCGAGCACGCGGAGCGAACGCTCCACCTCGACCGTGAAGTCGACGTGACCCGGGGTGTCGATGATGTTGATCGTGTAGTCGTTGTCCTCGAGCGGCCAGTGACAGGTGGTGGCAGCAGAGGTGATCGTGATGCCACGCTCCTGCTCCTGCTCCATCCAGTCCATGGTGGCAGCGCCGTCGTGGACCTCACCGATCTTGTAGCTGACGCCGGTGTAGAAGAGGATCCGCTCGGTGGTGGTCGTCTTGCCCGCGTCGATGTGGGCCATGATCCCGATGTTGCGGACCCTGGCCAGGTCAAGTGAAGTGGTAGCCATAAGGCTTCGGTCTTCTCTCGGTCTCGATGGGGGTAGCGACTACCAGCGGTAGTGCGCGAAGGCCTTGTTGGACTCGGCCATCTTGTGGGTGTCCTCGCGCTTCTTCACAGCGGCACCGAGGCCGTTGGACGCGTCGAGAAGCTCGTTGAGCAGACGCTCGGTCATGGTCTTCTCGCGACGGGCGCGGGAGTAACCGACCAGCCAGCGCAGCGCGAGCGTGTTGGCACGACCGGGCTTGACCTCGATCGGAACCTGGTACGTCGCACCACCGACACGGCGGGACTTGACCTCGAGGGTCGGCTTGATGTTCTCCAGGGCGCGCTTCAGCGTGATGACCGGGTCGTTGCTGGTCTTCTCGCGCAGGCCCTCCATGGCGCCGTACACGATGCGCTCGGCGGTGGAGCGCTTGCCGTTCAGCAGCACCTTGTTGATCAGCGACGTGACAAGAGGAGAACCGTAGACCGGGTCGATGATGACCGGGCGCTTCGGGGCGGGGCCCTTACGAGGCATTCTTACTTCTCCTTCTTGGCGCCGTAGCGGCTGCGGGCCTGCTTGCGGTTCTTGACACCCTGGGTGTCAAGCGAACCGCGGATGATCTTGTAGCGAACACCGGGCAGGTCCTTCACACGGCCGCCGCGCACGAGCACGATGGAGTGCTCCTGCAGGTTGTGTCCCTCACCCGGAATGTAAGCGGTGACCTCGATCCCGCTGGTCAGACGCACACGCGCGACCTTACGCAGGGCCGAGTTCGGCTTCTTCGGGGTGGTCGTGAACACGCGCGTGCAGACGCCGCGACGCTGGGGCGAACCCTCGAGTGCGGGCGTCTTGTTCTTCTCGACCTTGTCCTGCCGGCCCTTCCGGACCAGCTGCTGGATCGTAGGCACTACTTCTCCGGTTTCTGTGTGCCGAATGGTGAAGCTAACCTGAAACATTCGCCGACCCACGCGGTCGGGTGTGTCGAAACTGCAGACTCCCGCCGCAAGGCAGAAAGGGCGCAGAGTACGGCGGCCGCTTACGGCTCCCCCTGTGCGGTTGAAGGCACGCACGGGAGCCAGGGCACACCCCAGGCACAAGGTCTGAGCGTACCTACCTCATTCGCTACGGTCAAAACAAATGGGCGGGCGGTGGTTTGAGGAGGGGGCGCCCGCACGGCGGAACAGGTGACCGGCACGGTCCCACGCCCCCGGCGAACTCCCGGGCGCGGTACCGGATCAGGGGGTCGCGGACGTCTCCAGAACGGCGATGAGGACGAGGAAGAGGGCCCAGCCGGCCACGGAGAGCCAGCCGAGGATGATCCCGGCCAGCGCGAAGCCGTCGCCGCCCTCGCCCGTGCGTTTGATCTCGGCGCGGGCGGTGTGGCCGAGAATGACCGCGGGAATGCCGGTGAGCCCCATCGTCATGGTGGTGAGCACGCCGCACACCATGGAGCCCACGGCCTTGCCGTTGGTCATCGGGGGCGGCAGGGGCGCCGGCATGAACGTCCTGGGCACCGGAGCGCCCATGACGGTCGGCTGCATCCCCGAGGGCCCCTGGGGCAGGTCGGCGACCAGAAGGGACAGCTCCCCCACTGTGCGCGCCCTGTAGGCCCTCTCGATGCGCCTCTCGTACTCGTCCTGCGGAAGGCGGCCCTCGCTGAACCCGGCCTTCAGTACATCCACGGCACGCTCACGGTCGGCGTGTGCGGCGAGCATCGACGGAGCATTGCCCTGCGGCTGCTGCCACGGAATCGGCTGCCATGACGGGTTCGACACGAGAAACACTCCCCCGGACTGGTTGTCCCTCCATGATGCTCCAACGCCCGCCCCCGAGCACGGGTTCCCCGCCCCGGTTCTGTTGCGGTTCTGCCACACCGAACACCCGTACCCACGCCAAAGGGCGGCCACCCGAAGGTGACCGCCCCTCAACTCAAGCAACTGCTCCCGCGCGCCTACTGGTTGTACGGACCGTAGTCGTAGTCCTCCAGCGGGACGGCCTGGCCGGAGCCCGTGCCGAACGGCGAGTAGTCGATGTCGTCGTAGCCGACGGCCGAGTACATCGCGGCCTTGGCCTCCTCGGTCGGCTCCACCCGGATGTTGCGGTAGCGGGACAGACCCGTACCGGCCGGGATGAGCTTACCGATGATGACGTTCTCCTTGAGGCCGATGAGGCTGTCGGACTTGGCGTTGATCGCCGCGTCCGTCAGGACTCGGGTCGTCTCCTGGAAGGAGGCGGCCGACAGCCAGGATTCCGTCGCCAGCGAGGCCTTGGTGATACCCATCAGCTGCGGACGACCGGAGGCCGGGTGACCGCCCTCCTGGACCACACGACGGTTCTCGGTCTCGAACTTCGAGCGCTCGACCAGCTCACCGGGCAGCAGCTCGGCGTCGCCGGACTCGATGATCGTCACGCGGCGGAGCATCTGCCGGATGATGATCTCGATGTGCTTGTCGTGGATCGACACACCCTGCGAGTTGTAGACCTTCTGGACCTCGCCGACCAGGTGGACCTGGACGGCACGCTGACCCAGGATGCGCAGCACGTCGTGCGGGTTGGTGGCACCCACGGTGAGCTTCTGGCCCACCTCGACGTGCTCGCCCTCGCTCACCAGCAGACGGGCGCGCTTCGAGATCGGGAACGCCGTCTCGTCGCTGCCGTCGTCCGGCGTGATGACGATCTTCTTGGTCTTCTCCGTCTCCTCGATGCGGACGCGACCGGCCGCCTCGGAGATCGGCGCGACACCCTTGGGCGTACGGGCCTCGAAGAGCTCGACGACACGCGGCAGACCCTGCGTGATGTCGTCACCGGCCACACCACCGGTGTGGAAGGTACGCATCGTCAGCTGGGTACCGGGCTCACCGATGGACTGGGCGGCGATGATGCCGACCGCCTCACCGATGTCGACCAGCTTGCCGGTGGCCAGGGAGCGGCCGTAGCACATGGCACACGTGCCGACCTTGGACTCACAGGTCAGGATCGAGCGGGTCTTGACCTCCTCGACACCGTGGTGCACGAGCTGGTCGATGAGCACGTCGCCCAGGTCCACGTTGGCCGGCGCGATCACCTTGCCGTCGATGACGACGTCCTCGGCGAGCATGCGGGCGTAGACGCTGGTCTCGACGTCCTCGGCCTTGCGCAGGATGCCGGTCTCGTCCTTCGACGCGATCCGCAGCTTCAGACCGCGCTCGGTGCCGCAGTCCTCCTCGCGGATGATGACGTCCTGCGAGACGTCCACCAGACGACGGGTCAGGTAACCCGAGTCGGCGGTACGCAGGGCGGTGTCCGCCAGACCCTTACGGGCACCGTGCGTGGAGATGAAGTACTCAAGGACGGACAGGCCCTCACGGAACGAGGCCTTGATGGGACGCGGGATGGTCTCGTTCTTCGCGTTCGACACCAGACCACGCATACCCGCGATCTGCCGCATCTGCATCATGTTTCCTCGGGCACCCGAGTCGACCATCATGAAGATGGGGTTGGTCTTGGGGAAGTTCGCGTTCATCGCCTCGGCGACCTCGTTGGTCGCCTTGGTCCAGATCGCGATGAGCTCCTGCGTGCGCTCTTCCTTGGTGATCAGACCGCGCTCGTACTGCTTCTGGACCTTCTCGTCCTGCGCCTCGTAACCCTTGACGATCTCCTTCTTCGCCTCGGGAACGACGACGTCGGAGATGGCCACGGTGACACCGGAACGGGTCGCCCAGAAGAAGCCGGCCGCCTTCAGGTTGTCGAGCGTCGCCGCCACGATGACCTTGGGGTAGCGCTCGGCCAGGTCGTTGACGATCTCGGAGAGCTGCTTCTTGCCCACCGAGTAGTCGACGAACGGGTAGTCCTCGGGCAGCAGCTCGTTGAAGAGCGCACGGCCGAGCGTGGTCTTCAGACGGAAGCTGTCACCCTGCTGCCACTCCGGCTCGCCCTCCTCGCGCGCCGGCGGCATCCAGCCACGCGGCGGGATGGTGCCCACCGGGAAGCGGATGTCCACCTGGGACTGCAGCGCGAGCTCGCCGGCGTCGAACGCCATGATCGCCTCGGCCGTGGAGGCGAACGAACGCCCCTCGCCCTTGGTGTCACGCAGTTCGCCGTCGGTGGTGAGGAAGAACAGACCGAGGACCATGTCCTGGGTCGGCATCGTCACCGGACGGCCGTCGGCGGGCTTGAGGATGTTGTTCGAGGACAGCATCAGGATGCGGGCCTCGGCCTGCGCCTCCGCGGAGAGCGGCAGGTGCACGGCCATCTGGTCACCGTCGAAGTCCGCGTTGAACGCGGTGCAGACGAGCGGGTGGATCTGGATGGCCTTGCCCTCGACCAGCTGCGGCTCGAAGGCCTGGATGCCGAGGCGGTGCAGGGTGGGAGCACGGTTCAGCAGCACCGGGTGCTCGGCGATGACCTCTTCGAGGACGTCGTACACGACGGTGCGGCCGCGCTCCACCATGCGCTTGGCGGACTTGATGTTCTGCGCGTGGTTGAGGTCCACGAGCCGCTTCATCACGAACGGCTTGAAGAGCTCCAGCGCCATGGCCTTCGGCAGACCGCACTGGTGCAGCTTCAGCTGCGGACCGACGACGATCACGGAACGCGCGGAGTAGTCCACACGCTTGCCGAGCAGGTTCTGACGGAAGCGACCCTGCTTGCCCTTCAGCATGTCGCTGAGGGACTTCAGCGGGCGGTTGCCGGGACCGGTGACCGGACGGCCACGACGACCGTTGTCGAACAGCGCGTCGACGGCCTCCTGGAGCATGCGCTTCTCGTTGTTCACGATGATCTCGGGCGCGCCGAGGTCGAGAAGCCGCTTCAGTCGGTTGTTCCGGTTGATCACACGGCGGTACAGGTCGTTCAGGTCGGAGGTCGCGAAGCGGCCACCGTCCAGCTGCACCATCGGGCGGAGGTCCGGCGGGATGACCGGCACGCAGTCGAGCACCATGCCCTTGGGGCTGTTGCTGGTCTGCAGGAACGCGGAGACGACCTTGAGGCGCTTGAGCGCACGGGTCTTCTTCTGGCCCTTGCCGGTGCGGATGATCTCGCGGAGGCGCTCGGCCTCCTCGTCCAGGTCGAAGGACTCCAGGCGCTTCTGCAGCGCCGCGGCACCCATCGAGCCGTCGAAGTACGTGCCGAAGCGGTCACGCAGCTCGCGGTAGAGGAGCTCGTCGCCCTCCAGGTCCTGGACCTTGAGGTTCTTGAACCGGGTCCACACCTCGTCGAGACGGTCGATCTCGCGCTGCGTACGGTCGCGCAGCTGCTTCATCTCACGCTCGGCGCCCTCGCGCACCTTGCGGCGCACGTCGGCCTTGGCGCCCTCGGCCTCCAGCTCGGCCAGGTCGGTCTCGAGCTTCTTGGCGCGGGCCTCCAGGTCGGCGTCCCGGCGGTTCTCGACCTGCTGACGCTCGACGGAGACGTGGGCCTCCAGCGACGGCAGGTCGCGGGTGCGGCGCTCCTCGTCGACGTACGTGATCATGTACGCCGCGAAGTAGATGACCTTCTCCAGGTCCTTCGGGGCGAGGTCGAGCAGGTAGCCCAGCCGCGACGGAACGCCCTTGAAGTACCAGATGTGGGTGACGGGAGCGGCCAGTTCGATGTGGCCCATCCGCTCACGGCGCACCTTGGCGCGCGTGACCTCGACGCCGCAGCGCTCACAGATGATGCCCTTGAAGCGGACACGCTTGTACTTGCCGCAGTAGCACTCCCAGTCCCGGGTCGGACCGAAGATCTTCTCGCAGAAGAGTCCGTCCTTTTCGGGCTTGAGCGTGCGGTAGTTGATCGTCTCGGGCTTCTTGACCTCGCCGTGGCTCCACTGACGGATGTCGTCAGCGGTGGCCAGACCGATCCGGAGCTCGTCGAAGAAGTTGACGTCGAGCACTATGCGTCAATCCCTCTCAGGGTTGTAAGTCATGGGGTCTGATACGGGGGTCCTGGGGCCGGAGGCCTTCATGCTTCTCGCGGTGAAGGCCTCCGAACTCCCGTCAGACCTCTTCGACGCTGCTCGGCTCACGCCGGGACAGGTCGATGCCAAGCTCCTCCGCAGCGCGGAAGACGTCCTCGTCGGTGTCGCGCATCTCGATGGACATGCCGTCCGAGGACAGCACCTCCACGTTGAGGCACAGGGACTGCATCTCCTTGATGAGAACCTTGAAGGACTCGGGGATGCCGGGCTCGGGGATGTTCTCGCCCTTGACGATGGCCTCGTAGACCTTCACGCGGCCGGTCACGTCGTCGGACTTGATGGTCAGCAGCTCCTGGAGGGCGTACGCGGCGCCGTAAGCCTCCAGCGCCCACACCTCCATCTCACCGAAGCGCTGGCCACCGAACTGGGCCTTACCACCCAGCGGCTGCTGGGTGATCATCGAGTACGGGCCGGTCGACCGGGCGTGCAGCTTGTCGTCGACCAGGTGGTGGAGCTTGAGGATGTACATGTACCCGATGGAGATCGGGTCCGGGAACGGCTCACCGGAGCGGCCGTCGAACAGCCTCGCCTTACCGGTCGGCTGCACCATGCGCTCGCCGTCGCGGTTCGGGATGGTGTGCTGGAGCAGGCCGGCCAGCTCGTCCTCGCGGGCACCGTCGAAGACCGGGGTCGCGACGTTGGTGCCGGGGGCGACCGAGTCGGCGCCGATGACCTGCAGACGCTTCGCCCAGTCGTCGGCGAGACCGGAGACGTCCCAGCCGCGGCTGGCGAGCCAGCCGAGGTGGATCTCCAGCACCTGTCCCGGGTTCATTCGGGACGGCACACCGAGCGGGTTGAGGATGATGTCGACCGGGGTGCCGTCCTCCAGGAACGGCATGTCCTCGATCGGCAGGATCTTGGAGATGACACCCTTGTTGCCGTGACGGCCGGCGAGCTTGTCACCGTCGGTGATCTTGCGCTTCTGCGCCACGTACACGCGCACCAGCTGGTTCACACCGGGGGGAAGCTCGTCGCCCTCCTCGCGGTCGAAGACGCGGACGCCGATGACCTTGCCGATCTCGCCGTGCGGCACCTTCAGCGAGGTGTCACGGACCTCGCGCGCCTTCTCACCGAAGATCGCGCGGAGCAGCCGCTCCTCGGGGGTCAGCTCGGTCTCACCCTTGGGCGTGACCTTGCCGACGAGGATGTCACCGGCGACGACCTCGGCACCGATACGGATGATGCCGCGCTCGTCGAGGTCGGCGAGGACCTCCTCGGAGACGTTCGGGATGTCCCGGGTGATCTCCTCGGGGCCGAGCTTGGTGTCACGGGCGTCGACCTCGTGCTCCTCGATGTGGATCGAGGAGAGGACGTCGTCCTGCACGAGGCGCTGCGACAGGATGATCGCGTCCTCGTAGTTGTGACCCTCCCACGGCATGAACGCCACGAGCAGGTTCTTGCCCAGCGCCATCTCGCCGTTCTCGGTGGCCGGACCGTCGGCCAGGACCTGGCCCTCGATGATCCGGTCGCCCTCGTTGACGATGACCTTCTGGTTGACCGAGGTGCCCTGGTTGGAGCGGGAGAACTTGGCCAGGCGGTACGTGATGTACGTGCCGTCGTCGTTGGTCGTGGTGATGTAGTCCGCGGAGACCTCCTGGACCACACCGTCCTTCTCGGCCTTGACCACGTCGCCGGCGTCGACGGCGGAGCGGTACTCCATGCCGGTGCCGACGAGCGGGGACTCGCTCTTGATGAGCGGCACGGCCTGACGCATCATGTTCGCGCCCATGAGGGCACGGTTGGCGTCGTCGTGCTCCAGGAAGGGGATCATGGCGGTCGCGACCGACACCATCTGGCGCGGCGAGACGTCCATGTAGTCGACGTCGTCACCGGGGACGTAGTCGACCTCGCCGCCACGACGGCGGACCAGGACGCGGTTCTCGGTGAAGCGCATGTCGTCGTCGAGCGTGGCGTTGGCCTGCGCGATGACGAAGCGGTCCTCCTCGTCGGCCGTCAGGTAGTCGACCTCGTCGGTGACGATGCCGTCGGTGACCCGGCGGTACGGCGTCTCCACGAAACCGAACGCGTTGACGCGGCCGTAGGAGGCGAGCGAGCCGATCAGACCGATGTTCGGGCCTTCGGGCGTCTCGATCGGGCACATGCGGCCGTAGTGCGAGGGGTGCACGTCACGGACCTCGAAGCCGGCCCGCTCACGGGACAGACCACCGGGACCCAGCGCCGAGAGACGACGCTTGTGCGTCAGACCCGACAGCGGGTTGTTCTGGTCCATGAACTGCGACAGCTGGCTGGTGCCGAAGAACTCCTTGATGGAGGCGACGACCGGCCGGATGTTGATCAGGGTCTGGGGCGTGATCGCCTCGACGTCCTGGGTCGTCATGCGCTCGCGGACGACACGCTCCATACGCGCCAGACCCGTACGGACCTGGTTCTGGATGAGCTCGCCGACACTGCGCAGACGACGGTTGCCGAAGTGGTCGATGTCGTCGGTCTCGACGACGATCGTCTGGCCGTTGTCGGCGGCCGTCTCGGTCTCGCCCGCGTGCAGCTTCACCAGGTACTTGATCGTCGAGATGACGTCCTCGACGGTCAGGACGCCCGCGTCGAGCGGAGCCTCCGCACCCAGCTTCTTGTTGACCTTGTAGCGGCCGACCTTCGCGAGGTCGTAGCGCTTGGGGTTGAAGTACAGGTTCTCAAGAAGCGTCTGCGCGGCCTCACGCGTGGGGGGCTCGCCCGGACGCAGCTTGCGGTAGATGTCGAGCAGCGCGTCGTCCTGCCCCTGGGTGTGGTCCTTCTCCAGAGTGGCGCGCATGGACTCGTACTCGCCGAACTCCTCCAGGATCTGCTCGGTGGTCCAGCCGAGTGCCTTGAGGAGGACGGTCACGGACTGCTTGCGCTTGCGGTCGATACGCACACCGACCATGTCGCGCTTGTCGATCTCCATCTCCAGCCAGGCACCCCGGGAGGGGATGATCTTGGCGGAGAAGATGTCCTTGTCGGACGTCTTGTCGATGGAGGAGTCGAAGTAGACACCCGGCGAACGGACCAGCTGCGACACCACGACACGCTCGGTGCCGTTGATGACGAAGGTGCCCTTGTGGGTCATGAGCGGGAAGTCGCCCATGAAGACCGTCTGGGACTTGATCTCGCCGGTCTCGTTGTTGGTGAACTCGGCGGTGACGAAGAGCGGGGCCGCGTACGTGAAGTCGCGGTCCTTGCACTCGTCGATGCTGTTCTTCGGCGGCTCGAAACGGTGGTCGCGGAACGTCAGCGACATCGACCCGGAGAAGTCCTCGATCGGGGAGATCTCCTCGAAGATCTCCTCCAGACCGGACTTGGTGGGGACGTCCTGTCCGTTCTCCAGAGCCTCCTCGACCCGACTCTGCCAGGCGGTGTTGCCGAGCAGCCAGTCAAAGCTCTCGGTCTGCAGCGCGAGCAGGTTGGGAACCTCGAGAGGCTCCTTGATCTTTGCAAAAGAGATGCGCAGCGGGGCAGTGCTGGCGGCGGGGTTCGTATTCGCGGTCGAGGCGTTGCGCGAGGCGGCCAAGAGGGGGTCCTTCCGAGGGCTCGGACTCACTACGCGCGTACCGGCCCCTCTTATGCGCAAAGAGAGCAGGGTGTTCCTGATCTGACGGAAAGGCCAGGTCGGGAATGATCTGTTCGTCGATGCTCAAGCGAGGGCATGCCCCTGGTGACGGGCAGGGGACAGCTAACAGGCAGCGCAAAGGGTCAGTGTAGCCAGTTGGCACACTGATGTCCAGTGCGGGTTTTTTGAGACCCTCGTTGTTCTCGACACCTATGCAAGCCCACGCCCTCAACGCACGTTGATACTGCCCTCTTCGCCGTCGATCCATGCCTCGGAGTTCGGATCGGTGTGACGACGCGTCCTGAGAATTGCGCGCTGCGTGCAGTTCGTCAAGGCCTCTCATGCCCGATCCGGGTGCCGCGATCGTCACTCGCGGCTCGTCACCCGGGGCGGCGGAGGCACGACGAAGATCACCATACTCGTCGCCACCGACAGTGCAAGGCAGCCGTCCGCCGACGTCCCGGAACGCCGAAAGGCGACCACCCAGTTGGGTGATCGCCCTTCGGTACGTTCGCGTTACAGCCTCGAACAAATTTTTGACTCTTGTCTCGAAACCGTCCCGCACGGATCCTCGCGGATCCAGGAGTGCCGGCGGACCAGCGAGGCCTTACTTGACCTCGACGGAGGCGCCGGCGGCCTTGAGGGACTCGGCAGCCTTCTCGGCGGCCTCCTTGGCGACCTTCTCGAGAACGGGCTTCGGAGCGCCGTCCACGAGGTCCTTGGCCTCCTTCAGGCCCAGCGAGGTCAGCTCACGCACGACCTTGATGACCTGGATCTTCTTCTCGCCGGCGCCGGTGAGGACGACGTCGAACTCGTCCTGCTCCTCAGCGGCCTCGGCCGGGGCGCCGGGGACGGCGGGGCCGGCAACGGCGACGGCCGCGGCGGCGGTGACGTCGAACTTCTCCTCGAACGCCTTCACGAACTCGGAGAGCTGGATGAGGGTCATGCCCTCGAACTCGGCGAGCAGTTCGTCCTGGGTGAGAGCCACGATGGCTTCCTTCCACTAATTCGGCAGGTGCCGGATGTACATGTCTGGCGGGCGTACGACGGCCCGCTACGACCGCTGTTCCGAGGCGGACTGCCTCAGGCGGCGGTCATTTCGCGAGCCGAGTTACTCGGCACCGCCCTGCTCTTCTTGCTTGGCACGGAGCGCGTCCACGGTGCGGACGAGCTTCGAGGGAAGCGCCTGGAAGAGCTGCGCAGCCTGAGACTGCTTGCCCTTGAAGGCACCCGCCAGCTTGGAGAGCAGAACCTCGCGGGACTCGAGGTCCGCGAGCTTCTTGATCTCGTCGGCGGACAGCGCCTTGCCGTCAAGGACACCGCCCTTGATGACGAGGTTCGGGTTGTCCTTGGCGAAGTCACGAAGACCCTTCGCCGACGTCACCGGGTCACCGGTGATGAAGGCGACCGCCGTCGGACCGTTGAACAGGTCGTCGAGCGTCGAGATCCCGGCCTCGTTGGCCGCAATCTTGGTCAGCGTGTTCTTCACCACGGCGTACTGGGCGTCCTCACCGAGTGAACGACGCAGCGTCTTGAGCTGCGCCACGGTGAGACCCCGGTACTCGGTCAGCACGGCGGCGTTCGAGCTACGGAACTGCTCCGTGAGCTCGGCCACCGCGGCAGCCTTGTCGGGCCTTGCCATAGAGCGTCGGCCTCCTTCCGGGTGATGAGGACCGCTCAGAAGGGGCTGGAGAAAACGAAACGCCCCGGCGCAGGCGCTCGGGGCGTGGCTCGACCGGACGAATCCCGTACGAGACGGAACCGGACCAGGAGCAACTTCCACAGTCACCTGCGCGGGTCGTCCGCAGTTCAGCGGATCCTTCGGCCACCGCGCCCTCTTGTGAGCACACGGCAACGACCAGCGGTCTTTGGCTTCCTCGGAAGAGTACGGGACCGTGTCCCTGTCGGGCAAATCCGCTCCCGGAGGCCGCCGCTCAGCCCTCGCCGGCCCCGTCCACCCGCTCGGCGAGGTCGACCGTGTCGTCGGCCGCCGGGGGCTCGACGGTCACCGGCCGGTCGACGTCCAGGAGGGTGACGGTCAGGTCGAGCGGGCCTCCGTCGACCATGCGCCCCTCCCGCAGGGCGTAGGTCTCGCCCCTGAGCCGGTACCGCTTGGCCCGGCCGTCGTCGTCGACCCACAGGTCCACGGTGAGCGTCTCCTCGATGCCCAGCATCATGAACTGGTCCAGACTGGTCGTCCGCAGCTCCCGGGTCGCCTTGTCCCGGGCGGCAGCCTGAGCGGCCCGCAGGCTCTTCGTGGTGACCGTGCCCCGGTAGTGCGTGGCCTCGCTGCCGTCGACCGTCTCGGCACCGACCTCGCCGACCTTCTTCGCGCCGGTGAGGAGCGTGGACTGCGCGAGCGGGCTCGCCTCCAACGGACCGGGCAGGACGCGGTAGGTGTTGTTGTCCGCCGCGCCGCGTCCCCACACGGCCGGCCCGGCGCTGATCCATTTCTTGTCCGCCGGGGCGCCGATGGCGGCCGCGTCCCCCTCGGCGTAGATCACTCCGTCGGCGAACCGCACCGCCAAGGCCTTGTCCTCGCTCGGGCCCCACCCGGTCAGTTCCATGCGCATCGCGGTCGGCCGCGCGGTCATCGCCGCCTCGACCCGTATCTTCCCGTGCTCCGGCAGGGTCCCCGACACCCGGTAGCGCAGCGACGCGATGTCCGTCGTGCGCTCCGCGGCCCGGGCCACGGCCTCGGCGGGCGTCGCGGGCTTCGCCTCGGCTTCCGCGGGCGTCTTCGGCTTCGCCTCGGCCTCCGCCCCCGCCTCCGTGCCGCAGGCCGTGGTGGCGCCGCCCAGCAGCGCGGCCACGACGGCGATGCCGACGCCTCTACGACGACGTACGGAGCCGTGTTCGGCCAACCTCATCTGTCCCCCTGGAACCTCACGCCCCACCCATGTGGGACGGCAGGGACACTAGCGCCGCCGGGTGACGACTGTCGTGCGCGTTTCCGGCTACCGCCCCGGCGAGAAAGAGACGAGCCCCGCAGCCTCGAAAGGCTGCGGGGCTCGTCCTCGGGTGTGCGACCGCGACGCGGCTGCCGGTGAGCGTCAGGCTCAGACGGCGGCCGGGTCCTCCTCGACGAGGAGGTTGCGGGTGCGGTTCGAGTCGATCGGGATGCCGGGGCCGATCGTGGTGCTGATCGCGGCCTTCTTGATGTAGCGGCCCTTGGCGGCCGACGGCTTCAGACGGAGGATCTCGTCCAGCGCCGCGGCGTAGTTCTCCACCAGCTTGGTGTCGTCGAACGACGTCTTGCCGATGATGAAGTGCAGGTTCGAGTGCTTGTCGACGCGGAACTCGATCTTGCCGCCCTTGATGTCGTTGACGGCCTTCACGACGTCCGGGGTCACGGTGCCGGTCTTGGGGTTCGGCATGAGACCACGGGGACCGAGCACGCGGCCGAGGCGGCCGACCTTGCCCATGAGGTCCGGGGTGGCGACGACGGCGTCGAAGTCCAGACGGCCCTTCGCCACCTCGTCGATCAGTTCGTCGGAGCCGACGATGTCGGCGCCGGCGGCGGTCGCGGCCTCGGCACGGTCACCGGTCGCGAAGACCAGGACCCGGGCGGTCTTACCGGTGCCGTGCGGGAGGTTCACGGTGCCACGAACCATCTGGTCGGCCTTGCGCGGGTCGACACCCAGACGGAAGGCGACCTCGACGGTGCCGTCGAACTTGGACGTGGAGGTCTCCTTGGCGAGACGGACGGCCTCGAGCGGGGCGTAGAGCTTGTCCCGGTCGACCTTGGCGTCCGCAGCGCGGAGAGCCTTGCTGCGCTTGCTCACAACTGCTCCTGTGTGTGCTTGAAAAGGAGTCGTGGTACGGGCCGAGCAGGCCCTGCCACGCGCGGCTGCCGTGTACGGCCGCCGCGTGATGCTACGAAGGTGGGACTCAGCCCTCGACCGTGATGCCCATGGAGCGGGCGGTGCCGGCGATGATCTTCGACGCGGCGTCCAGGTCGTTGGCGTTCAGGTCGGGGAGCTTGGTCGTGGCGATCTCACGGACCTGCGCCTCGGTGATCTTGGCGACCTTGGTCTTGTGCGGCTCGCCGGAGCCCTTCTCGACACCCGCGGCCTTGAGGATCATCTTCGCGGCCGGCGGCGTCTTGGTGACGAAGGTGAAGGAGCGGTCCTCGTAGACCGTGATCTCCACCGGGATCACCCAGCCACGCTGCGACTCGGTCGCGGCGTTGTAGGCCTTGCAGAACTCCATGATGTTGACGCCGTGCTGACCGAGCGCGGGGCCGACCGGCGGGGCGGGGTTCGCCGCACCGGCGTTGATCTGGAGCTTGATGAGCCCCGTGACCTTCTTCTTCTTGGGAGGCATTGCTCTCCGGGTCCTTTCGATTCGAGTGCGCCCCCATCCAGGTCGCGTCCCGGATGAAGGCATACCGCACAACGATAACGGGTATGGATGCGCGGCCAAAAACCGAGCAGGTCAGACGAGCTTTTGACAGCCCGTCTGACCTGGTCGGAAGCGGTGGTCCAGGAAGGAGCCGGTGACGGCTAGTTCTTCTGGATCTGGTCGAACGACAGCTCGACCGGCGTCTCGCGGCCGAAGATCTCCACAAGACCCTTGACCTTCTTCGAGTCCGCGTTGATCTCGTTGATGGTCGCCTGCAGCGTGGCGAACGGGCCGTCCGTGACGGTGACCGAGTCGCCGACCTCGAAGTCCAGCACCTGGACCTCGACCTTGCGGGCGGGAGCCGGCTTGCCCTCGGCCTCGGCCGCCTCACGGGCGGCCTTCTCCTCGGCCTCCGGCGCGAGCATCTTGACGATCTCGTCCAGGGTCAGCGGGTACGGGTCGTAGGCGTTGCCCACGAAGCCGGTGACGCCGGGGGTGTTGCGGACGACGCCCCAGGACTCGTTCGTCAGGTCCATGCGGACGAGGACGTAGCCGGGGAGCTTGTTCTGGCGAATCGTCTTGCGCTCGCCGTTCTTGATCTGCGCGACCTCTTCCTGCGGCACCTCGGCCTGGAAGATGAAGTCCTCGACGTTCAGCGAGACGGCACGCTGTTCGAGGTTGGTCTTCACGCGGTTCTCGTAACCGGCGTACGTGTGGATGACGTACCACTCGCCGGGCAGGGTCCGCAGTTCCTCGCGCAGGGCCTCGACGGGGTCGACCGGCTCGGTCTCCTCCTCGACGGTCTCTTCGGCGTCGTCGTCCTCGGAGTCCTCGACGTCGGCGTCCTCGTCGTCGGAGTCGTCCTCGACGTGCACGGCCTCTTCCTCGGCCGACTCCCCCGCCTCGGCCTCGGCAGCCTCGAACTCGTCGACGCCGTCCTCGGAGTCTGCTCCCTCGACGATGTCGAGTTCGTCATCCACGGACTCGGCACCTTCACCGCGAGGCTCCATGGCGTCCTTCAGGTTCGGGTCAGACACGTGGCTGCTTCTTCCTGGATCATGGGGGTGGAACATGCGAAAGGGGCGCCAAGTCGCGGCGCCCTTCGCTTTCGGCTCAGCCGAAGACGTACTTGGCGGCCTTGTCGAGGCCGAAGTCAATCACGGTGACGAGACCGATCATGACGACGACGAAGACGATGACCACCGAGGTGTAGGTCGTCAGCTGGGAGCGGGTCGGCCAGACGACCTTGCGCAGCTCCGCGACGATCTGCCGGTAGAAGAGCGCGAGGCGCTTCAGCGGGCCCTTCTTGGCCCGCTTGCCGCCCTTGCGGGTCTTCTTCTTGTCCTCGGGCACCTCGTCCTGGGCATCAGGCGTGTCGATGGAGCCCACGGCGTCCGTCATTCATCCTCACCTGATTCCGGTCCGGGTCGTGGCCGTGCCGCGCCCGGTCTGAGCCGCACGGCGGAACATTGCTGTACGTACATGCGCACACATCCTGGCGTGAGGAGTGTGTAGCAGGGCCGGAGGGACTTGAACCCCCAACCGCTGGTTTTGGAGACCAGTGCTCTACCAATTGAGCTACGACCCTTTGTGGTTCTCCCCCAACGTACCGCATCCGAGCGAGTGCACGGTGTGCACCTGACGGGCGCGGCCGGTGAAGGCCAACGAGGACAGAGCATACGTGGTCCGAGAGCTGTCGTCGAACAGAAAGCGTCCGTAGGGACGTTGTCCGTCGAAGATCGACCGTTTCCGGCCGCGGAGGCGGGCGGTTGTTCCGTCGCTGTTCAGTCTGTGAAACCCGCGTGCCCGGCGCGTTTCCGGTCTGAAACGATGGGGCCCATGAGCGCTGCAACCCCTCCCACCGAGCGCCGGGTCTCCGCGCGCATCGGCGCGATCTCCGAGTCCGCCACCCTCGCCGTGGACGCCAAGGCCAAGGCCCTCAAGGCCGCCGGGCGCCCGGTGATCGGCTTCGGCGCCGGCGAGCCCGACTTCCCGACTCCCGACTACATCGTCGAGGCGGCCGTCGAGGCCTGCAAGAACCCGAAGTACCACCGGTACACGCCGGCCGGCGGTCTGCCCGAGCTGAAGGCCGCGATCGCCGCGAAGACCCTGCGCGACTCCGGCTACGAGGTCGACCCGTCGCAGGTCCTCGTGACCAACGGCGGCAAGCAGGCCATCTACGAGGCCTTCGCCGCGATCCTCGACCCGGGCGACGAGGTCATCGTCCCCGCTCCGTACTGGACGACGTACCCGGAGTCGATCCGTCTCGCCGGCGGTGTCCCGGTCGAGGTCGTCGCCGACGAGACCACGGGCTACCGGGTCTCCGTCGAGCAGTTGGAGGCGGCCCGCACGGAGAACACGAAGGTGCTCCTCTTCGTCTCCCCCTCCAACCCGACCGGCGCGGTCTACACGCGCGCGCAGATCGAGGAGATCGGCCGCTGGGCCGCCGAGAAGGGCCTGTGGGTCCTGACCGACGAGATCTACGAACACCTGGTCTACGGCGACGCGGAGTTCCACTCCCTGCCGGTGGTCGTGCCCGAGCTGGCCGACAGGACCATCGTGGTCAACGGTGTCGCGAAGACGTACGCGATGACGGGCTGGCGCGTGGGCTGGGTCATCGGACCGAAGGACGTCGTCAAGGCCGCGACCAACCTCCAGTCGCACGCGACCTCGAACGTCTCCAACGTGGCCCAGGTCGCCGCGCTCGCCGCCGTGTCGGGCGACCTGTCGGCCGTCGAGGAGATGAAGGAGGCCTTCGACCGGCGCCGCAAGACGATCGTGCGGATGCTCAACGAGATCGACGGCGTCCTGTGCCCGGAGCCCGAGGGCGCGTTCTACGCGTACCCCTCGGTGAAGGCTCTGGTCGGCAAGGAGATCCGGGGCAGGCGCCCGCAGGACACGGTCGAGCTGGCCGCGCTGATCCTGGAGGAGGCCGAGGTGGCGGTCGTCCCCGGCGAGGCCTTCGGCACCCCCGGCTATCTGCGTCTGTCGTACGCCCTCGGTGACGAGGATCTCGTCGAGGGCGTCTCGCGCCTCCAGAAGCTGCTGGCGGAGGCCCGGGACTGACGTCCGTCCCCAGGGGGGCCGCCCACCGATGTCGGTGGGCGGCCCCCCTGTCGTTTGTGCGAGCAAGACCACGTTCGAGGATTCCGCTACCGGGACGGCACGGGCGTGCGGCAGGATCGGGCGATGGAGCGTGTACGTGATCTCTCTGAACTGCCCAAGGCCCATCTGCATCTGCACTTCACCGGATCGATGCGGCCCATGACCGTGCTGGAGCTGGCCGACAAGTACGGGGTGCGGCTGCCCGAGGCGCTCACCGAGGCGCTGACCAGCGGGGAGCCGCCGAAGCTGCGGGCGACGGACGAGCGGGGGTGGTTCCGCTTCCAGCGGCTGTACGACGCGGCGCGCTCGTGCGTCAGGGGGCCCGAGGACATCCAGCGGTTGGTGCGGGAGGCCGCGGAGGAGGACGTGCGGGACGGCTCGGGCTGGCTGGAGATCCAGGTGGACCCCACGTCGTACGCGCCCCGGCTGGGCGGACTGATCCCGGCGCTGGAGGTCATCCTGGACGCCGTGGACACGACCGTGCGGGACACCGGGCTCGGGATGCGGGTGGTGGTGGCCGCGAACCGGATGAAGCACCCGCTGGACGCGCGCACGCTGGCCCGGCTGGCGGTGCGATACGCCGACCGGGGCGTGGTGGGCTTCGGGCTCTCCAACGACGAACGCCGGGGCATGGCGCGGGACTTCGACCGTGCCTTCGCGATCGCCCGCGAGGGGGGCCTGCTGTCGGCGCCGCACGGCGGCGAGCTGACCGGCCCCTTCTCGGTGCGTGACTGCCTGGACGATCTGCACGCCTCGCGCATCGGGCACGGGGTTCGCGCGGCGGAGGACCCGCGGCTGCTGAAGCGCCTCGCGGACCGGGGCGTGACGTGCGAGGTCTGCCCCGCCTCGAACGTGGCGCTCGGCGTCTACGAGAAGCCCCAGGACGTCCCCCTGCGCACTCTGTTCGAGGCGGGTGTGCCGATGGCGCTCGGCGCCGACGACCCGCTGCTGTTCGGCTCCCGCCTCGCGGCCCAGTACGAGATCGCCCGGCACCACCACGGCTTCACGGACGCGGAACTGGCGGAGCTGGCCCGGCAGTCGATCCGGGCGTCGGCGGCGCCGGAGGACGAGCGGGCGAAGCTGCTGTCCGGGGTGGACGACTGGCTGGCCCGCCCGGCCGGATAGCGGCTCGGGTCAGAGGCTGACGCCGACCGTCACCGGCTCGTTGACCAGGGTGATGCCGAAGGCGTCCCGGACTCCGGTCACGACCTCGCGGGCCAGCGCGAGCAGGTCCTCGGTGGTGGCCGCGCCCCGGTTGGTGAGGGCCAGGGTGTGCTTGGTGGAGATCCGGGCGGGGCCGGTGCCGTACCCCTTGGTGAAGCCCGCCTTGTCGATCAGCCAGGCGGCGGAGGTCTTGGTGTGCCCGCCGCCGGCGGCGTACGCGGGCGGGGTCACGTCCGCACCGAGCCGCTCCCGCACGCGCGCGTGGAACGCGGCGAACTCCTCGTCGGTGAGGATCGGGTTGGTGAAGAACGACCCGGCGGACCAGGTGTCGTGGTCCTCCGGGTCGAGGACCATGCCCTTCCCGGCCCGCAGCTTCAGCACGGTCTCGCGGGCCCGCGCCAGGGGCACCCGGTCGCCGGGCTCGACACCGAGCGAGCGGGCCGTCTCGGCGTACTTGACCGGTCCCGACAGGCCGCCCGCGTCCTCCAGTTCGAACCGGACGCGCAGGACGACGTACCGCTCGGGCTCGTCCTTGAAGCGGCTGTGGCGGTACGAGAAGGCGCACTCGGCGCTCGGGACGGTGACCGTCTCGCGGGTGCGGCGGTCGTAGGCGACGACCTCGGTGATGGTGGAGGCGACCTCCTGGCCGTACGCCCCGACGTTCTGGATCGGTGTGGCGCCGGCGGAGCCGGGGATGCCGGCCAGGCACTCGATGCCGGCCAGCCCGGCCTCGACGGTGCGGGCGACCGCGTCGGTCCACACCTCGCCGGCGGCCAGTTCCAGCCTCGTCGCGTCGAGCCTGTAGCCCTTCGTGGCGATGACCAGCGCGGTCCCGGGGAAGCCCCGGTCCCCGACGACCAGGTTGGAGCCGCCCCCGATGAGCAGCAGCGGCGTACCGGTGTCGTCGGCCTCGCGGACCGCGGCGATCACCTCGTCGTCGGTGGTCGCGGTGATCAGCCGCCGCGCGGGCCCGCCCAGCCGGAAGGTGGTCAGCGGGGCGAGGGGGGCGTCGTGGAGTTCCTGCACGGGCTCAAGAGTACGAGACCCCCGCACCCGGGAGGGGCGGGGGACCGTGCCGGTGCGGCTCGGCCGCGCGGGCCCTCAGGCCAGTCGTACGACCGCTCGGGACATGCCGAGGATCTTCTGGCCGGCGCTCATGGCCGTGAGGTCGACGCGGACGGTGTTGTCGTCGAGCTTGGCGCCGATCTTGGCGCTGACCTCGATGGTGGCGCCCTCGTCGTCGTCGGGGACGACGACGGGCTTGGTGAAGCGGACGCCGTACTCGACGACCGCGCCCGGGTCGCCGGCCCAGTCGGTGACGACGCGGATCGCCTCGGCCATGGTGAACATGCCGTGCGCGATGACGTCCGGGAGGCCCACCTCCTTGGCGAACCGCTCGTTCCAGTGGATCGGGTTGAAGTCGCCGGAGGCGCCCGCGTACCGGACGAGGGTGGCTCGGGTCACACCGAAGGTCTGCGCGGGCAGTTCGGTGCCGACCTCGACGTCGTCGTAGGAGATCTTCGCGGTCATCGGGTCCTCACGCCTCCTCGGCCGCGCGGGCCACGAGCTTGGTCCAGGCGGTCACGACGTGTTCGCCGGACTCGTCGTGGACCTCGCCGCGGATGTCCAGGATGTCGTTGCCCGCCAGGGACTTGATCGCCTCGATGGTCGAGGTGACCGTGAGCCGGTCACCGGCGCGCACCGGGCGCCGGTGGGCGAACTTCTGGTCACCGTGCACCACCCGGCTGTAGTCGAGGCCCAGCTGGGGGTCCTGGACGACCTGTCCGGCCGCCTTGAAGGTGATCGAGAACACGAAGGTCGGCGGGGCGATCACATCGGCGTACCCGAGCGCCTTGGCGGCCTCCGGGTCGGTGTAGACGGGGTTGGTGTCCCCCACGGCCTCCGCGAACTCGCGGATCTTCTCCCGGCCGACCTCGTAGGGGTCGGTGGGCGGGTAGGAACGCCCCACGAAGGACTGGTCGAGCGCCATCGGCTCGGCACCTCCTGGTTGCTCGGCGGATATGGCGGTACGGCGGTACTGATACGGCGGTACTGACCGGTACGGGTGGTGCAACGACGCGAGGCCGCCCCCGATCTCTCGGGGACGGCCTCGCGTACGAGCCTGATTTATCGCGTTTCGCGGTGCGCGGTGTGCGCGTTGCAACGCGGGCAGTGCTTCTTCATCTCCAGTCGGTCCGGGTTGTTACGCCGGTTCTTCTTGGTGATGTAGTTCCGCTCCTTGCACTCCACGCAGGCCAGCGTGATCTTCGGGCGGACGTCGGTGGCAGCCACGTGAGTGCTCCTTGACGAACGGATGGGACAGGGTTGAACGCATAAAAGAGTAGCCGATCGAAGGACCGACCCCGCAATCGGCTACCGTCAGTAGCGGTGACCGGACTTGAACCGGTGACACAGCGATTATGAGCCGCTTGCTCTACCGACTGAGCTACACCGCTGTGATGCGATCGGTTCCCGCCTCGCGGCGGGAACCTTTCACACCAGAGCCCCAATACGGAATCGAACCGTAGACCTTCTCCTTACCATGGAGACGCTCTACCGACTGAGCTATTGGGGCGAGCGATGAAGACATTACACGCCCCACCGCCGATCGCCCAAATCCGTTTCCGCGCCCGCATCCATGGGCCGTCCACCGGTCGCGCGGGGATCTTCCGGGAGCCGTCCGGCGCTCGCCCGGAGCCCGCGTCCATGCCGTTTCCCCAGGCCACATGAGCCCCGCACGCCCCTTCGCCACCGGCCTTCCCCGGCGTCCCTCCGGCAGCCGCACCACACCGGTACGACTATTGCGCTCCTCCGCGACGGGGCGGGGCGGCCCGCCTAGGCTCGTCTCACTCTGCGTGATCTTGTGTCCCCTGCTGTTCCTCCCCCATGTGCGTCACCGCGCAGCCGTCGTCGAGCCACCGGGAGAGTGCGATGCCCGACAGCCAGCCGCAGCCGTCCCACTCCTCCGGCCCGCCGTCCGGCCCGGACGAGGCAGGCGCCCTGCTGCTGTGCGGGGCGCGGCTGACCGACGGCCGTGTGGTGGACGTACGGCTGGGCGGCGGGCGTATCGAGGCGGTCGGCACGGCCGGCAGCCTGGGCGCGGGGCCCGCCGCGTCCGGGGCGCCCGCCACCCGGGTGGATCTCGGCGGCCATCTGCTCCTGCCGGCCCCCGCGGAGCCGCACGCCCACGGCGACACGGCCCTGTCGGCCGACTTCGAGGGCCCGGTCCCCTACGACGGCCAGGACGTCCAGCGGCGGGCCACGGAGGCCGCGCTGCTGCAGCTCGGGCACGGCGCCACGGCGGTGCGCTCGCATGTGCACGTGGGCGACGTCCAGGGTCTGGAGGCGTTGGCGGCGGTGCTCCGGGCGGGGCAGGCGCTGCGCGGGCTCGCCGAGCTGACGACGGTGGCGATGCCCCGGGTGCTGACCGGGGTGGCCGGCGCGGACGGGCTCGCGATCCTGCGGGACGCGGTGAAGATGGGCGCCTCGGTGGTCGGCGGCTGTCCGGATCTGGACCCCGATCCCACCGGATACGTGGAGGCGGTCCTGGAGATCGCCTCCGAGCACGGCTGCCCGGTCGACCTGCACACCGACGGCGACGACCCGGCCCGGCTCGCCCGGCTCGCGGCCATGGCGGGCGGTCTGCGGCCCGGCGTCACCCTGGGCCCCTGCGGCGGGCTCGCCCGGCTTCCCGGCCAGGCCGCCGCCCGCGCCGCCGACCGGCTCGCGGCGGCCGGTGTGACCGTCGTCTGCCTTCCGCAGGGCGGCTGCGGCACCGTGGACGGCCGGGACACCGCCCCCGTACGGCTCCTGCGGGCGGCCGGGGTGCGGGTCGCGGCGGGCAGCGGGGCACTGCGGGACGTGTCGAACCCCGTCGGGCGCGGGGACCCCCTGGAGGCCGCGTTCCTGCTCGCCTCCCGCTACGG
Source organism: Streptomyces sp. NPDC002324 (assembly GCF_053593335.1). Lineage (NCBI taxonomy): Bacteria > Bacillati > Actinomycetota > Actinomycetes > Kitasatosporales > Streptomycetaceae > Streptomyces > Streptomyces sp. NPDC002324. Next base: position 290,979 of record NZ_JBSFCF010000004.1, read on the forward strand.
ACTGCGGCCCGAGGAGGCGTACGACGCCGTCAGCGGGGCAACCCGCGCCGGGCTCGGTCTGCCCGAGGTGCGGGTCGAGGCCGGTTTTCCCGCCGAACTGCTCGCCGTGCGGGGCGCCCGGCTCGCGGGAGTGCTGTCGCTCGCGTACAGCCGCATCGTCGTGCACCGGGGGCGCGTGGTGGCGCGGACCAGCGCGGTACGGGAGTACTGCGGCTCGGTGACGGGCACGGCGGTGGATCTGCCTCGGCAGGGGCGGGGCGAGCCGTCCTGAGGGTGTGCGTGGCCGCGCCGGGGCGTGCGGGTGGGCGGCGGGGCGGGTGGGCGGCGGGGCGGGTGGGCGGCGGGGCGGGTGGGCGGCGGGGCGGGTGGGCGGCGGGGCGGTGCCCGACCGGGCGGACGCCCGACCCGCCGCCGGTGTGATCAGACGCCGAACAGACCGCCGCCGATCGGGTCGCTGAACTCGCCGGACGGGATCTCGGCGGCACCCTTGGGAGCGCTGACGTCACCGGCCTTGCCGAAGGTGAGGACCAGGGAGGCCTTGGCGCCCTTGGGATCGTCGGCGAGGGCGGCGAGGTCGGTCTCGATCCGGGTCAGGTCACCGTTCTTGAGGGTGAAGTCGACCGCGACGTTCTTGTCCGGGGCGTCCTTCATGTCCTTGGCCGTGGGGAGTTCGGCTCCCGGCGGCAACTCGCCCTCCAGCGGCTGGAGCTTGTCGACGATGCCGGTGAGCAGGTCGCGGAAGTTGGCCTTGGCGGTGACGACCTCGGTGCCGTCCTTGCCGTCCTTGGTCTTGAAACCGACCTCGCGGGCGACGACACCGCGGACGGCGTCGAGGATCTTCTTCTGGGTCCTGGCGTCGATCTCGTCGGAGCCCTTCGAGCCACCGGCTCCCTCCTCCCCGGCGGCGTCCTGCAGCTCGGCGGTGTTCACCTTCACCCAGTCGCCCTCCAGGGCGGGCCGCAAGTGCTTCTCGCTCTCGGGGAGTTCGTCGGCCGTCGGGAACGGGATGCCCATCGCGTCGCCCATGGCCTTCATGTCGGCGCGGTAGTACGTGTAGTCGCCGACGACCCGGTACTCGACGAGCACACCGTCGTCACCGGAGATCTTCATGCCGACTCCGGCGATGTCCTTCTCACCGGACTCGGCCAGCGCCTTCTTCGACTTGACCGACACGTCGACGCGCAGCCCGGTGAAGAACTCCGCCATCTCCGGCGGCACTTCCTCGCTGTCCTCGCCCATCAGCGCGGTGAGGTCGTCCGGGTCGGCGTCGAGCCGCATCCCGAAGGCCAGCGACTTCTGCTCGCCCAGCCGCTCGACGGCACCGTCGACCTTCTGGCCCGCGGTGAGGTTCTCGACGGTTCCGCACGCGGCCACCGTGACGAGCACGGCCGCGGCGCAGCCGACACCGGTGCAGGCGCGGCGTACGACGTTCTTGTTGCGTGTGGCGATACGCATGGCGGTGATGTTTCCCCCCGTGGTTCCGGCGTCCGCCGACACGGCGAACATGGGTGAGACACCTGGGACGGCGGGATGGTTGCGCGGCAAACGCGTCCGTTCGGGCGTACGGTCGAAGTCATGCGCATTGTCATCGCCGGAGGTCATGGTCAGATCGCGCTGCGGCTGGAGCGACTGCTCGCCGCGCGCGGTCACGAGGTCGCGGGGATCATCCGCCGCGCCGAGCAGGAGGACGATCTGCGCGCGGCCGGTGCCGAACCCGTGCTGTGCGATCTGGAGTCGGCGTCGGTCGAGGAGGTCGCCGCCCATCTGCGGGGCGCGGACGCCGCCGTGTTCGCGGCGGGCGCCGGGCCGGGCAGCGGGGCGGGCCGCAAGGACACGGTCGACCGCGCGGCCGCGGTCCTGTTCGCCGATGCCTCGGTGCGCGCGGGCGTGCGCCGCCACCTCGTCGTCTCGTCCATGGGCGCGGACCCGGCGCACGAGGGCGACGAGATCTTCGACGTCTACCAGCGGGCCAAGGGCGAGGCCGACGCGTACGTCCGCGGGCTGGAGGCGCTGGACTGGACGATCCTGCGCCCCGGCATGCTGACCGACGACGCCGGCACCGGCCTCGTCCGTCTGGAGGCGTCCACCGGCCGCGGCCCGATCCCCCGTGACGACGTGGCCGCCACTCTCGCCGAACTCCTGGAAACCCCCGCGACCGCCGGTCTGACCCTGGAACTCGTCAGCGGCTCGGCGCCCGTCTCCGTGGCCGTGAAGTCGGTGGCGGGCAACTGAGGCACCGACAGGGACGTGCCGGAGGTCAGAACAGCGGTAGCTGACCGGGGAATTCGGGTACGACGAAGCCGTCGAGCGCGGGCTGGGCCGCCCCGATCCAGGCCGGCCTGCGCGACCCGGGGCACGACACCAGGTCCCCGCTCGCTCCGGGCGGATCGTGCCGCGCGAACCGCCCCGCCACGACGGCGATCTCACGACGGCACTCGGGGCAGTTCCTGCGACGCGATGACATGCGGTCAGTGTGCCTCGCCGCACTGACACCCGAAGAAGCCCTCCGGCACACGAAGAAGCCCCTCCGAACTGCTCTCACAGTCCGGAGGGGCTTCCCTCCACGTGGCGGCGCCAGGATTCGAACCTGGGTAGGCTAAGCCGACGGATTTACAGTCCGTTCCCATTGGCCACTCGGGCACACCGCCTGGGATGCTGCCCTTCGAACCGCTTTTCGGCGGTGCTCTGTGGCAACGACGTAAACGATACCTGATGCCCAGGGGTGCTCCGCCACCTGATTGATCAGTACTCGCGGTGGCCGGGGTGGCTAGGCTTGTCGCCCCCCGATACCCCGATTTCAAGGAGCCACAGGACATGGCCGACTCCAGTTTCGACATCGTCTCGAAGGTCGAGCGGCAGGAGGTCGACAACGCCCTCAACCAGGCCGCCAAGGAGATCTCGCAGCGCTACGACTTCAAGGGCGTCGGCGCCTCGATCTCGTGGTCCGGCGAGAAGATCCTGATGGAGGCGAACTCCGAGGACCGGGTCAAGGCCATCCTCGACGTCTTCCAGTCCAAGCTGATCAAGCGCGGGATCTCCCTGAAGTCGCTGGACGCGGGCGAGCCCCAGCTGTCCGGCAAGGAGTACAAGCTCTTCGCGTCGATCGAGGAAGGCATCTCCCAGGAGAACGCCAAGAAGGTGGCGAAGATCATTCGCGATGAGGGCCCCAAGGGCGTCAAGGCCCAGGTCCAGGGCGACGAGCTGCGCGTCAGCTCCAAGAGCCGGGACGACCTGCAGGCCGTGATCAGCCTCCTCAAGGGCCAGGACTTCGACTTCGCGGTGCAGTTCGTCAACTACCGGTGATCGGAGCCTCTGACCTGCACTAGCGAGAAATCGTTGCAGCCGGAGGGCACAACGCGGGCACATCACCGAGGACCGCCTCGATCGCAGCCCGCGTTGTGTCCTCGTCGTCCGGCCAAAGGTGGGTGTAGGTGTCGAGCGTGATCGACGGCTTCGAGTGGCCGAGCCGCCGCTGAACCGTCTTCACGCTCTCCCGGTTCTTGATCAGCGCCGAGGCGTAGAAGTGCCGCAGGTCGTGCATGCTCGCCTCCCCCGGCACCTGGACGAGTGCGGGCTCGGCGCCCTCCGGCCGACCGCGCTGCACCCACGCCGCGTACGACTCGGCGTACGCCTTGGCGAGCGCTTCGTTCGCCTTCGTCTCCATCCGCGCCCACGTGCGCGACCAGCCGGAGCGCTTCAGTACGTCCTTGCGCTCGGTGGAGAACAACATCTGTGCCTTGCGCCGCTTCGGCTTGCGCGGGTCCGTCCGGTCCTCGATCTCCACCGTCGCGGCCGGGTGCAGCTGAAGGTGCGCCGCGAGGGCGTTGACCGCCTGCGTCGCCAGGGGCACCGTGCGGTAGCTCTCGTGCGTCTTCGGCTCGCCGAGGTAGCTCTCGGGCGTCTCGCCCTCCTCCGCCTCGGTGTCCTTGTCCGGGGTGACGAGCTGCTGCCGAACGGTCACCTCCCGGCGAAGGAAGTCGATGCAGTCGACTTCCAGGCCGAATACCTCGCCCTGCCGGAGCCCCGACGCCACGGCGAAGAGGATCATGGCGCGGTACCGGGACGGGGCTGCCTCGATCAGGGCGTGGACGGCGTGCCTGTGCAGGGGCACGATCTCCGGGCGGCGCGCCTCGGGCAGCTTGATGCCGGCGCACGGGTTCAGGGCGATCGTCCGGTCCCGTACGGCGGTGTGCATGATCGTGACCATGTAGGCGAACGTCACCCGCAGCGTGGTCGGCGCGAGGACCTGCGACCGGTCCTTGACCCAGGCCTGTACCTCCGACGGGCGAATGGTGACGATGGGCCGGTCGGCGAACGTCGGGTAGAGGTGCAGCCGTAGGGCCCGCTCGACGCGCGAGGCGGTGCCGTCGCGGTGTACGGCGGAGGTGCGGTAGCGCTCGGCGACCGCGCGGAAGCTCTCCTTGCCGGCCGCCGGGTCGACGTAGAGGCCGCGGGCGAGGTCGGCCCCGATGGTGTCGGCGCGGGTGTCTGCCTGGCTGCGCTTGGCGAAGTTCTCCTTCTGCTGCTCGCCCGCAGCGTCACGCCAACGGACCTGCCAGCGCTTCCCCTTGCCGTGGTCGGCGGACGGTACGAGGGTGCGAGTTCGACTGGAGTGCTCGGCGCACGGCTCTGCGCCCTTCTTCGGACGGCTCAAATGCCACCGGTCGTAGACGCTAGCCATCCACCTCAACCTCTCCGGAAGCAACCTTGAGTGCGACCTTCAGACGTTCCATGGCGGCATAGCGCTCCTCGTCGCTCCGGGTGCGCCCGATCAGGTCCGCCAGCGCGGTTGTGAGTTGCGTCCGGAGCTCGACATGCTTCTTCGCTGCTCCCGTAAGCGATTCCGGGTTCTCAACAGCGGCCCGCTCTTCCTCGTCCGCCAAGATGCCCTGCAAGCTCGCCTGCAGGATCTGAAGGGTCTGAATCGCGCCTCCGAGCATCGGCGTGATGTCGGCGACCATCCTCATGTTCGCCCTGCGCTCCCACACTCCTGGCGGTTCCGGGGCGACGATGCCCGCGAGCTGCTTGGCAGTGATGGCACCGCCGGGAAGCTCGACGCTCTCGTGCTTCTGCTGGATACCTGGCGCCATGAGGTCAGGAACCTCCACCTCAAGGACTAGAGCAAGCGCCACCAATTCGGCGGCCGTGAACGCGCGCTTGCCCTTCTCCGCTGTATAGACGGCTTGCCGACTCCAGGGCTTTTCGAGGTACGTCGCCAGGGCCTCGCCAAGCTCGGCCTGAGACATCTGCCGGTCCGCACGGATACCGGCGATTCGCTCGCCGATGACCTCTTCCAACCTCACAACCATCACCCTTCTGTCATTCCTGACGATGACACAAGGCGTCGAGGTAAGGCAAGCGTTGACAGGCAGCGCGAGCGACTGTCATTCTCTGGAATGTCAGTCATTCCACACAGCTACATGGAGGGCTACGGTGCCCCGTGTTGCCTTGCCTCAGGTCACCGACCAGCAGAGGCGCAAGCTCGCCACCGCCGAGGAGATCGCCAAGTACCTGGGCGTGCCGCTCGGCACCGTCTACCAGTGGAGTTCGAGGGGCGGCGGTCCACGGCTCATCAAGGTTGGCCGACACCTACGTGCCCGCTGGTCTGACATCGAGGCCTACCTCGACGCTCAGACGATCAGCGCTTAGGACGGCCCCTCGCGTGTGCGCCGGTGTTAGCCGCACCGACGAGAACCGCGAGGGGCCCAACGCCCACCCATCCGAAATCGACGAAGCCCCGGCGATCCACCGCCAAGCAGATCCGGGGCTTGCGTCACCACATCGACTGGAGAAGACGCTATGACCATCGTAGGCCAGCAGGCCCACGCCGACATCAGGCAGCGCGCGGGCGTTCCAAAGGACCGCGGCGGCCGTAAGCGTCACGGGTTCCGGCCGAACCGTGCGGGTGACCGGCGGGCGCCGGCGAAGCCGCCGCTGTACGACCCGCACGTTCCGGACCGCCTCCAGGCCCGCGCCGAACTGCGTGCCGTCCGAGTCATGGCGAGGCCTGCGTGAGCGCCCGTACTACCGCCAATCAGACGGCACTCTTCCCCGCCGGCTCCAACAGCGACCGCCTGCCGATCGTGCACCCCATCGTGCTCACCACGCGAGGGCGGGTCGAGTTCGCGGGACGCTGCCCGAAGTGTGGCCAGATGCATCGGCACGTGCACCTCGGCAAAACCACTGCACCTTGCGGTGCCAGATACCAGCTCCAGCCTCGCCGCGAGCGGATGCGGAAGGCGGTATGAGCAACTTCAGCGCCGCCTGGGTCCGCGTCACTCTGGCCCTGGAACAGCAGGGCAGCAGGGGACGAGGCTCGGCGTGGCAGTGCCCCGCCCACGAAGACCGGGCGCCTTCCCTGTCCGTGCGGAAAGGCAACAGCGGCGTGATCCTCAAGTGCCACGCCGGATGCGCCACCGAGGACGTCGTCGCCGCCCTGGAACTCACCATGGCCGACCTCTTTGATGAGCCCCTGGAGCAGCGCGTGCGTCCCCAAGTCGTCGCCGAGTACCCCTACGTCGACGAGCACGGCGAGGTGCTCTACGTCGTCCGCCGGCTGGAGCCCGGCTACGACGGTGAGCGCAAGACCTTCCGCCAGTTCCGGCCCGACGGCCGCCCCGGAGTCTCCGGTATCCGCCGCGTCCTGTTCCGCCTGCCCGACGTCATCCGGCAGGCGGAGGCCGGTGGAGTCGTCATCGTCTGTGAGGGCGAGAAGGACGCCGAGAACCTCGCGGCCTTGGATGTCGTCGCCACCTGCAACGTGGGCGGCGCGGGCAAGTGGAGTGAGGACTACACGGCGGCCCTGCGCGGGGCGTCCGAGGTCGTCGTCATCGCCGACCGGGACGAGCCAGGCCGCAAGCATGCCGCCGCCGTGGCCGACTCCGTACAGCGTGCTGGGATCCCCGTGCGCGTCCTGGAGCCAGCCCGCGGCAAGGACGTGTCCGACCACTTGGCGGCGGGTCTCGCGTTCGACGATCTGGTGCCCGCAACACGGACCGCCCACGCCCAGAACGATTCCAGTAATTCCAGCGAAGCCCTCTGGGGGCCGGAAGACGCCTCCGCTGGAATAAGTGGAACGGAAAATGAAGGGGGCGGTCCGTGTTGGGACCCTCCCCTCTCCGTCCCCAGGACCACGCTGCCGCCGTTCCCCACCGATCTCCTCGGCGACTCCCTGGCCCGCTGGGTCCGCGCCCAGGGCGCTTCCCTGAACGTCTCGGACGATCTCCTCGGCCTGTCCGCCCTCGGTACGGTCTCCGCCGCCCTCGGGGGTCGCGTACAGGTGAACGTCAAGGACGGATGGGACGCCGAGAACGTCTGCCTGTACCTTCTCGGCCTCGCCGACTCCTCGGCCCGTAAGACCCCCGCTCTCGATGCGGCCTCGGCCCCCATGCGAGGTCGCATCGGCGAACTACGGGAAACGCTGCGGGCCGAGGTCGACGAGATCGAGCAGGAGATCCGCATCACGGAGAAGGAACTCGCCGCTGTCGAGAACGACGTCTCTCGCGGCAAGGCGGCCAAGGAAGACGCACGCGCCGTCCTGGAGTCCCTGCGCGACCTACGACAGAAGCCCGGCCTGCCCAAGGCATTCGTCGGCGACGTCACCCTCGAAGCACTCGGCAAGGTCATGGGAGAAAACAGCGGACGCATGGCCCTGCACGAGTCAGAGGCCGGATTCTTCAAGGCCTGCGCCGGCCTGTACGGCAACGGCCGCGCGGACATCACCCTCGTACTGAAGGCGTACAGCGGCACCGCGCACGAGATCGACCGTGTGGGGCGCGGCAACTCTTGGATGCCGCGAACCGCGCTGACCATCACCCTGATCATCCAGCCCGGCGTGGTCGAGCAGATGGAGAAGGACAACCCGGAGTTCAAGTCGTCCGGGTTCCTGAACCGGTTCCTGTACGCGCTGCCCCAGCCCATGCCGCCCGGCTCGTTCGACACCCCCGCAGTCCCCACCGGCATCGCCACCGACTACAACCAGCGCATCGCACGTCTGGTCGACGACATCTGGACGTCCGAGAACGTCCGCACGCTCACACTCACCACGCAGGCCCGCAAGGTGTTCGCCGAGTTCTACAACCAGACCGAGCGGGACAAGGTCGACGATGGCGCCCTGAACGACGTCGCGGAGTGGGCGGGCAAGATGTGCGGCCAAATCATCCGCGTGGCCGCCTGCCTGACCCTCTACGACAACCCGGCCGCCGCCGAGATCGGCGAGCACGCCATGACCCGCAGCGTCGCCCTCGCTCCCTACCTCGTCGCACACGCCCGGTCAGCGTTCGCCCTCATGTCCCGTGACGGTGACGGTGGCCGCAAGCTCCTGCGGGACGTCCTCGACCGCCTGCCGCAACTCCTCGACACCGAGCAGACGGTGACGCTGCGGAAGATCCGCGAGTCCTTCAAGGGCCGCCGCGCCACCGGTTCGGCCGGCGCGGTCGACGCCGAAGCCATCAAGGAGGCCATGGACGAGTTGGAGGAACTCGGCTGGGTCGCCGAGATCCCCGCACCGCCGAGGAAGCCCGGTCAGCGAGGGCAGAGGCCCTCACCCAAATACGACGTCCACCCCTGGATTTACGACCCGCCCACCGAGGCCTAGACACCCGTCCCTGGCCTTTGCCGCGGCCAGGGACACGGACCGCCCCCACCCATTCCGATTCCAGCAATCCCACCTATTGCCCACGTCGTCTGGCCGCAACCCGCGGCCGACCCTCACCCGGTGAAAGATCTGACCGCATTGGAGGAGTCCGCGAGTGACCAGAAATGACCTGACGGAACTCGACGCCAAAGCCCAGGCCGTCATCCTGCTCGCGCGCGGCATGAACAGCGACAAGGTCGGCGAAACCGTCGGGGTGTCGGGGCGCACCGTCCGCCGGTGGGCCGAGCAGTCCGACTTCAAGACCGACGTCGAAACGGCCCGACGGGCACTCCTCGACGAAGCCGTCCGGGCACTGTCCAGCGCCGCGCGGGATGCCGTGGACGTGCTCCACGCGAGCCTCACCGACGACAACGCCAGCATCCGCCTGCGCGCCGCCGTAGCCCTGCTCGGCGCCCTCCCGTCCATTAGTGAGCACGTCGCCCTGGAAGAGCGCATCGCGGCCTTGGAGGCCGCCATCGACCCCGAGAGGACAGCAGCATGAGGAAGATCAGCGCTCGTCTGGAGCGCCTCGAAGAGTGCATCGGGACCGCCCCGGACCTGGCGCGGGAGCGCGTCGAACACGGCGGGCTCATCTGGTCGGTGGCCGGCAGCCGCGCGTACGGCCAGGACACCCCGGCTGGTGCTCGTCTGGCGTTCGTCGGCCCGGCCGGGACCACCGTCGTGTACGAGGTCGCCGGCGTGACCCTGGCGGACCTGTCGTGAGCCGCCGCCTCCATGCCCGGCTGACCCGCCTGGAGAGGGGCACCCCGCAGGCCCAAGAACTGGGTCGTGAAGTCAACGCCCTGATCGACCAGTTCCTTGCCGACGGCGGCGACGTGGCCGAGCTGCTGCCGCTGTTCGGCCTCGACGATGGCGGGGACCAGAAATGAACCGGCGGCTGACGACCCGACTCATGCGCCTGGAGGAGGCGTTCCTCCCGGGGTCGGGTGACGGCCCGATGTGCGTTCATCACGGCAGCGCGTGCGGCCTCGGCACGAAGGAGCTGCCCGAGCTGTACCGGCTCGTCGTCGAGTCGAAGGAGCGGCAGGGAATGACGGTGCCGCCGCTGGACGAACACCGTGCGATGACTCCGGCGGAGCGGGCCCAGGACGCTGCGGAGTACGCCGTCCTGCTCGCCGACCTCAAGGCACGCAACGCCGCCATAGAGGCGCAGCTTCGGGCGGAGGGGTCATGACCGAGTCATCCGCCGTCGAGCAGGCCATAGCCGCCCGGATCGCGGCGGTCCGCCGCCGTGCCGAAGCGGAGAAGCAGCGCCGTGCCGAACTGGCCGAAGCCCGCCGTCGAGGTCTGGCTGCCCGGCACGCGCGGAAGTTGTTCAACCTCGCCCAGGCCGCCGACAACACCTCGTTCGCCGCATCCGGCGCATGACCCCGCACACCCGTACCCGACAACCTGAAGGGACCGACCCCATGACGACCATCAACCTGAAGCCCGAGCACCTGCCCGGCGACATCGCGACCCTGCTCACCGGCTTCCTCACCGCGCAGCGGGCCGCCGTCGAGGCGCAGCAGACTTTCGACCGCACACCCATCCAGCTGCGCGGCGAGCCGAAGGAGCACCTCGACCAGGCCAAGACGGCCGCGGCTGAATCCCTGGGCGCGCTGGAGGCTGCCACCGCGCGCAGCAACCAGCAGATCCTCGACTCCGCCGCTGGCGCGTTCTTCGCCCACGTCGAGGCGGCCCGTACGGCTCTCGCCACCGCCGAGACGGAGATGCGGAACGCCGCCGCCGCAGCTGCCCTGTACGCCACTGCTCAGGGTCGCGCCGGGCGTCGGGTCATGAACATCGAGTCGGAGTCCGCCGGGCGTTCCAAGGGCCGGCAGAGGGCGATGCTCGTCGTCTCCGAGATCCGGGACGTCGTGTCGATGCTGCCGGAGGACGTCGAGTGACCACCGGAAGGGAAGGGAGCAGCCTCATGGCTGGACAGAGGGATTGGGCGGAGCGGGTGGCGGCCCGCGCGGCAGGTCGACCCGCGCCCGTCGAGGAGCCGCCCGCGGTGCCTGAGCGGCCCGCGTGGGCGCGTGCGGCCGTCCACCGGGCCCAAGGTCGTACGCCCGACGCGGCGACCGTACGAGAAGCGCACGAGGGCAGCAGGCAGCCGCGGAAGCCGTGGGAGAGCGAACTCCTGCGGCGCCTCGGCCACGACACCGAGGACGACGGCCCCGACGCCGCATGAACCCACCGGGGGTACGGGCCAGTCCGTACCCCCTCCCCGCAGAACAGCAGCACATGGAGGAGACGACCATGACCAGTCGAATGGGGCCGCCCGTCACACCGAGCGCGGCCGCGCACGCCGAGCGGATCCGCGCCCGTACGGAAGAGCGGGCCGCCGAGCAGACCGAGACCACGGCCGGGCAGTCGACCGCCGAGCGGATCGCGGCGCAGGTCTTGCCTGGGTACCGGGCGGATGCGGCTCTGCGCGAGCAGGCGCGGCTGAGCGAGCTGCGGGCGCGCGGGGTGATCAGTGACGGCGCGGAGCCGGAGGACGCCGAGGAGGAGGTTCCCGTCGACGAGGACGAGGACGACGTCGAGGAGAACGACAAGCCGGTGTCGACGGCCGAGCGTTACGCCCGTCGGGAGCGGCAGCGGCAGCAGTCTGAGCGTGAGGCGAACCGTCGGGCTCACGAGGGGGCGGTCCGCGCGATGGCGCAGCCGTTGCCGCCTCAGTACCCGGCGATGGCCGCGCAGCCTCACCGGTTCGCCCACCTCTGCGTACAGCCGAAGCAGTAATTCACCGCACGCTGAATAGCGCCCGGTCACCTCCGCGGCGGCCGGGCGCAGTCGTGTTGCTTGCAGAGCCGATGACCTCGGCAAGCGGTACGTTTCCCCTGCCTACTGAAGGGAGGCCCGCATGGACGGATTCTTCGAGGGGCTGGAGCGGTCGGTTGAGAGCCGCAACTGGCACGCGACTCTCGTGATGGCGCTCACTCTGCCGGACATCTGCGTGAAGGCCAGCGACCCGTCAAAGAAGACAAATGCCAAGAGGTACGCAGCTTGGTTCGACGCACACGTCGGTCCCTCGTATACGCTCACCGTCGGGGCGCAGGAGTATCGACAGGAAACCAACTTCCTGTCTGGGAATGACTGCTACGCACTGCGGTGCGCACTCCTGCACGAGGGAGGTTCGGACACGTCCGGGCAGCATGCGCGTGACGTGCTCGACTACTTTCAGTTCTCTACCCCCGGCGCTGACGGCAACGTGAACCACATGAATCAGGTCGGCGGGAAGCTGTACCTCATGGTGGACATCTTCGCGATGGACATGCTGGCCGGGGCTCGCGCCTGGTGGGCTTCGCTGACGCCCACAGATCAGGCGGCGGTGAAAGCTCGACAGCTCACCTTGGTGACGACGGATGGCGGAATCACCATCTGACGGCTCCTTCTTTATGTTTCCCAGGAGTGAGTCCTGAGTGTTCCGCATGCACCCGCGCCGATCGCCCGGACAGCAGGTAGGTGACATCCATCGATCACAAACCTTTGATTCGAAGGCAGAAGAGGCTATCTGTGGGTGAATGGAAGGGTTTCATCTCGATGAGGGAGCGCGCCCTGCCGAGGGACCCACAGCCGCCTCCACCACGCATTCCTACGCGTTCAGGTCACGGAACCGCCACACGCCCCACGCGTCTCCGTAACCCCTCATACGCTGCCCCCTCACCGCAATCCGCACAACAGGGGGCACAGCATGGCCAACTGGAAAATCATCGGCGGCATCATCGGAGGCGTCCTCGTCCTCGGCGCCATCGGCAACGCCGTTGACGGCAACGACACGACCAGCGCGACTGGCACAGCCGCGAGCAGCCAGCCTGAGACGCCTACCGCCGACAGCAAACAGAGCGCAACCGCCGACGAGAAGAAGGCCGCAGAGAAGGCCGCCGTCCCCGACTTCGTCGGCATGGGCCTCCAATCCGCCCAAGACACCGCCCAGGAAGCCGGCTTCTACAGCCTGAATTCGCACGACGCTCTCGGCCGGGGGCGGCTGCAAGCCTTCGACCGGAACTGGCAGGTCTGCTCCCAGAACCTGAAGGCCGGCACCAGCGCGCAGACGGACACGATGCTGGACTTCGGCACCGTCAAGCTGGAAGAAGACTGCCCCGCTAAGGACCAGGCCGCGCCCACGACGGAGGGCGGGACGATGCCGGACTTTGCCGGGAAGTCGGTGAAGGCTGCCCGGTCCGCGCTCGACTCCAGCACGTCGATCACCGTCAAGGACGCGTCCGGCGATGACCGGTTCGTGTTCGTCGAGTCGAATTGGCAGGTGTGCAACCAGACTCCGAAGCCAGGCGTGGCGCTGAACGGGCAGCCGGTGAAGCTGACCGCAGTCAAGTTCGAGGAGAGCTGTCCCTGAACCTGCTGGGGCCCCGCCAGTTGGTGGGGCCCTTCGTGTGCGCCCTACTGCTCGTCATCGAGGGTGTCCTCCAGCATCTTGTTCTTGTCGAAGTTGCCCTCGTCGTCCGTCCACCCGAGGTCGTCGATGGTTTGCGACATCAGCAGCGCCTGGTAGTCGTCTTCCTTCAGCCCTTCGCAGGCTTCCGGCTTCTCCTTGTCGCCGTCCGCGCGGTCCTTCAGCGCGGCAACGCAGTCCTCGCCGATCTCGTCGTACGACTTCGAGCAGCCGACTGCGCCCCCGGCAAGCAGCAGGACGGAGGCAGTAAGCAGAGCGGTGGTGTGGCGCATGGTCCCCCCAAGGACGTGCGTGTGCGTGGAGAGCATCATGAGGCCAACGCGGAGCGTACGGGCCGGTATGGCCGTCCTGTGACCCTCTGGCGTGATGCGCCCGCTGGTCACCGCCAGGGGTGGGCACTGGTGCCCACCCTTTGTCCCCCAGCGGTGGCCTGCACCCGTCCGCCCCTCAAGCCTGGGGTGCGGGACGGACGGGCGTCTGAAGGGCGCGCGCATACCGCGCCCACAACTCCTGGGCCGTCGGGCAGCGGACCTCACCGAACTCGCAATCGTCACAGCCGTAGAAGTGCGTGGTGAAGGCCCGGTAGCGGGCGTACGCGCCATCCGACACGACAGCCTGGAGATGGCCAGGGCCGCCGCTGCCCGCGTCCTGGTACTGCCAGCCCACCCCGCTCACTGCGTTCCTGCCCTGGGGTGGGGGTGGCTACGGATCTCCATCTCGTACGTCGTGGCCTGCCGGATGTTGCCCCGCCCTTCGGCGTCCGCGCGCTGCCGGTCGAGAGCCGCACACACGTCACACCCGGGCACGGGCCGCGGTGGGCGCGTCGGGTCCGGCAGCATGACCGGCAGCTCTTGAGTCGTCTGCGGCTTCATCAGCAGGCCTCCGCGGGGAGTCGGGCGCCGCCACCCGGGCCGAGAGCGGCAGCGATCAGCGTGGGGTCGTTCAGCCGGCCGGTACCGTCCGGGCGGTGCAGCCACAGACGGCCGCACTGATACCAGCCCGTGGGCGGGCAGTGCAGCGGCCAGCCCTCGGGGCGTACGCGTACCTGCCGTACGTCGGCGAGATCCTCGGCGGCGTCCGGCGCGATCAGCCACCAGGCCCGCTCAACACCAGGGTCGGCCAGCACGGGGCCGAGACGCTCGGAACCGATCCGGGTGACGGCGTTCATCGTGTCGAGGAGCCGGGCCTCGACGGCGAGCCAGTGCTTGCCGGTGCCGATAGGGGCGAGGGCTTCCACATTCCACGCCTGGCGTACGAGGTCCGGGTGCGCGGAGCAGTCGGCGAGCCACGCGTCCCCGGCCTCGTAGAGCTGCGCGATGCCTGGCGAGGGGGTCATGGCCAGGACGGTAGGCAAGCCGGTTGCGGGCCTGTGCGCCGATTGCAGCGGATTGCGGGAGGCGGCGGCCCGGTTGCTGCAGCTTGCTTACGTGAGGTCCAGGGAGGCCCGTGCACGGCCGATCAGACGGCGGGCCGGTGTCCCGTACTCGGCGGCCTCGGCCAGCCAGTCCCACGCCCGCTCGTACAGGGCGATGTCGTCCTCGCCAGTGAGCCACAGTTCTTCGCTGATCGTCTCGACGATCACCAACCGGCGGTCGTAGACCCAGAACGCGTGCGGGGCGGTACGCCGCAGCTGCGCCCCGAACGGCAGGATGCCCAGCTCGATACGGCGCTGGCCGACGAGGTTGTACAGCCGGTCGAGTTGCTCGGCCATCACCTCCACGGGGCACGGCCGGTGGTACAGCGCGGCCTCGCACACGAGGAACCGGAACGTCTTCTCCGGGTCGTACAGCGACTCCTGGCGCCGCATGCGTGCCTCGACGGCGGCCTCGGTCGTCGGGGTGATGCCCCGGAACTCGGCGTTGCTGTCGAAGATGACGCGCGCGTACTCCGGTGTCTGGAACAGCCCGGGGATCCGCGACACCTCCAGGCCCCGGAGCATCGTCGTCGCCTCGGTCTGCCGAACGGCGATCTCCTGGCGGCCGCGGTGCCCGCCGGCCAACTGCCGTCGCCACGACCGGTGCCGCTGCTTCATGTCCAGCCCGGCGAGCAGACCGTGCAGCTCGGTCTCGGCGTCCGCCCGGTCGATGGCGTGGGCCCAGCCGGTGAGGTCCTCGCGGGTCGGGGTCTGCTTCCCGTTCTGCAGGCGGGACACCTTCGAGGGCTGCCAGCCCAGACGCTCGGCGAGGTCTTTGCCTTCCAGGCCGGCCTCGGCGCGGAGTTCACGCAGGCGCGCGCCGAGGGCCTCGCGGGCGGTCTGGAAGTCCGTGGTCACACGATGGAAGCTACCCGTCTGGCGAACTCCGTTGTAGGCACTGCGTGATGCCAGGCGGCGTCGCGGGCCTGGCAGGCGGCGAGGACTTCGGCGGGGTCCTCGGTGACGTACACACCGAGGGTGTTGTCCTCGACGTCGAACGCGAACCGGGCGACCACCTTGGAGTCGAACAGCCAGAAGTCGTAGTCGGGCAGGCGCAGCTGTTCGGCCTGGGCGCGGGTGAGGTTGCGGATGTCTTCCCCGGCGGCGACGTTGGACGGGGCGCTGGCGAGGAGGAACCGCTGCCCCTCGGTCGCGGGCTCGTCGACGAGACGGACCCGCTCGAATCGTTTCCCGGCCGCGGTCTGCGCGGCGACGTTGTCCCGCCAGGTGTTGGCCGGCTCGGCTGCGATGTCTTCGCCGTCCTGCCATCGCTGCCACTTGAGGCTGTTGCGGTCGGAGGCGTAGCCGCGGCGGGTCTCCAGCCGCCAGGCGGTGTGCCGGAACTCGCGGAACAGGTGGGCGATCGAGGAGAACGGCTGGAGTTCGGGTGCCTCGGTGCGGGGTGCGTAGCGGGTGAGGAGGGCGCGGGGGACGCGGACGAACGTCTCGGACGGCTTGACGTCGCGCAGCTGTACGAGGTGGGCGGGGTCGGTCTCTCGGTCGCCCTGGACGAGGATCTCGTCGGTGCCGTCGATCTCGTAGAGGGTGGGGCAGTCGCCGTCGTCGCTGGTGGTGCCGAGGAACCTGAGCGTCATGTCGTCTCCGCGTCCTGGGTGGTCGGAGGTCCAGGATGGAGGGCGGGTGCGTGGTGCCGCTCGGGGATTGCGGGGGATTGCCGGTGGAGGGATACGGCTGCGGATTGCGCGCAAGCGGGCCTGACGACGGCCCCGTCCTCGGTCGTGGCGGGTGCCGTACCAGGAGGGAGCGGTAGCCCGTGTGCCGCAATACGAGTGGCCGCAGATATCGCCGCGTGATGGCGTAGCCACATGACTGGTTCTGCTCTCATCGCTCTGATCTCTGCGGCTGCGGCCCTCGTATCGGCGGTTGTGGCGGTCATTGCCTACCGGTCCAGCAAGACGGTCCGGCGGCAAAGCGAGCAGGATGCAGAGAACCTGAACAAGCGCGACCTGTTTCTGTCCCTCCACGAGAAGCTGACCGCCCCTGAGCAGCTATGGGGCCGACGTGTCATTCGAGAGCAGATCAACACCCCGGAGGACGCGGAGAGGCTCCGGCAGTTGGATCGCGAAGACGGCCACGCGGCCGCTAGCGCTGTGGCCATGCTCGACATTCTGAGCCTGTATGTCGAGCGGGGCTTCGTAGAAAAGGATCTTGTCCTTGACGAGTGGGGCCACGCGCTGGCAGACCTCAATGGCAACGCGGCCATTTTCGTCAGGGACCGCACTGAGAACGGCCGGGCGCCGTGGTGCCACTTCCAGGATTTCTCGGCCGAAGCAGTTAAGTGGTCTCGCGACCGTCGCTGGTGAAAACCTGATTGGCGCCAGCAGCGGGCCGCACCACACGGCTGGCGGCGAACAACGCCCGCAAGGCCATGACCTGCTCGGGCGAGAACTTCGGAGCGGCGGCTACGTTCCGTGCGACCTGTTCGCAGGCTTCGGGGCCGAAACGGGCCTCCGCCGCAGCGAGGGAGAACGGCTCGCTCATGCCGAGTCCGGCGGGTCGCAGCAGATCTCCCGCCGCTTCTTCGGTGCGGTGCCGCCCGGCTGGGTGAAGATCCGGCGCAGTGCGTCAACCAGTTCCGGGGGAGGGGGCGGTGCTTCGGCCACGCGTTCGTGGATGTATGCGATGACGTCGTCGCCGAGAATCGCCCGGCGTCTTTCTGCTGGGGTCACGGCTGGGCAGTCTTCACAGGGGATCTTCTTCATGCCGTCAGGGCTGCCCTCAGGTAGCGGCTGCCGCTCCGCCTGATCGTGCGGTTTGTCGATGGCCTGTCACTCAGGTAGCGGTATGAGGGAATGGACTGCCACTGCCTTGATTGCCAAGGACAGCGCTGAGGGTGCGCGCCTCGTGGTGTGTACCCCTGCGTTACTCAGTCTGTGGGCCTGGGCGGAAGGCTTGCGCGATCATCGCGTAATGGGCGGCGATCTCTAGTTGGCGGTCGCTGCTTATCGCAGCCTCCGTGCTCTCTGCCCTGGCCAGGAACGCGCGGGAGCGTTGGAGGCAGTAGGCGCGCACTTCCTCGTCGCTGGCGTCCCCGACATTGAACCCGTCCGGCGCTGGCGGTGCGGTGTACTCCGCCCGGTTCCACGGTCGGTCTTTCGCCATGGCTTTCCCCTCCCACTGGATGCAGATGGACGTCCGCGCAGTGATCGGAATGTTGGCACGAGTCGGCGAGGACGGACAGGCGGACACTCACGCCCCGTCCTCGACCCGCCGAAGTGGGTGTCGCGGCCGTACCCCCCAAACCGCATAGGAGATGCGGTCTGTTGGCTGCGACCTGCGGGTTTGTGTGGGGGATGGCACCCATATGGCACGGCATGGGTCCGTGCGCCACAGAGTGCGGCCGGGGGGAGTGCGTGCTGCACTGGTGGCCAGCGGTTAGTTCGGCACGGGCGGTGGTGGTGGCTATGGCTGGCACTGGCGGGCGGCGAGGTCGGGGGCCTGTATGGCGGGCTCGGCGACGATGGGCCGCGATGGGGTGGCCGGGCCGGATCGGCAGTGTGGTCATCGGCCTTCTTGTGTTCTTCCTCGCCCTCGGAGCGGTCCTCACGTCGTGTGGGGTCGGGGAGGAGGCTCCCCGGTCGCCCTCTCCGTCGAGCGGGTCGCCGACGACTTTCCCGTCTGGTGTGCCGCCGTCAAGGCCAGCTGTGACAGAGACGGCCACGGTGACGGCCACGGCTGTTCCCGTCCCGGAGGAGACGGTCACTGAGACTGTGGACCAGGACCAGGAGCCTGCGGAGCCGGAAGCAGTCGAGCCGGAGCCTGCGGAGCCGACGACTGCGCCGCCTGCGGACGTGTACTACGAGAACTGTGACGCAGCGCGGGCTGCGGGGGCAGCGCCTGTGTATGCCGGGGACCCGGGGTACGGGCGGCACCTAGACCGCGACGGCGACGGCGTGGCCTGCGAGTCGTAGCGTCCGGGCATACGAAAAGGCCCCCGAGGATGGGTTCCTCGGGGGTCGTCCTGTACCCCTCTACGGGCATTACTTCGCAGGTGGGGGCCCTCTACCAAGGTCACTACCGGGGTAGCGGGGCCCCTCTACATCAGGCGCCCTCGTCGGTGTCCTCGACGGCCGTGTCCGTAGACGGGTCCGTAGAGAGGGCCGGGTCTACCCGGCGCGCGGCGAGCAGCAGTTCGGCGGGTACGGCGGCCTCCAGATCGGAGCGCCTCCACCCGGCGAGGTTCTTCCCGCCCACCTTCACCTGCTTCGTGGTGCGGTCGACGCCGGCGTTTTCCAGCTCGGCGGCCAGGCGTTCGCCGTCGAAGTCGCCGTACCGGTCCTCGTCGAGGTTCACGAGCCGGTCGAGGAGGTCGACGGTGTGCATGCGGTCGGCGTGCCGCATCACGTCGAGGCAGTCGGAGAGCACCGGCGCGATCGAGATCCCGGCGGTGTCTGCGGCGGCGGTGACGTCCCCGAGTGCGTCGCCGGTGAGCTGGCCGTGCTTCTGACGGAGGGCACGGCCGCGCTGGCAGAGTTCGGCGAACGCGGGCCCGTCGAGGAAGTCGGCGCGCACGGTCACGAACGAGGCCGGACCGGTGACCAGCACGCCGGTGCCCTTGTGGTCCTCCGAGAGGACGGAGGCGTCGGCGCCCTGGGCGGCCTTGCCCTTGCCGAGCACCATGTCAGAGGACGTCTGGTCGACGACCTGGGTGCAGTACCTCAGGGTGATGATCTCCCGCAGCTTGGTGGGCACGCTGTCGGCGTCGGGCCGCTGGCTCGCGAAGTTGGAGACGAATCCGGCGGCCGGCCCGCGGCGGGCGATGCGGCACAGGTCGTTGATGACCTGCTCGCGGTCGTCGCGCTCCATCGCGGTGAAGTACTCCTGCAGCTCGTCGATGGTGACGAAGATGACGGGGAGGTTGTACTTCTCCACGATGGCCGGGGTGAGCTTGCCCTCCGGGCAGACGGAGACGGGCAGGCCGCGCAGCAGCACGAACCGGCGCTCCATCTCGGCGATCAGTTCCTTCAGCATCGCCTTCAGCGCCTCGACGGCGTCGTCCTCGGCGCCCATCACCAGCCGGTGCGCCACCGCCTTCATCGGCATCCAGTCGGCTCCGCCCTTGCCGTCGGCGATGTAGTGCCGGACGTAGGCGTCGAGGAGGCCGGCGGCGGTCATGAGGCGCTGCGTGAACGTCTTACCCCGCCGGGGCAGCCCGCCGAAGAACAGGGACTGCCACATGATCGGGACGGTGATGCGGTTGCCGCGGGCGTCCTGCCCGAACGGGATCGGCTCCCACACCGTGAAGGTCTCGGCCTTGACCAGCGGCGACGGGTTCGGGTCACCGAGGTACGGGTCGTCGTCGGCGACCCACATCGACACCCGCCCGGCGTGTCCTCCACCGGCGGCGCGGACGCGGGCGGCGATGACCTGGATCTCGTCGACCCCCAGCTCGGCCGCGATCGCGGTGCGTTTGGCGAGGACGTCGGCGGCCGTCTTGCCGCCACCGCGAGGGAGGTCGAACACGACGGCCCAGCCGCGCCCGTCCCGCACGGGCCCCATGACGCAGGTGACGCGCGGGCCTTCGTCGTCGCCCTTGCCGGTCTTGAGCAGGCCGACGGCACGGAGGGCGTCGTTGAGCTGCTGAGCGCTCATGTCGACGCGCAGGGGCGGGGTCGGGTTGTCGAGGAGGACCGCGTCCTCGCCGCGGCCCAGGTAGGCGAGGGGGATGGCGGTGGCGGCGAGCATGCCGGCCTGGACGGGGAGCGGCGCGAGGTACCAGCCGATGGCGGTGGCGGCGACGGCCGTGGCGGCGGCGCCCCACCTCCAGCGTCGGGCGAGGGTGCGTTCGCGGTGGAGGAGGGCGTAGCGGACTGCGAGGTCGACGTCCTCGGGGCTGGCCTTCGTCTGCGCCTTGAGGGCCCGCACGGCGGCGCTCTGGTCGTGCGCGGACAGGGTGGGCCACAAGCCCTTGAGGCCGCGCCACAGGCCCTTGGTGGCCAGCCAGGTCATGCGGAACGTGTACTTGGGGACGCGCAGCAGGTGGTAGCGGGAGTGCCAGGCGCAGAGCCGGCCGAGGGCGGCGGTGTTGGCAGTGATCGCCTTCCAGGACCGGGCCCAGGTGGGGAGGATCGGCTGGTCGGGGACGGTGAGCCAGTCGGCGAGCGGGTTGTCCGGGCGGTCGACGGCCTCGACGACCTCGGTCTCTACGGGGTCGGTGGGCTCCGGGTCGGGGGCGAACTTGAGGAGGGACACGGCCGGTTCGGCGTGCCCGTTGATGCGCCTGATGGTGTCGGTCATGCTGGCGGTTCCGTCTCTCTGCGGAGGGGCTGGAGGCCCGGGGACGGCCGTGGCCTGGACAGTTGGGGCCGTCCCCGGGGCGTTGCTACTTCTTCTTGCGGCTGGCGGCCTGGCGCTCGATCCGCTCGACCTTGCGTTGCAGGTCGGAGATGTCGACGCCGTCACCGGCCAGGCCGCGCTTCGCCATGCGGGCGGTGAGGGCGGCGACGCGGAGCTTCTCGCTGGTGGTGAAGTCGCTGAACTTGGGGCCGTCGGCCATGACGTCTCCTCGCCGGTCAGAGCTGGTTGGGCTGGACGTCGAAGAACAGGACCGACGCGTCGCGGTACTCCGGGTTCTTGCTGGTGATGTCGCTGCGCAGCGCCTGGTAGACGTCGTGGCGGGTGGTGCCTTCGGGCGGGGTCCACGTGCCGGTCCAGCAGCCGGTGGAGAGACCGCCGCCCATGGGGACTTGGAGGGTGAGCAGGTACTGGTGGGTGCCCTGCGGTGCGGGGGCCTGGGCGGTGGTCTCGGTGCTGTTGCTCATGTCGGGGTCTCCCTGGGTTGCGGGCCGGCTGTCCGGCCCCACCGCGCCCCCGCAACCGTGTCGATATCGACACGGTTGCCGAGGACGGAGGGACCGTCAGCGGCGGCCCTTCTGCATGTCGCGCCACATGTCCCGCAGGACGAGGACGACGATCGCGGCGACCCCGCCGAGGATGGCGAGCGCGAGGGACGCGAACGCCAGGCCGATCGAGCCGACGCACACCGCGCACGCGATGCCGATCCACTCGCCTGCGCTGCGGCCGGTGCGTTGGTGGTCGTGCTGGCACTGCTGCGCCGGCGCCTGGGCCTGCTGCTGGGTGGCGAGCTTCGCCAACTCCATGGCCGCCATCGCCAGCTGAACCGCGGCGGTGTCGGTCTCGGCGGCGCGCACCGCCTGCTCGGCCTTGTCGAGGGCGTCGCTCATGCCGTCCACCTCCTCGGCCGGCGTACGTACGGGCGGGCGGCGAGGCCGAGGGCGAAGGCGATGGTGACCGGCTCGGCGAGGACGGGCAGCACGGCGGCGACGGTCACCAGCGGCGACCCGAGCAGCAGCCAGACGAGGGCCAGGACGGCACCCAGGGCGAGCGACCTCACGACCGCACCTCCCCCGGAACGAGTGCCACCGTGCCGACCACTTCGCGCCGCAGTTCGGTAGCCTCGCGGCGGCTGAGATTGAACTCGTCGCGGAGCCGGTCGATGGTCACCGGCCGGTTCGTCGAGGTGACCAACTCCCGGTTCAACTTGGAGGCCCTGCGCCGCAGCTCGGACGGGGTGAGCGTGACGACCTCGGTGACCACCTGCCGGGGGGCCTCGGCGGGTACCGAAGTGGTCACCAGGTCGGGCGCCTCATCGCTGGGGGTACCCGGCAGCGGGTACCCCTCGTCGTCGAGGTCGGGTGACCACTCCTCGTACGGGTCGGTGACCACCGGCTCCTCCTCGGCGGCCGGCCAGTCCACGTATCCGTTCGTGCTGCCGGAGGGCATGTACTGCTGCCGGGAGTGGTCGAAGACGAACGTCTTCCTCGGCTCCGAGCGTGCCACGAGCGGCAGCATCCGGGCCCCGGCCGGGACCACCTCGACGGGCTCGGGGAGCGCCTTCGGCTGGGCAGTTTCTGCCCGCTCCACGGTCACCTCGATGGCAGGGGTACTCACTGACGAGGACCCCTCCTCGTCGCGTCCGGCGAGGGCCTGGTGGATCTGCCTCATCAGTGCGCCGAACGCGAGCAGCGCGGCGGTGGGTGGTACGGCGGCGACCACGTAGTCGAGGGTCCCGGCGGCGGTACCGACCCCGGCCACGTTCAACGCGATCGACGAGCCGGAGCCGACGACCGTGAGCCCGATCGCCCACCGGTCGACGGTGCCGGCGAGCGCGGCCCGCAGCATGAGCAGTTCCCCGGCGACGATGAACAGGTCCAGGGTTGCGGGCCACGCCCACGCCCGGACCTCCTTGCCCTCCATGCCGTGGGCGAGGGCGACTTCGGCGAGGTGCGCGTACGAGAGCCAGAACGCGGCAGCGGTGAGCGCGATGATGACGACGCCGGCAGCGATGGCCAGGGCTCGGGTCGGGTTGGAGATCATTCGCCCACCTCCGGGGCGGCGGCGCGCACGACGAGGTGCGCGGCAAGCTGGACGCCTTCACGGTCCCGGCGGTCGTGTGCGACGAGCAGCGCGGCCATGAGGGCGGGGACGGGCGGGAGTCGCCGGGCCGACCGGGCGGCCGCGCGGAGGGCGGCGACCTCGGTCGGGCGGCGTACGGGACGGGCGCTCACCGGCCGGTTCCTTCGGAGGAGCGGCGGTTGGTCTCGGCGAGCTTCTTGTGGAGGGCGTCGCGCTCGGCGTCTGTCACTGGTCGCCCCCGTCGAGGAGGGCGGCGAGCTGGTCGGCGAACTCGCGCATGTGGTCGGCGGCACCGTCGAGGGCGGCGGCCAGGTCGTACAGGCCGGCGACGTCCAGGGAGCCGGTGTATCCGGTCTCCTCGACGTACGCGCACACCTGGCGGGACGCCCGGTCGGCGTACGGGGTCTGCGCCAGCATGAGCCGGAACAGCTCGATGCCGTTGAAGGTGAGCCGGTGCTCGTGCCCGTAGTGGGTGAGGTCGGTGCGGTAGGTGTCCGGCTGGTGGTCGGAGTGGCCGCGGCACCAGGCGGGTTCGGGCAGGGTGACCGGGCCGTGGTCCTCGGTGGGCAGGGTGATCGTGCGGGGCTCGGTCACTGCTGCTCACCGGCCTGACGGTTCTCGGCGCGGGAGAGCTGCTCGGGGCGGGTGCGCGGGCCGTCGACCCACGGGAACGGACGGACGGTGGCGGCGGCCTTGAAGACGCGGATGGCGGTGCCGGGCGTGGCGTGCGGCAGGCCGTACACCCTGCCCCCGTCCAGGCTGGCGAGGAGGCGAGCGGCGTGGTGCTGGCATCCGTCGGCGCCGGCGTTGTGCTGGTCGAGGACGGTTACGGTGGGCGGGCCGGTGCACGGGGTGGGGTCGTCGGGGTGAGCGGCCGGGCAGCGCTGGTCCGACTTCGGGTTCTCGGGAGACCGAAGTTCCCCGTCCGCCTCGGCGTCGAGGGCGCGCAGCAGAATCCGGAGCGCCTCGGCGAGACCGCCGTGGGCCTGGGCGAACGCGAAGACGTCGAAGCCGCTGGTGTCGCCGTAGACGGCGAGCATCTTCTGCCCAACACGGATCGCAACGGCGAGGTCGGTGGGCTCGGGGCGGGCGCCCACCCCGTCAAGGGTGGGCGCCTGCTCGGCGGGCTGGAAGCTCACCGGTTGCCTCCGGCCTGCTCGGTGCGGGCCTGGTGCATCAGGTCGGCGGCCTGGTCGAGGACGGCCTGCGGGTCGGCGCCCTTGTCGATCTCCGCGAGGAGAATGTCGAGGATCGCGGTCCACGGCCCTTCGACAGCGTCGCGGGCCTCCCAGAGACGGCCGACGATGCGGGAGGCTCGGATCTTCTCGACCACGCGGGGCACCTCGTCGCGGACGGCCTGAGGGTCGCGGCCGTGCCGGACGTTGTCCGCGAGGATGTCGAGGACGTAGCCGTAGTCGTCGCCGACCTCGGCGCGGGCGTACGCAACGATCACGAAGGCCCATACCCTGTCGGCGACCTCGGGCAGCAGCGTGTCGGTGGCGCCCATCTCGGCGAAGACCGCGGGGAGGGCGTCGGCGATGTCGTCGAGGGTGGCGGCCGGGTTGTCCTCCTTGAGGGCCTGGGCGTACAGCTGGTTCGCGAGGTAGACCGCGACGGCCTTGTTGGTGGTGTGGGTGTCGTCGGCGAGGGGCCGGTCCGCGCGGGGGTGGGTCGGGTCGATCTTGATGCGGGGCCGGGTGTTGCGGACGCAGCCCGCGGTGGTGGCGAGAAGACCGGCGTGGATGCGGATGCTGTTCTTCATGGCGGTCAGTCCCCTCAGACGGCGGCGAGTTCGGCGGCGATGGCGGTGGTGTCGGCCGGGACGATCTCGGCGCGGCGGACCTTCAGCGAGGGGGCGTTCGACTTCATCGGCACCGGGCCGAGGTTGTTGGCCTTGAAGATCGCCCTGATCTGGTCGAGGTCTGCGGTCTGCCGGCTGGAGGTGACGCGCTCGACGATCCACTGGCCGTAGGTGCCGGCGGGGAGCCGGTCGAGGATCTTGCGGGCGGCGCGCTTGGCGCGGTCGGCACGGCGGGCGTTGTCGTTGGCGAGGTCGAGGCTGAGCGCGGCGCGCTCGATGACGACCAGCTCGGGCATGTCGGCCTCGGTGTAGACGTCCGCCGGGTCGGTGGCGGGCTCGGGCGCCTCGGTGGCGGTCTGCTCGACGAGCGTCGCGGGGGCGACGACGGAGCGGACGGCGTCGGCAACGGTGCCGAGCAGGCTGCGCACCGTACGGCGACGGCTCGGGGTCATGAGAAGGTTCAACACAGCGGTTCTCCTGTTGACGCAGGTGATTCCGTCAGGCCCTCGTTCGGTGCGCTAACACCGGCGGGGGCCGCTTGCGTCAGTGCTGATGAGGTCACTCACCTTGTCGCTCTGACATTGACAAAGTTACCCACCGTCGGGAACCTTGTCAACATGAATGCAGCGAAGTTGCGGAACGTCGACGTGGCAACCTGGTTGGACTTTGTCCACACCACGAAGACGATGAGGCAGGACATGGCCGACCCGAACGCGGACTACTGGAGCATCGGCGACGTCGCCGACTACTGGGGCGTGACGTCGCAGACCATCCGTACGTACCGATCCCGCCGGCGCGGCGAGTTGCCCGAGCCCGATGCGGTGTTCGGTCGGTCCCCGGTCTGGAAGCCGAAGACCATCATCGACTTCGAGCGGCCGGGGCAGGGAAAGCGCACGGACCTGGCATAGGTCTCCGGCGCTTAGAGGCCAGGGCACAGTCGGGGCACAAGGTCCCGAATAACGATGTGCAACGTTGGCAAGTACTGACAGTAGTTTCCGCACGTCAACCCCCCTTCCAGGGGCCACGTGCAGGTCAGAGGATCAACCGGACGGTACGTCAACTACCGGTGATCGTCCGCACGCGAACCCGGGCCGGACCCGGGTTCGCGTGCGACGGGCGTGCTCAGCGGCGGGAGTGGCCGAACAGGATGCGGTAGGCGATCAGCAGGACGAGGGAACCGCCGATCGCGGCCGCCCAGGTGGCGCCGTCGTAGAAGTCCTCGGAGATCGGGCGGTCCAGCCAGCGGGCGGAGATCCAGCCGCCGATGAAGGCACCCGCGACGCCGATGAGGGTCGTGCCGATGAAGCCGCCCGGGTCCCGGCCAGGCAGCAGGAGTTTGGCGATGGCGCCGGCCAACAGCCCCAGAACGATCCAGCCGATGATGCTCATGCCGAGAACCTGCCCTTTCGTGCCGTCCCACTGCTCTGATCGTGCTGTGTTTCCCCCCGCAGGGACCAGGCATCATGCCGTCCCGCCCTGTTGTCCGGGAGGACGCCCGGGCGACATCCGGTGGTTGCGGAGGTCAGTAGGGTGCGGCGCATGACACAGGCCGGATCGGGCGCCGCACTGCGCCGCACGCTCGGGGTGGGGGACGCCGTGGTCGTCGGCCTCGGGTCGATGGTCGGCGCGGGGATCTTCGCCGCGCTGGGCCCGGCCGCGCGCGCGGCCGGGTCGGGGCTGCTGCTCGGGCTCGCGCTCGCCGCCGTGGTCGCGTACTGCAACGCGATGTCGTCTGCGCGGCTGGCGGCCCGGTACCCGGCGTCCGGTGGCACGTACGTGTACGGGCGTGAGCGGCTCGGCCCCTTCTGGGGGTATCTGGCCGGCTGGTCGTTCGTCGTCGGCAAGACGGCCTCGTGCGCGGCGATGGCGCTCACCGTGGGGGCGTACGTATGGCCGGGGCAGGCGCACGCCGTGGCGGTGGCGGCCGTGGTCGCCCTGACGGCGGTGAACTACGGCGGCGTGCAGAAGTCGGCGTGGCTGACGCGGGTGATCGTGGCGGTGGTACTGGCGGTCCTCGCCGCCGTGGTGGTCGTGTGCCTGGGGTCGGGCGAGGCGGACGCCGGGCGGCTGGGCGGCGGCGCGTCGGAGGGCGTGGGCGGGGTGCTGCAGGCGGCCGGGCTGTTGTTCTTCGCGTTCGCCGGGTACGCCCGGATCGCGACCCTCGGCGAGGAGGTGCGGGATCCGGCGCGCACCATCCCGCGTGCGATCCCGCTCGCGCTGGGCATCGCGCTGGTCGTGTACGCGGCCGTCGCCGTGGCGGTTCTCGCGGTGCTGGGCTCCGGCGGGCTGGGGCGGGCCGCGGCTCCGCTGGCCGAGGCGGTGCGGGCGGCCGGGGTGCCGGGGCTGGTGCCCGTGGTGCGGGTGGGAGCCGCCGTGGCCGCGCTCGGTTCGCTGCTGGCACTCATCCTGGGCGTCTCCCGCACCACCCTCGCCATGGCCCGTGACCGGCATCTGCCGGACGCCCTGGCCGCCGTGCACCCACGCTTCCAGGTACCGCACCGGGCGGAACTGGCCGTCGGTGCGGTGGTCGCCGTGCTGGCCGCCACGGTCGACGTCCGGGGCGCGATCGGCTTCTCCTCCTTCGGCGTCCTCGCGTACTACGCGGTCGCCAACGTGTCTGCCTGGACGCTGAGTTCCGCGCCCCTCTCGCGCGTGGTGCCGGTGATCGGGCTCGTGGGGTGCGCCGTCCTGGCGTTCGCGCTGCCCGCGTCGTCGGTGGGCACGGGCGCCGCCGTCCTCGGCGTGGGGGCGGCGGCGTACGGCGTACGGCGGTGGTGGGCGGGGCGGAGCGGTTAGCGCGCCCGTGTGCCTGCCGGCTAGAAGCGCTGCTGGGCGAAGGGCTGGTCGGAGCGGACGATCTCGCGGCCCAGGGGCATCAGTGAGACCGGGACGAGCTTGAAGTTGGCGATGCCGAAGGGGATGCCGATGATCGTGATGCAGAGCACGAGGCCCGTGACGATGTGCGTCAGCGCCAGCCACCAGCCCGCCAGGAGCAGCCACAGGATGTTGCCGAGGCAGGAGGGCGCGCCCGCCTCACGGCGCTCGACGGCGCTGTATCCGAAGGGCCACAGGGCGTAGATCCCGATGCGGAACGACGCGATCCCGAACGGGATGCCGATGATCGTGATGCACAGAAGCAAGCCTGCGAACAGATAGCCGACGAAGAGCCAGAATCCGCTGAGTATCAGCCAGATGATGTTCAGAATGGTCTTCACTGGGGGCGACCTGCCATCTTCTCGAGTCGGGCGATGCGTTCCGCCATCGGCGGATGTGTCGAGAACATCTTGGAGAATCCCTGGCCCGGCCGGAAGGGGTTCGCGATCATCATGTGGCTCGCGGTCTCGATCCGGGGCTCCGGGGGCAGCGGCAGTTGCTTGGTGCCTGTTTCCAGTTTGCGAAGGGCGCTGGCGAGGGCAAGTGGATCACCGGTGAGGTGGGCGCCGGAGGCGTCCGCCTCGTACTCCCGGGAGCGGCTGATGGCGAGCTGGATGAGGGACGCGGCGAGCGGGCCCAGGATCATGATCAGCAACATGCCGAGGAGGCCGGGGCCGTCGTCGTCGTCCGAGCGGCCGATGGGGATCAGCCAGGCGAAGTTCACCAGGAACATGATCACGGAGGCGAGGGCGCCGGCGACCGACGAGATGAGGATGTCCCGGTTGTAGACATGGCTCAGTTCGTGGCCGATGACGCCGCGCAGCTCGCGCTCGTCGAGCAGGCGCAGGATGCCGTCGGTGCAGCACACGGCCGCGTTGCGCGGGTTGCGGCCGGTCGCGAAGGCGTTCGGGGCGTCCGTCGGCGAGATGTACAGGCGGGGCATGGGCTGTCGGGCCTGCATGGAGAGTTCACGGACCATGCGGTACAGCGCCGGGGCCTCGAACTCGCTGACCGGGCGGGCGCGCATCGCGCGTAGAGCCAGCTTGTCGCTGTTCCAGTACGCGTACGCGTTCGTGCCGAGGGCGACGACGACCGCGATGATCAGGCCCGTACGGCCGAAGAGGCTTCCGATGACGATGATGAGTGCGGACAGTCCCCCGAGGAGTACGGCGGTCCTGAGCCCGTTGTGCCGGCGGTGCACGGTACGCCCTCCAAGTCGTGCGGCAGGGGAACCCTTTGCTTGCTGTCGCTGTTGACTCCACCTCTCAGTGGACCCTCCCGTACTGGTCAACGCCAGGCGGGAGGCACTAGTTCCCTTGTGCGCGCGGACCGCCGCTGGGCCGTCCGGGTGGGCGGGCCGGCTAGAAGAGACCGATGCCGGCGAAGCGCAGGACGAGCTGGGGCGCGCCGGACAGCGCGATGCCGAAGATTCCGGTGAGGGCGAGGGCGGCGGTCAGGGGCGCCGGGACGCGGTGCGGGAGGGGTGCTCCGGCCGTCGCGCCCTCGGTCGCGTCCGCGCGCGTGCGGAACAGCAGCGCCGTCCACCGGAGGTAGTAGAAGAGGGCGATCACCACGTTGACGGCCATCACGACGGCGAGCCAGCCGAGGCCCGCGTCGACGGCCGCCGAGAAGACGGTGACCTTGGCGAACAGACCGATGACGCCCGGCGGCAGTCCCGCGAGGCAGAGCAGGAAGAAGGCCAGGAGCAGGGCGGAGAGGGGGCGGGACGCGTAGAGACCCTGGTAGTCGCTGACGCGGTTCAGGGTCTTCGTACGGCCGACCAGGGCGGCCACGGCGAAGGCGCCCAGGTTCACCACCGCGTACATCAGGGCGTACGCGACCGTCGAGCCGACGGCCTTCCGCGCGTCGTCGGTGTTGTCCGCGTACGCGGCCGCCGCGATCGGGACGAGGAGGTAGCCGGCCTGGCCGACGGAGGACCAGGCGAGCAGCCGGACCGCGCTGTACGCGCGCGTGGAGCGCTGTCCGAGCGCGCCGAGGTTGCCGACGGTCATGGTGAGGGCGGCCAGGGCGACGAGGGCGGGGCCCCAGACGTCGGCGTACGACGGGAGGGCGACGACCGTGAGCAGGATGAGCCCGGAGAAGCCGACCGCCTTGCCGACGACCGACAGGTAGGCCGCCACCGGCAGGGGGGCGCCGACGTAGGTGTCGGGGACCCAGAAGTGGAACGGGACCGCGGCGGTCTTGAAGGCGAAGCCGATGAGGGTGAGGACGACGCCGGCCTGGGTGACGGTGTGCAGCTGGGCGTCGACGTTCTGGATGCGGTCGGCGATCTCGGTGAGGTACAGGGTGCCGGTCGTGGCGTAGACGAAGCTGATGCCGAGCAGGCTGACGGCGGTGGCGGTGACGGACGACAGGAAGAACTTCAGGGCGGCCTCGGAGGAACGCCTGTCGCCGAGCCGGATGCCGACGAGCGCGAAGGCGGGCAGCGAGGCGACCTCCAGGGCGACGACGAGCGTGGCGAGGTCGCGGGAGGCGGGCAGGAGCGCGGCGCCCGCGGCGGACGACAGCAGCAGGAACCAGAACTCCCCGGCGGGCAGGGCCTTCTTGTCGTCGTTCAGGGCCGTCATCGACAGCAGGGCGGTCAGGAGAGCGCCGCCGAGGACGAGGAACTGGACGACGAGGGTGAAGCGGTCCGCGGTGTAGCTGCAGACGTCCGGGGCGCCGGTCAGGCAGAAGGTGGCGCGGTCGCCGTCGAGGAGGGGCAGCAGGGCCACCAGGGAGGCCGTGAGGCCCGCGACGGAGGTCCAGCCGAGCGCCGCCTTCCTGGTGTCGCCCACGAACAGGTCGGCGACGAGTACGGCGAGGCCGACGACCGCGGCGATCGTGGGCGGCGCGATCGCGAGCCAGTCGACGGACTGGACGACGGACTCGGCCAGGGTCTGTGCCTGGGCGTGGACCGGCGGCTGGGCCAAGGGGCTCAACGGGTGCCTCCTGCGAGGAGCTGCTGCACGGCCGGGTCGGTCAGACCGAGGAGGGCCGCGGGCCAGAGGCCGGCGAGGACGGTGAGGGCGACGAGCGGGGTCCAGGCCGCGAACTCGTACGGCTGTACGTCCGCGAGCCGCGGCACGTCCTGCGCGTCCTGCGGGACGGCGCCCATGCAGACCCGGCGGACCACGATCAGCAGGTACGCGGCGGTGAGGAGCGTGCCGAACGCGGCGATCGTCATGAAGGTGAGGAAGGCCGGGCGGCTGAGGCCCTCGGCGGGCTCGAACGCGCCGAACAGCGCCAGCATCTCGCCCCAGAACCCGGCGAGTCCGGGCAGTCCGAGGGAGGCGACGGCGGCGAAGGCGAGCAGGCCGCCGAGGCGCGGGGCCCTGCCGTAGAGGGCGGCGCCGGTCTCCCGCGCGAGGGTGTCGAGGTCGGTGGTGCCGGTGCGGTCCTTGAGGGCGCCGACCAGGAAGAAGAGCAGGCCGGTGATGAGGCCGTGGGCGATGTTGGCGAACAGCGCGCCGTTCACGCCGGTCGGGGTCATCGTGGCGATGCCGAGGAGCACGAAGCCCATGTGGCCGACGGAGGAGTACGCGATGAGGCGCTTGAGGTCGCCCTTCGCGCCCTGCTTGGCGAGGGCGAGGCAGGCGAGCGAGCCGTAGATGATGCCGACGACCGCGAAGGCGGCGAGGTAGGGCGCGAAGGCGCGGAACCCGTCCGGGGTGATCGGCAGCAGGATGCGCACGAACCCGTACGTGCCCATCTTCAGCAGGACGCCGGCCAGCAGGACCGAGCCGACGGTCGGGGCGGCGGTGTGGGCGTCCGGCAGCCAGCTGTGCAGCGGCCACATCGGGGTCTTGACGGCGAGCCCGATCCCGATGGACAAAGCGGCGACGACCTGCACGGATGTGGTCAGTTCGGGGTGATTGTCAGTGGTGAGTGCCACTATGTCGAAGGTGCCGGCCCTGAGTCCGATCAGGAGCAGGCCCAGCAGCATGACCACGGATCCGAGCAGGGTGTAGAGGATGAACTTCCAAGCGGCCCGTGTGCGTTGCTCACCGCCCCAGCGGGCGATGAGGAAGTACATCGGGATGAGCACCATCTCGAACGCGAGGAAGAACAGCAGCAGATCGAGGACGGCGAAGGTCGCGAGGGTGCCGGACTCCAGGACGAGCACCAGCGCGACGAAGGCCTTCGGGGACGGGCCCGTGGCCCGCGGCTTCAGCTGCTGATGTTGCTGTTTGAAGTAGGAGTAGAGCGCGCAGAGGAAGGTCAGCAGCGCGGTCAGGACCAGGAGGGGGAGGGAGATGCCGTCGATGCCGAGGTGGATGCGCACGTCGAGTGCCGGGATCCAGCTGATGTCCGTGCCGGCCTGCATCTTCGACGGCTGGTCGTGGTCGAAGCCGAGCGCGAGGACGATCGCGGCGATGAGGACCGCGCCGGTCACCACGATCCCGTGGCGGAGCACGGCCTGCTCGGGTGACTTCCCCTTCAGTCCGGGCGGGGCCGGGAGGAGAGCGGCGGCGGCACCGATGAGCGGGCCGACGACGATCAACGCCAGAAGGACCTGCATCACGGACTCGTTGATATCGATCACGCCTGCTCACGCTCCCGTGGCGACGACGAGGGCGGCGACCACCAGGACGACGGTGCCGGCGAGCAGCGCGCTCACATAGGTCTGGACATTGCCGGTCTGCGCCCGGCGTACGGCCGCGCCCAGCAGGCGGGGCAGGGCGCCCGCGCCGTTCACGTAGGTGTCGACGACCTCGCGGTCGAGGAACCGGACGAGACGCGCGCTGGCCTGGACCGGGCGGACGAAGAGAGCCGCGTACACGGCGTCGAGGTGGAAGCCGGCGGCGGCGTGGCGGTGCAGCGGGCCGAGCAGACGGCGGCCCGGGTCCGCCGGGTCGGGCGCCGAGGCCACGTCCCCGTAGGCCGGGGTGTGGCCGGCGATGGCCTCCGCCTCGACCGTGCCGGCGTCCGCGTCCGGATGGGCCGCGACGGCGCCCAGGGGGACACGGGCGGCCTCGGCCCTGGTGGAGCGCCAGGCCGCGTACGTCAGCAGGGCGCCGATCAGGGCGGCGCCCGTGCCGAGGACGGACGTGGTCAGGGTGGGGGCCAGGCCGTCGCCGTCGAACCAGTCGGGGAGCCTGCCGTAGGCGAACCCGCCGAGGGCGAGGGAGGGGAC
The DNA here is from genome assembly GCF_053593335.1 of Streptomyces sp. NPDC002324. NCBI lineage: Bacteria > Bacillati > Actinomycetota > Actinomycetes > Kitasatosporales > Streptomycetaceae > Streptomyces > Streptomyces sp. NPDC002324. The sequence continues at coordinate 323,660 of NZ_JBSFCF010000004.1, forward strand.
GGCGAGCACCCAGAGCACGACGGTCATCGTGCGGGGCTGTCGGCCGTGGTCGGGCGCTTCGGTTCCCTTGCCGCGGAAGGCGAGCAGCCACAGGCGGGTCGCGTAGGCGGCGGTGAGCAGGGCCGTGGCGACACCGGCGACCAGGACGGTCCAGCCGGCGGCGCCGGGGACGGGCTGGGCGTGGCCGCCGGCGGCGTGCTCGGCGGCTCCGAGGACGGACTCCTTGGAGAAGAAGCCGCTGAAGGGCGGGATCGCGGCGAGGGCGAGCAGCGCCACGGTCATCGTCCAGAAGGCGTCGGGGACGCGGGCGGGCAGGTGGCTCATGCGGGACATGGCGGCCAGGGAGTTGGTGCCGGCGGCGTGGATGATCACGCCGGCCGCGAGGAACAGCAGCGCCTTGAAGGCGCCGTGGGAGATGAGGTGGAAGACGGCGGCACCCCGGTCGCCGACGGCGAGGGCGCCGGTCATGTAGCCGAGCTGGCCCATCGTCGAGTAGGCGAGGACGCGCTTGATGTCGTCCTGGGCGAGCGCGGCGAGGGCCGAGCCGGTCATGGTCACCGCGGCCATGACGGCGAGGACGAGCAGGGCCGCCGAGGAGGCGGCGAAGACCGGCAGGAGGCGGGCGACGAAGTAGACACCGGCGGCGACCATCGTCGCGGCGTGGATCAGCGCGGAGACGGGCGTCGGGCCCGCCATCGCGTCGGGGAGCCAGGTGTGCAGCGGGAACTGGGCCGACTTGCCCGCGACGCCGGCGAGGAGCAGGAGGGCGATCGGCGTCGGGTGGTCGAGGCCGCCCTCGGTGACGGTGGCCAGGATCCGGGTGATGCGGAAGGAACCGGCGTCGGTGGCGAGGGCGAACAGACCGATCAGGAAGGGGACGTCGCCGAGCTTGGTGACCAAGAAGGCCTTGAGGGAGGCGGCGCGGGCCTCCGGGGTCTCCCAGTAGTGGCCGACCAGGAAGTACGAGCAGATGCCCATGATCTCCCAGCCGACCAGGAGCACCATCAGGTCGCCGGAGTAGACGACGAGCAGCATGGCGGAGGTGAAGAGGGAGACGAGAGCGGCGTAGGAGGGGTAGCGCGGGTCGTCGCGGAGATAGCCCGTCGAGTAGATCTGCACACAGGTCGCGACCAGGCCCACCAGGACGGCGACCAGGGCGGCGAAGCCGTCGATGTACAGGGCGAGTTCGACGGGGACCGAACCGGTGGGGGTGAGCTGGGTGGCCGCGTCGACCGGGGCGTCGCCCCCCTGGCGTACGGCGACCAGCACGGCGAGGACGAAGGCCGTGAGGGTGGGCAGGACGGCGAGGGGGCGGACGAAGCCGGGGGCGGTGCGGCCGAGGAGGAGGCCGGTCGCGGCGCCGAGGAACGGGAGGAGGGGGACGAGGACGGCGAGAGTGGTCGTGGTCACGTGGTGGCCTCAGCCTTCTCGCTCCGCTCGGGTCGGCCGGGTTCTCCGGCTTCGGCGGGGTCTTCGGGGCCGTCGGGGTTGTCGGGGCCGTCGCTCTCGTGGCCCTCGGCGGTGTCGCGGAGCTTGTCGATGTCGGCGGTGCCCCGGTTGCGGTGGACGGCGAGGACGATCGCCAGGCCGATGCCGATCTCGGCGGCGGCGATGGTGATCGTGAACAGGGTCAGGGCCTGGCCGGAGTGCAGGGTCTCCTCGGCGGCCCTGCTCAGCCAGACGTCGAAGGCGACGAGGTTCAGGTTGACGGCGTTGAGCATCAGCTCGACGGACATCAGGACGAGGATCGCGTTGCGGCGGGCGAGGACGCCGTAGAGGCCCGTGCAGAAGAGGAGGGCGGAGAGTACGGCGGGGTAGGCGAGGTGCATCAGCGGACGCCTCCGTTGCCGGTGGGGGTGCTGGTGCCTGTGCCGGTGCGGGTGCCGTCGGCGTTGCGGAGGCCGTCGCCGTTGCGGGGGCGAGGGGTGGGGGCCGGGGTCGGGGGGTCCTGCTTCGCCTTGCGGGAGAGGACGATCGCGCCGACCAGGGCTGCGAGCAGGAGGACGGAGAGGGCCTCGAAGGGGAGGACCCAGTGCTGGAAGAGGCTCTCGCCGGTGGCCTCGGTGGAGCCGGCGGCGGGGCCGTCGAGGTCGATCCAGGTGGTGCGGAAGGCGTCGACGACGACCCAGACGAGGGCGGCGGCCGAGGCGAGGGCCACGGTGAGGGCTGCCCAGCGGTTGCCGGAGTCGGCGTCCGGGGAGCGGCCGATGGGGGCCTTGGTGAGCATCAGACCGAAGAGGAGGAGGACGACGACGGAACCGACGTAGATGAGGACCTGCACCCAGGCGATGAACTCGGCGGTGAGCAGGAGGTACTCGACGGCGAGCCCGCCGAGGGCCACCACCAGCCACAGGGCGGCGTGCACGAGCTGCCGGGTGGTGACGGTGACGATCGCGGCGCCGAAGGTGACCAGACCTACGAGGAGGAAGGCGATCTCGACGCCGGTCGGGGAGAGGAAGCCGCGGGTCTCGACGGCGGCCAGGGTGGTGGAGGCCAGGGCGGGGTGCGTCGTGGTGACGGCGGCGGCCGAGGCTGCGGCGAGGCTCACGCGTCTCCCTCCGGTGGCTCGGCCGGTGTGGTCGGTGGCTTGGGCGGTGCGGTCGGCGGGGTGGGTGTTCCCGTCGGTGGGGTGGCTGGGGTGGTCGGTGGGGCGCCCGGGGTGGCCGGTGGTTCGGGGGGCTGGGTCCGCGGGGGTCGTGGTGTCTCGGTGGCCTGGGCGGTGGCCAGTTTTTCGGCGGTCTTGCGGGCGGCGGCCAGTTCCTTGGGCTCCTCGGCCGAGGGGTCGAGGGGCGGTGGGGAGGGGACGGTCCACATCCACTCACGGAGCTTGTCGCGCTCGTGGGTGAGTTCGTGGATGTCGGTCTCGGCGTACTCGAACTCCGGGGACCAGAAGAGGGCGTCGAAGGGGCAGACCTCGATGCAGATACCGCAGTACATGCAGAGGGAGAAGTCGATGGCGAAGCGGTCGAGGACGTTGCGGCTGCGTTCGCGGCCGCCGGGGGCGGCGGGCGGGACCGTCTCCTTGTGGGAGTCGATGTAGATGCACCAGTCCGGGCACTCGCGGGCGCACAGCATGCAGACCGTGCAGTTCTCCTCGAAGAGCCCGATGACGCCGCGGGTGCGGGGCGGGAGTTCGGGCTGGACGTCCGGGTACTGCGCGGTGACGGTCTTCCTCGTCATCGTGCGGAGGGTGACGGCCAGGCCCTTCGCGAGGCCACTGCCGGGAATGGGGGCCATGGCTACTGGATCACCACCTTGACGACGCCGGTGAGGGCGATCTGGGCGAGGGAGAGGGGGACGAGGAGGGTCCAGGAGAGCTTCTGGAGCTGGTCCTCGCGCAGCCGGGGGTAGGTCACGCGGAGCCAGATGACGACGAAGGCGAGGACGGCGGTCTTCAGGAGGGTCCAGACCCAGCCGAGGCCGTCGGCACCCCAGGGGCCGTGCCAGCCGCCGAGGAAGAGGACGGTGGTCAGGCCGCACAGGACGACGATGCCGGCGTACTCGGCGAGGAGGAACAGGGCGAAGCGGAGGCCGGTGTACTCGGTGTAGGCGCCGAAGATGATCTCCGAGTCGGCGACGGGCATGTCGAAGGGCGGGCGCTGGAGTTCGGCGAGACCGGCGACGAAGAAGACGATCGCGCCGACGATCTGCCAGGGGAGCCACCACCACTCGAAGGCGTCGAGGATGCCGACGAGGGAGACCGTGCCGGCCGCCATCGCCACGGAGGCGGCCGTGAGCAGCATCGGGAGTTCGTACGCGAGGAGCTGGGCGGCGGTGCGGAGGCCGCCGAGGAGGGAGAACTTGTTGGCGGAGGCCCAGCCGGCCATGAGGGAGCCGAGGACGCCGACGCCCATCACGGCGAGGACGAAGAAGACACCGGCGTCGATGACCTCGCCGACGGCGCCCTCGCCGGGGCCGATCGGGATGGCGAGGAGGACTAGCAGGTACGGGAGGAGGGCCACGGCGGGGGCGAGCTGGAAGACGCGGCGGTCGGCGCCGGCCGGGACGATGTCTTCCTTCTGTGCGAACTTGACGCCGTCCGCGATGAGTTGGGCCCAGCCGTGGAAGCCGCCGGCGTACATGGGGCCGAGGCGGCCCTGCATGTGGGCCATCACCTTGTGCTCGGTCTGGCCGATGATCAGGGGGAAGGTGAGGAAGACGACGAAGACGATGAGGAGTCGCAGGGCGACGTCCAGAGCGTCGTTCACTGCGAGCCTCCCGTGGGGCGTTCGGGGTCAGGGGTGTCGCGGGGGGTGACTTCGGTGGGGGTGCCGTTGTCCTCGGGTGCGTCGTCGTCCGGGGGTGCGTCGTCGTCCGGGGGTGTGCCGGGCGACGCGGGTTGCTGTGGCTCGGGGTGCGGGGCGGGCTCGGGCTCGGGCTGCGGGGCGGGCTCGGGCTGCGGGGCGGGCTCGGGCTGCGGGGCGGGCTCGGGCTCGGGCTGCGGGATGGGCTCGGATTCGCGCTCGGGCTTGGGCTCCGGCTCCGGCTTCGGCTCGTCGAAAGCCGGGCGGGCGTGGTGCCAAGGGGCGTCCGTGCTGCGGGGGGCGGGCCGGGTGGGGCCGGGCTGCGGTGCGGACTCGGCGGTGCCGGGGGTGTCGTCCGGGGTCGCGTCGCGCTGACTCGCCGAGCCTCCTGACGCGCTGCGGGCGCGGCGCGGTCCGGCGGGAGATGTCGGCTCGGCGGGAGACGTCGGCTCGGCGGGGGCGGTCGTCTCGGCGGGGGTGGTCGCGGGGCCGGAGGGGCGCTGCTGGTCGGAGGCGGCCCGGCTCTCAGGTGCGGCCGGCTCCTGCGAGGCGGGCAGGCCGGCGGCGGACGGGGACCCGGAGGCGCTGGGCGCGGCCGGAGAGGGCCGGCTCTGCGGCTGGGTGCGCTGCGTGGCAGACCCCTCGCTCGCGCTCCGGGCGCGGCGCGGGGCCGAGGGACTACTGCCCGCGTCCGGCGCCGGACCAGCGGGCGTCTGGCCAGCGGGCGTCTGGCTCGCCGAACCCTGCGCTGCCGTGCGGGCGCGGCGCGGGGCCGAGGCACTGCCGCCCGCGTCCGGCGCCGGACCGGCGGGCGTCTGGCCGGCGGGCGTCTGACTCGCCGAACCCTGCGCTGCCGTGCGGGCGCGGCGCGGGGCCGGGGCGGCGGCGCCCGCGTCCGGTGCCGGACCGGGAGTCGGCTGGTCGGCTGCGGCCTCGCTCGCGGTGCGGGTGCGGCGGGGTGGGCGGTCGCCGGCTGCTCGCGGGGCCGCGCCTCGGGTCGGGCGGGTCGGGGCCGGGGGGAGTTGGCCCTTGAGGGGGCCCCATTCGTTGGGGTCGGGCACGCCGGGGGGAAGCATCTGGCGGCGCTTGGGGCCGCCGTGTGCCGCGCCCGCCGCAGGCTCCCCGGGCTCCTTGGCCCCGGGCCAGGCCTTGGCCACGCGGGCGGCGAGGACGAAGTCCTTGCGGAGGGGGTGGCCCTCGAAGTTCTCCGGGAGGAGGAGGTGGTCCAGGGCGGGGTGGCCCTCGAAGCGGACGCCGAACATTTCGTGGGTCTCGCGTTCGTGCCAGGCCGCGCCGGCGTAGATGTCGACGGCGGTCGGCAGGACCGGGGACTCGTGGGGGACCGTCGTGCGCACGAGCAGACGGCGGACCGGGGCCAGGGCCACCACGTGCGCCGCCACGCGGAAGCCCGTGCCCGGTTCGTCGACCGCGCTCAGCCAGTCGAAATAGGTGCAGCCCAGGGTGGAGCGGGCCGTGCGCAGCGCCTCGGTCCAGGATGCGGGCGGGACGTCCACGGTGAGGACGCCGTACGACTCCTCGGCCGTGGCCTCCGGGCCGAAGAGTTCCTCGGCGGGGGCGGGCAGCCAGCCGGTCACTTGTCTCCCACTTCCACTCCGGTGGCGCCGCCGGGAGCCGTTCCGGTGTCGGTCGTGGCGGCGGGCGGCTTCACCAAGCCGCTCTGCAGGGCCGCCGTGGAGGGGCGGGACCCCGCCGCCGGGCCGGTCGTCGTGCCGGGGCCGCCGCCGTTGCCGTACCGCTCCCCCAGGGACTCCCGGGCGATCTTCTCCTGGAGTTTGAGGATGCCCTGGAGCAGGGCCTCGGGGCGGGGCGGGCAGCCGGGGACGTAGACGTCGACGGGGATGATCTGGTCGACGCCCTTGGTGACGGAGTAGGAGTCCCAGTAGGGGCCGCCGCAGTTGCTGCACGCGCCGAAGGAGATGACGTACTTCGGCTCCGGCATCTGTTCGTACAGGCGCTTCACCGCCGGGGCCATCTTGTCCGTCACCGTGCCCGAGACCACCATCAGGTCGGCCTGGCGCGGGCCCGGCGCGAACGGGATCACGCCGAGACGGATGAAGTCGTGGCGGGCCATGGATGCGGCGATGAACTCGATCGCGCAGCAGGCGAGGCCGAAGTTGAAGACCCAGAGGGAGTAGCGGCGGCCCCAGTTGAGGATCACCTTCATCGGCTCCGGGGCGAGACGGGCGAGGGCGCCCAGCCGCTTCGGCTCCGGGAGGAGGACGGGCGCCGGGGTGTCCAGCGGCTCCGACGCGCCCGGCTGCGGCGGGTGCGTGTGCCGCGCGTTCGTTTCTGGGGTCACGTCCATGCCAGGACGCCCTTCTTGTATGCGTAGAGCAGGCCCACGGCGAGGAAACCGAGGAAGACGAACATCTCGACGAGGGTCGTCGCGCCGTAGCCGGGGTCCGCGAAGACCGTCGCCCAGGGGAAGAGGAAGATCGAGTCGATGGCGAAGATGACGTAGAGGAAGGCGTAGACGTAGTAGCGGACCTGGGTGTGGGCCCAGCCCTCGCCGACGGGGTCGACGCCGCACTCGTACGTCAGGAGCTTCTCCCGGGTGGGCACCTCCGGCCGCAGCAGGCGTCCCGCGCCGAAGGCGACGGCGACGAAGAGCACGCCCACGGCGGCGAGCAGTCCGACCACCGAGTAGGACTGGAAGTAGTCCGCCGCTACGGCGACGGTCGGCTGCGCCGCTACGGCGACGGTCGGTTCCGGCACGTCCGTCCCTCGCTCCCTGGCCAGGCGATTCGTACGTACGTGATGCGGACGCCGTACGTACTTCGCTGTTCGACGATCTGTACGCACGGGAGTCTAGGCCCTGCTAAAGAGACCGTAAGCAGCCCGTCACAGGTCGGCACTCCCGAGGGCGGTCCGGCGTGGGTGGGACGGGGCGGTGCGCGGCGAGAGGAGAGCGGGCGACATGGGGCAGGACGGGGTGGGGTGGGGTTTTCCCCAGGGCGGCCGGGGCGGTCCGCCTCATGGCGCGGGGCTGGCGCGGGCGGGCAGGGTGGTGGGCATGACCGCATCCCCATCCTCCGGCTCCGGGCGGCCGTACGGTCGCCCGCTGCCCTCCAGTCAGACGCCGTCCGAGCCGCTGCCGCCGGCGCGGTTCGCCTTCGGGGCGCAGACGTGGCGGGAGATCGCACATCTGCTGGCGAACCTGCCGTTCGCGCTGCTCGGGTTCGTGTACGTGACGACGGTGCTGTTCACCAGTGCCTTCCTGACGTTGACCGTGATCGGTTTTCCGCTGCTCGCCGCCGCGTTGATGGGGGCCCGGCAGCTGGGGCGGCTGGAGCGGATGCGGGCGCGGGCGCTGCTGCGGGTGGGGGTGGACGAGCCGAGTCCGCTGCCGTTCCGGGGGAGCGGGCGGCGGGCGGACGAGGGGTTCTTCGCGCAGGTGTGGATGAGCGTGAAGGATCCCGTCGGCTGGCGTTCGATGCTGTACGAGCTGATCCGGATGCCGTGGGCCGTGACGACGTTCGTCATCACCCTCACGGGGCTGTTCGTGGCGTGGCCGGTGCTGCCGTACATCGTGCGGGGGCTGACGAACGTGGACCGGGTGATGGTGCGGTCGCTGCTGTCGCCGTCCGACGAGCTGGAGCGGCGGATCGCGGAGCTGGAGTCCGACCGGGGGGTCGTGGTCGACACGGCCGCGGCCGACATGCGGCGGATCGAGCGGGACCTGCACGACGGGGCGCAGGCGCGGCTGGTGAATCTGGCGATGGGGCTCGGGCTCGCCAAGGAGAAGCTGCTGGAGGACCCCGACGCGGCCGCCTCGATGGTGGAGGAGGCGCATGGTGAGGTGAAGCTGGCGTTGCAGGAGCTGCGGGATCTGGCGCGGGGGATTCATCCTGCGGTGCTGACGGACCGGGGGCTCGACGCGGCGCTGTCGTCGGTCGCCTCGCGGTGTGCGGCGCCGGTGAAGGTGAGCGTCGATCTGCCCGCGCGGCCTGCCGCCGCGATCGAGGGGATCGCGTACTTCACCGTGTCCGAGTTGCTGCAGAACATCAGTAAGCACAGTGGGGCGAGGGCTGCCTCGGTGGATGTGTGGCGGTCCGACGAACGGCTGTTGATCCAGGTGTGGGACGACGGGCGTGGGGGTGCGCGGCTCGATGGGGGCAGTGGGATCGCCGGGCTGGCGGAGCGGATCGACGCGGTGGATGGAGTGTTCGTGATCGAGTCGCCGGTGGGGGGGCCTACGACTGTGACGGCGGAGTTGCCTTGGCGTGGACGGGGTGCCGCCGGCGGTTGAGCGGGGGGTACGTGGTTCGGGGGCTGGGGGTGTGGGTCTTTCGTGGTGGGGCTGTTGCCTGGTCGCCGTGGGGTTATGCGTGGGTGGGCGGGGATCGGGTTTGTGGGGGGTGTTCGCGCAGTTCCCCGCGCCCCCGACAAGCACGCCTCCCCGCCGTAGCGGATTCTGTGCGTGCGCGGGTGGCGGAGCGTTGAGGTGATCGCGCAGTTCCCCGCGCCCCTGACAAGCACGCCCCCTCGCCGTAGCGGGTTCCTGTGCGTGCGCGGACGACGGAGCGTGGGGGTGTTCGCGCCGTTCCCCGCGCCCCCGACAAGCACGCCCCCTCGCCGTAGCGGGTTCCTGTGCGTGCGCGGACGACGGAGCGTGGGGGTGATCGCGCAGTTCCCCGCGCCCCCGACAAGCACGCCTCCACGCCGTAGCGGGTTCTGTGCGTGCGCGGGTGACGGAGCGCGGGGGTGTTCGCGCCGTTCCCCGCGCCCCCGACAAGCATGCCTCCACGCCGTAGCGGGTTCCTGTGCGTGCGCGGGTGACGGAGCGTGGGGGTGTTCGCGCAGTTCCCCGCGCCCCTGACAAGCACGCCTCCACGCCGTAGCGGGTTCTGTGCGTGCGTGGGGCGTTGGGGGGTTCGTGTGGTTGTGCGGGGTGGGGAAAACCCCCCTGTCGAGACGGTGACTCGCTCCATGGTCCGGGAGGTGTGGGGCGAGCAGGGTGGGTGTACGACATCGGGAGTGCGGGATCAGCGAAGGCGGGCGACGGTGATGGCTTCGGAGTACGGGGACGGGTACGGGAGTTGGGGCGAGGAGCGGCGGCATCGGATGCCGGCCGGGCTGCGGGCGCCGATCGAGGCGCGCAGCTGGCGGGAGTTCGGGTACGTGCTGCTGGGGCTGCCCGTCGGGATCCTGCTGTTCACGTACGCCGTGACGATGGTGTCGGTCGGCGCGGGGCTGCTGATCACGTTCCTCGGGGTCCCGGTGCTGGCGGCGGGGCTCGCCGGGTGCCGGGGGTTCGGCGCGCTGGAGCGGGCGCGGGCGCGGGCGTTGCTCGGGGTGGAGGTGTGCGCGCCGGAGCCGTTGCGGCCCAAGGGGCGCGGGGCGATGGCGTGGATGGGCGCCGTGCTGCGCAGCGGGTCGTCGTGGCGGCAGCTGTTGTACGCGGTGATCCAGTTCCCGTGGTCGGTGTTCTCCTTCGTGGTGGCGGTGACCTTCTGGACGTACGGGTGGGCGCTGCTGACGTACCCCCTGTGGTTCTGGGTGTTCCCCGTGTGGGCCGGGCAGGACGGGTTGCAGCTGTACGGGGACGAGACGCACTCCGTGTATCTCGACAACCCGTTCGAGGTGACCGTGACCGCGCTGGTCGGACTGCTCTTCACGATGGCTTCGCCGTGGATCGTGCGCGGGCTGACGACGGTCGACCGGGTGATGGTGGGCGCGCTGCTCGGGCCCTCGCGGCTGGGCGCGCGGGTCGTGGAGCTGGAGTCGGACCGGGGGGTCGTCGTCGACACGGCCGCCGCTGACCTGCGGCGGATCGAGCGGGATCTGCACGACGGTGCGCAGGCCCGGCTGGTCGCGCTGGCCATGGACCTGGGACTGGCGAAGGAGAAGCTGGCCGAGGATCCCCGCGCGGCGGCGGTGATGGTGGACTCGGCGCACGGTGAGGTGAAGACGGCGCTCCAGGAGCTGCGGGATCTCGCGCGAGGCATCCATCCGGCCGTGCTGACCGACCGGGGGCTCGACGCGGCGCTGTCGTCGGTCGCCTCCCGGTGTGCGGTGCCGGTGATGGTGGACGTGGACCTCCCGGCACGGCCGGTGCCGGCGATCGAGGGCATCGCGTACTTCACCGTCTCCGAGCTGCTGCAGAACGTCAGCAAGCACGCGGGGGCCTCGCGGGCGACCGTGGATGTGTGGAAGGTCGAGAACCGGCTGATGCTCCAGGTCGCCGACGACGGCGTGGGCGGCGCCGACACCGGGCGCGGCTCGGGCCTGGCGGGGCTTGCCGAGCGGATCGGGGCGGTCGACGGCATCATGGTCGTCGACTCCCCTGCCGGCGGCCCGACCCGGGTGACGGCGGAGCTGCCCTGGCGAACGGTCTGACGGCGGGGATCCCACAACGGGGATCTGACCGCGGGGATCTGGCCGCGGGGATCTGACGGCGAGGATCTCACCGCGGGGATCTGACGGCGAGTTCTGACGGCGGGGATCTGACGGCGGGGGCGAGGAGCAGGCGGAGAGCGACGGGCCGACGGTTCGAACAACCGCCCACCGCCGTCCCGCGGCGGACGGCTCTCGACCGGCGCGCCCAAGGGCTTCGCCCTTGGGCG